>NZ_CP027762.1:0-300000 GCF_003852315.1 Pseudomonas sp. LBUM920
GTGGAACTTTGGCAGCAGTGCGTGGAGCTTTTGCGCGAAGAGCTGCCTGCCCAGCAATTCAACACCTGGATCCGTCCGCTACAGGTCGAAGCCGAAGGCGACGAGTTGCGTGTCTACGCGCCGAATCGTTTTGTTCTCGATTGGGTCAATGAGAAGTACCTGAGCCGCGTTCTCGAATTGCTCGACGAACACGGCAATGGCCTCGCGCCCGTACTCTCCCTATTAATAGGTAGCAAACGTAGCTCTGCCCCGCGTGCCGCGCCGAATGCACCGTTGGCAGCGAGCGCCTCGCAGGCTCAGGCCGCAGCCGCGCCTGTTAATAACTCGCCAGCACCCGTTGCCCAGACGCCTTCGAAATCATCGGCGCAGAAAAACGCGCCTATAAATGAAGAACCGTCCCGCGACAGTTTCGACCCAATGGCCGGCGCCAGCTCGCAGCAAGCACCGGTACGCGCCGAACAGCGCACCGTGCAGGTAGAGGGTGCGCTCAAGCACACCAGCTACCTGAACCGTACGTTTACCTTTGAAAACTTCGTCGAAGGTAAATCCAACCAGTTGGCCCGCGCGGCCGCCTGGCAGGTCGCCGACAACCCCAAGCATGGTTACAACCCGCTCTTCCTTTATGGTGGCGTCGGCTTGGGTAAAACCCACTTGATGCACGCTGTGGGTAATCACCTATTAAAGAAGAACCCGAATGCCAAGGTTGTGTACCTGCACTCGGAGCGCTTCGTCGCTGATATGGTCAAGGCCTTGCAGCTCAACGCAATCAACGAGTTCAAGCGGTTCTACCGCTCGGTTGATGCGTTGCTGATCGATGACATTCAATTTTTCGCCCGTAAGGAACGTTCTCAGGAAGAGTTTTTCCACACCTTCAACGCCTTGCTCGAGGGCGGTCAGCAGGTCATCTTGACCAGCGACCGTTACCCGAAGGAAATCGAAGGCCTGGAAGAACGTTTGAAGTCACGCTTCGGCTGGGGCCTGACCGTTGCGGTAGAACCGCCGGAGCTGGAAACCCGCGTTGCGATCCTGATGAAAAAGGCAGACCAGGCGAAAGTTGATCTGCCACACGATGCAGCTTTCTTCATTGCTCAACGCATTCGTTCCAACGTGCGTGAGCTCGAAGGCGCGCTCAAGCGGGTCATTGCTCACTCGCACTTCATGGGCCGCGATATCACCATCGAGTTGATCCGCGAATCCCTCAAAGACTTGCTTGCCCTGCAAGATAAACTGGTGAGTGTGGATAACATCCAGCGCACGGTGGCTGAGTACTACAAAATCAAGATTTCCGACCTGTTGTCCAAGCGCCGTTCGCGCTCGGTGGCACGTCCACGTCAGGTGGCGATGGCGCTCTCCAAAGAGCTGACCAACCACAGCCTGCCGGAAATCGGTGATGTGTTTGGCGGTCGCGACCACACCACGGTCTTGCACGCGTGCCGCAAGATCAACGAACTTAAGGAATCCGACGCGGATATTCGCGAGGACTACAAGAACCTGCTGCGAACACTGACTACGTGATGACACCAGCGCAGCTTATTAAGGCAAGGGACTAGACCATGCATTTCACCATTCAACGCGAAGCCCTGTTGAAACCCCTGCAACTGGTCGCAGGCGTCGTCGAGCGCCGACAGACCTTGCCGGTGCTTTCCAACGTATTGCTGGTTGTCGAAGGCCAGCAATTGTCTTTGACCGGTACCGACCTTGAGGTCGAGCTGGTTGGTCGCGTACAGCTGGAAGAGCCTGCAGAGCCGGGCGAGATCACCGTACCTGCGCGCAAGCTGATGGACATCTGCAAAAGCTTGCCAAACGAAGCGCTGATCGACATCAAGGTCGATGAGCAGAAGTTGGTGGTCAAGGCTGGCCGCAGTCGCTTTACGCTGTCCACCTTGCCAGCCAATGACTTCCCGACCGTCGAAGAAGGTCCGGGCTCGCTGACTTGCAGCCTGGAACAAAGCAAACTGCGCCGTTTGATCGAGCGCACCAGCTTCGCCATGGCCCAGCAGGACGTGCGCTACTACCTCAACGGTATGTTGCTGGAAGTCTCTGAAGGCATCATCCGCGCCGTGGCCACCGACGGTCACCGTCTGGCGATGTGCTCGATGCGCGCTGATATTGGTCAGCCAGATCGCCACCAAGTTATTGTCCCGCGTAAAGGTATCCTCGAGTTGGCGCGTCTGCTCACCGAGCCGGACGGCAACGTCAGCATCGTTCTGGGCCAGCACCATATTCGCGCCACTACCAGCGAATTCACCTTCACCTCCAAGTTGGTCGACGGCAAGTTCCCGGATTACGAGCGCGTGCTGCCTAAAGGTGGCGACAAGCTGGTGATCGGCGATCGTCAGGCCTTGCGCGAAGCGTTCAGCCGTACCGCGATTCTGTCGAACGAAAAGTACCGCGGTATCCGTCTGCAACTGGCCAACGGTCAGCTGAAAATTCAGGCGAATAACCCCGAACAGGAAGAAGCGGAAGAAGAAGTAGGCGTTGATTACAACGGCGGCTCGCTGGAGATCGGCTTCAACGTGAGCTATTTGTTGGACGTGCTGGGCGTGATGACCACCGAACAGGTTCGCCTGATTCTGTCCGACTCCAACAGCAGCGCCCTGGTGCAAGAATCTGATAACGACGACTCGGCTTACGTAGTTATGCCGATGCGCCTGTAATCATGCTCAGCAGAAGCTAGATGTCCCTTAGTCGCGTCTCGGTCACCGCGGTGCGCAATCTGCACCCGGTGACCTTCTCCCCCTCCCCCCGCATCAATATCCTCCACGGCGCCAACGGCAGTGGCAAAACCAGCGTGCTGGAAGCCATTCATTTGCTGGGGCTCGCCCGTTCTTTTCGCAGTGCACGCCTTTTGCCGGTAATTCAATACGAGCAGTTGGCATGCACGGTATTCGGCCAAGTTGAATTGGCTGAAGGCGGACACAGTAGCCTGGGCATATCCCGTGATCGCGGCGGGGAATTTCAAATTCGCATTGATGGGCAAAATGCGCGCAGCGCGGCGCAGTTGGCGGAAATCCTGCCTTTGCAGCTGATCAACCCCGACAGCTTCCGCCTGCTGGAAGGTGCACCGAAGATCCGCAGGCAGTTCCTCGATTGGGGAGTGTTCCACGTGGAACCGCGTTTCATGGCCACTTGGCAGCGCCTGCAGAAGGCCCTGCGGCAGCGGAACTCATGGCTGCGGCATGGTACACTTGACGCCGCTTCGCAAGCAGCCTGGGACCGGGAACTGTGCCTGGCCAGCGACGAAATAGATGAATACCGCCGCGCCTATATCAAAGCCTTGAAACCAGTCTTTGAGCAGACCTTGAGTGAGTTGTTGGATCTCGAAGGACTGACGCTGAGCTACTACCGTGGTTGGGATAAAGAACGTGAGCTGAGCGCAGTGCTCGCCACATCCTTGCAACGGGACCAGCAAATTGGCCATACCCAGGCAGGCCCCCAACGGGCTGATCTGCGCCTTAGATTAGGCGCACATAATGCCGCGGATATCTTGTCCCGCGGTCAGCAGAAGTTGGTGGTGTGCGCACTGCGTATCGCCCAGGGGCATTTGGTCAGCCAAGCCCGACGCGGTCAGTGTATTTATCTGGTGGATGACTTGCCGTCCGAACTCGACGAGCAACACCGCCGCGCGTTATGCCGCTTGTTGGAAGACTTACGCTGCCAGGTATTTATTACCTGTGTAGACCACGAATTATTGAGGGAAGGCTGGCAGACGGAAACGCCAGTCGCTTTGTTCCACGTGGAACAGGGCCGTATCACCCAGACCCACGACCATCGGGAGTGAAGGCATGAGCGAAGAAAACACGTACGACTCGACCAGCATTAAAGTGCTGAAAGGTTTGGATGCCGTACGCAAACGTCCCGGTATGTACATTGGCGACACCGATGATGGTAGCGGTTTGCACCACATGGTCTTCGAGGTGGTCGACAACTCCATCGACGAAGCGTTGGCCGGTCACTGCGACGACATCAGCATCATCATCCACCCGGATGAGTCCATCACCGTGCGCGACAATGGTCGCGGCATTCCGGTAGACGTGCACAAAGAAGAAGGCGTTTCGGCGGCAGAGGTCATCATGACCGTGCTCCACGCCGGCGGTAAGTTCGACGACAACTCCTATAAAGTTTCCGGCGGTTTGCACGGTGTAGGTGTGTCGGTAGTGAACGCTTTGTCTGAAGAGCTGATTCTGACCGTTCGCCGTAGCGGCAAGATCTGGGAACAGACTTACGTGCACGGCGTGCCACAAGAGCCGATGAAAATCGTCGGTGACAGCGAATCCACCGGTACGCAGATCCACTTCAAACCATCGGCTGAAACCTTCAAGAATATCCACTTCAGCTGGGACATCCTGGCCAAGCGTATTCGTGAACTGTCCTTCCTCAACTCCGGTGTAGGCATCGTTCTCAAGGATGAGCGCAGCGGCAAGGAAGAGCTGTTCAAGTACGAAGGCGGCCTGCGCGCATTTGTTGAATACCTGAACACCAACAAGACTGCGGTCAACCAGGTGTTCCACTTCAATATCCAGCGTGAAGATGGTATCGGTGTAGAAATCGCCCTGCAGTGGAACGACAGCTTCAACGAGAACCTGTTGTGCTTCACCAACAACATTCCTCAGCGCGATGGCGGTACTCACTTGGTGGGTTTCCGTTCCGCGTTGACGCGTAACCTGAACACTTACATCGAAGCCGAAGGCTTGGCCAAGAAGCACAAGGTCGCCACCACCGGTGACGACGCACGTGAAGGCCTGACCGCGATTATCTCGGTAAAAGTGCCAGATCCTAAGTTCAGCTCCCAGACCAAAGACAAGCTGGTGTCTTCCGAAGTGAAGACCGCTGTGGAACAGGAGATGGGCAAATACTTCTCCGACTTCCTGCTGGAGAACCCGAACGAAGCCAAGCTGGTTGTCGGCAAAATGATCGACGCTGCACGTGCCCGTGAAGCCGCGCGTAAAGCCCGTGAGATGACCCGTCGTAAAGGCGCGCTGGATATCGCCGGCCTGCCGGGCAAACTGGCTGACTGCCAGGAGAAGGACCCTGCCCTCTCCGAACTGTACCTGGTGGAAGGTGACTCTGCTGGCGGTTCCGCCAAACAAGGTCGTAACCGTCGCACTCAGGCGATCCTGCCGTTGAAGGGTAAGATCCTCAACGTTGAGAAAGCCCGCTTCGACAAGATGATTTCCTCTCAGGAAGTCGGCACGTTGATCACAGCCCTGGGCTGCGGTATCGGCCGTGACGAGTACAACATCGACAAGTTGCGCTACCACAACATCATCATCATGACCGATGCTGACGTCGACGGTTCGCACATCCGTACCCTGCTGCTGACCTTCTTCTTCCGTCAGTTGCCTGAGCTGATCGAGCGTGGCTATATCTACATCGCTCAGCCGCCGTTGTACAAAGTGAAAAAAGGCAAGCAAGAGCAATACATCAAAGACGACGACGCCATGGAAGAGTACATGACGCAGTCGGCCCTGGAAGATGCCAGCCTGCACTTGAACGACGAAGCCCCGGGTATCTCTGGTGAGGCGCTGGAGCGTCTGGTTAACGATTTCCGCATGGTGATGAAGACCCTTAAGCGTCTGTCGCGTCTGTACCCTCAGGAGCTGACCGAGCACTTCATCTACCTGCCGGCCGTCAGCCTGGAGCAGTTGGGCGATCACGCGGCGATGCAGGATTGGCTGGCCCAGTACGAAGTGCGCCTGCGTACCGTTGAGAAGTCTGGCCTGGTGTACAAAGCCAGCCTGCGTGAAGACCGTGAGCGTAATGTGTGGCTGCCAGAGGTCGAACTGATCTCCCACGGCCTGTCGAACTACGTCACCTTCAACCGCGACTTCTTCGGCAGTAACGACTACAAAACCGTCGTTACGCTGGGCGCGCAATTGAGCACCTTGCTGGACGATGGTGCTTACATTCAACGTGGCGAACGCAAGAAGCAGGTCAAGGAATTCAAAGAAGCCCTTGATTGGCTGATGGCAGAAAGCACGAAGCGTCACACTATTCAGCGATACAAAGGTCTGGGCGAAATGAACCCTGATCAGCTGTGGGAAACCACCATGGACCCAGCTCAGCGTCGCATGTTGCGCGTGACCATCGAAGACGCCATTGGCGCAGACCAGATCTTCAACACCCTGATGGGTGATGCGGTCGAACCTCGCCGTGACTTCATCGAAAGCAACGCCCTGGCAGTGTCCAACCTGGACTTCTGATCAGATCAGCCTGCTAAAACAAAAAGGCCAACGCTCAGCGTTGGCCTTTTTTATTGGGTCGGAATAAGCCGTTTTTGCAATGCTCCACGTGGAACATCAAGCTTATTGGTTCGAGTTTACTGCCGCCACACTCTCCAACCGATAACCGTATCCGTAGATGGTCAACAGTTGCCAGCCACGGTCGGCGGTCAGTCCCAGCTTGTTGCGCAGGCGATAGATATGAGTGTCCAGCGGCCGCGAAGAGACCATCTCCTCATGGGACCAGAACCTTTCATACAGGTATTCACGAGACAACGGACGCGCCAGATTGGCGAACAAGCAACTGGCCAAGCGGTATTCACGCTCAGTCAGGTTGATAGGTTTGCCCGCACGAGTGACGGTCAGTTCAGCATCGTCGAAGGTCAGATCGTTGAAGCTCTGCACTTCATGGGCGGTTGCTTTTTGCAGACCATGGCGACGCAGAACGGCTGTGATCCGGGCTTTCAGTTCATTGGGCCGGAAAGGTTTACTGACGTAATCATCCGCCCCACTGTTCAGCGCAGTGACGATATCGCTCTCGGCGTCCCGACTGGTGAGCATGATCACGGCGGGCGGTGATTCCATGTGCTCGCGGGTCCAGCGCAGCAACGCGATACCTGTGATGTCGGGCAGTTGCCAGTCGAGTATCAGCAAGTCAAAGGTCTCCCGGCGCAGCTGGCGCAGCAGGTCTTCACCACGCTCGAAGCAATGCACGGACCACGGCTGTTCCGCGGTGCTGGGAATCTGTCGCAGTGTCTGCTCAACCCGGCGCAACTCAGCGGGCTCGTCATCCAGTATTGCGACACGCATGGGTGGGTCCCTTCTACTAAAAAAACGGCGCAAATGCCGGCCATCGAATCTGAATAATTGTGGTCAGATTCAGCGGACCATGAATCTATCGATACGCTGATATCAAAGAGCCTTTAATCCGTTGGAAGACCTCGATACCTTGGAGGAAAGATACCCACTCCTGCCCGTAAGGAAAAGGTTCAGCATGAAGCGCTCAGGAAAGTCTCACAGTGAGACCGATATGAGCTTCACTGGGTTCAGTACACCGCTCATATCGAACAGGGAGAAGCCGGGGCATATGGCGCGTTCAACTATCCACTCTCGACACCTCTACACGCCCGCGACGGTGGCCCGGTGATGCTGTGGCGAAAATCCGAAAAACGCCAACCCACCCGAGCGCAACTGCTGTTCCACGGTTTGATACGTGAGTGGCTGTTGATTGGCCTGGTCCTGCTGCCCTTCACGGTTTACCTGTCTTTGAGCCCAGGTCTGGCCCTCAATAACCCGCTGTACGACAGCCTTCGTCGCCTGACGCCATTGCCGGTCGACCCGCGGATCCTGCTGGTGACTATTGATGACCAAAGCCTGAAAAAGCTAGGCCAGTGGCCCTGGCCACGCAGCGTGCATGCTGACCTGATTGACCGGCTCAGTGCTGCTCGACCGGCAGGCATATTGTTTGATGTGATCTTCAGCGAGCCCGGCGAAGCGGCGGATGACCAACGACTGGCCGACGCGGTGTGCAAGGCCGGCAATGTGTTGTTGCCCACTGCGAGTTCAGACGCGCCGGATGAGCAACTGTTGCCGCTGCTCAAATGCGCCAAAGGCATGGGCCAGATCAATGTCGAAGCCGATAACGACGGTGTCGTACGCAGCCTGTATATGCGCGAGGGTCCGCCCGGTAACACGCTTGCGCAGCTGGCATGGCTCGCCTATACGTTGACTGGGCAAACATCACCCATGCCAGGGCTCGCCAGGGAACCTGACGGTCAGCATTGGCATCGTGAACACGCGGTTCGTGTCCCTTATACCGCGCAGGGCCACTTTCCCAGCGTGTCCTACGTCAGCGTATTACAGGGCGAGGTACCGCCTGACGTGTTGCGTGGCCGGTTGATATTGGTCGGTGCCACGGCCTATGGAATGGGTGATCGCTTTGTCACGCCCCTCTCCTCCACGGTGGGCTCCACGGCCGGAGTGGAGATCCAGGCCAACATCCTCAATGGATTGCTGCTGGGGCGCAGCATCGTCGATCTTCCAGGCTGGCTTGCCGCATTGATGGCCGCTTCGCTGGTGGCGTTGCTGCTGGGGCTGCTGTTGTATCGGCCGCGCTATGCACTGTGGATGACCCTGGCTTGCATGGTCACCGCACTGCTCGGCTCATGGGCCTTGCTGCGCCTGGGGCATTGGTGGTCACCCGCAGCGTGTCTGATCGGGCTGCTGCTCAGCTATTTGATCTGGAATTGGCGCCGCCTGAGCGTGATCCTTGCTTACTTCGGTTGGGAACTGGCACGCCTGGATAACGAACCCAAAGTGCTGCCCGAGCGTCGCCGTGCGCCCGCCAGCAAAGGTGACGTATTGCAGGGGCGGATCTTTGCGCTTGAGCAGGCGGTAAGCCGCACGCGCGACACGCGGCGCTTTATGGCGGACGGGTTGGAGTGCCTGCCGGTGGCGACCCTGATTACCGATCCCCACGGCAGCATCCTGCTGGCCAACCGCGTCGCCCGTGAGGTGTTCGGCAACGATCTGGTGGCCACAAATCTATTGGAGCAACTCGCCGACCTCGGCTACCCGCCGCTGCACAATGGTGTTCGCCCTGCCCTGTCGGCGCTGCAGCTTATCGAGTTTCGTGATATCCACCAGCGCAGTCTGCGCATGGAGCTGGCACCCTTGCTGCCGGCCGAAGGTGATGTCGCCCTTGGCTGGCTGCTGAGCCTTACCGACTTGAGCAAGGAGCGTGAGGCCCAACAGCACCGCGAGACGATGTTGCGCTTCCTGTCCCATGACCTGCGTGCACCGCACTCGGCGATCCTGGCATTGCTGGATGTGCACAACGGCGATTCACCGATATTTGCGCAGATCGAACAACAGGTGAAACGCGCATTGAGCCTCACCGAATCCTTCGTGCAGTTGGCCAAAGCCGAAGCTGATGGCTACCACTTCCAGCCGACCCTATTTGCCATGCTGGTCATGGATGCCTTTGACCAGGTGGCAGTGATCGCGCAGCTCAAAGGCATTCACCTGGTGCACGACCTGGATGAGGCGGACGAGGGCATGGTGTCAGCCGATCAATCATTGCTGACACGGGCGCTGTTCAACGTGCTGGAAAACGCCATCAAGTACTCCCTGTCAGGCACCACCGTCACGCTGAGCCATGGCAGCACGCAAGGTTGGTTGGAATGCCGCATCAGCGATCAGGGGCCAGGCATCGCGCCTGGGGATTTGCCGGAGTTGTTCAGCCAGTACCGACGCTTCGATTCAGCCCAGGGCAGTGAGGGACTGGGACTGGGGCTGACCATGGTCAAAGCCGTGATTGAGCGCCATGGCGGTCGTGTCCTGTGCGAGAGCGAGTTAGGCAAAGGCTCGACCTTCAGCCTGAAACTGCCCCTGCTTGATACGTAAAAAACCTGGTTTTCTGCTGTGCATAAAAAACCGGTCAAAAGGACCGGTTTTTTAATGCGCAAAAAAACTTATGCACGTTTTTCGCGATTTTATTAGCTTCAGAAATATGTAAGTAAATCAGCTTCTTATGAACCAAAAACGTCGATTCGCCAACAAACCGTACACAGGTTATCCACAGACGCTCAAATCGCCGGCGTCTCTACCACCACAGGCTCGGGAGGCAATGAACCCATGGCCCGTTGCTGCGCTTCATTCCACGCTGCGGCGCGGTCATTCAACGCTGCAATGGCACGTGGTCCTTCGCCTTCTGCGTACATCGGCTCGCCAATCACCACCGTGATGGTGCCTGCGCGTTTGGCCCAACCGGTCTTCGGCCAGAACTTGCCGGCGTTATGCGCAATCGGCAATACCGGCAGGTTGGCGTTGACCGCCAGGGCGGTGCCGCCCCGCGAGAATTTACCTACGGTGCCGTAAGGCACACGCGTGCCTTCCGGAAAGATCAGTACCCAGACGCCATCCTTGAGCAACTCATCGCCTTTTTTGGCGACGTGCTTGAGCGCGGCCTTGGGGTTGTCACGATCAATGGCGATCGGGCGCAACATGGCCATGGCCCAGCCGAAAAACGGCACATACAGCAGCTCGCGCTTGAGCACTTGGCTCAACGGCGAAAAGTACGCGGAGAGGAAGAACGTTTCCCAGGTGCTCTGGTGGTTCGACAGAATCACGCAGGGCTGCTCCGGGACATTTTCAGCGCCCTTCACTTCGAAACGGATGTTCAGGAACACCTTGGTCAGCCACAGCGCACAGCGGCACCAATAAACGTTGATAAAGCGATAGCGCGCCTTGAACGGCAGGAACGGCGCAATAAAAAAGCTCAGGGTGCACCAGAGAAACGAACTGGTGCCCAGCAGCAGGTAAAAGAAAAAGGTTCTGATGGCCTGCAAGATCGACATGGCGGCATTTACCGTTGCGGGACACGGCCCGCCTGTTAAAAGCGCACTCCCGAACAGTCCTTGGTCAGGAAGTCGAGGGCGGCTAGTTGTTGATAAGTTCTGCGGCAACTGCCGCCAGATCGTCAAAAATCAAAGTGCCTACCGGCAGGTCTTTCGCCTGGGTCTTTTCGCCTTTCCCGGTCTTAACCAAAACTGGCTGAGAGTCGACGGCTTTGGCCGCCTCCAGGTCACCGAGGCTGTCCCCGACGAACCATAGCCCAGCCAAGGGCACCTTGTAATGTTCTGCAATGGTTTTCAACATGCCAGGCTTGGGTTTGCGGCAATCGCAGCCCTCATCCGGCCCGTGGGGGCAGTACACCACCAGCCCCACCTCACCGCCCTGCTCGGCCACCAACGTGCGCAAGCGCGCGTGCATGGCGTCCAGGGTAGCGATGTCGTAATAACCACGGGCGATGCCGGACTGGTTGGTGGCGATGGCCACTGTCCAGCCGGCTTTGCTCAACTGCGCGATGGCCTCGATCGAGCCGGGCAGTGGAATCCACTCCGCCACCGACTTGATGTAAGCGTCGGAGTCGTAATTGATCACTCCGTCTCGATCGAGAATCAGCAGTTTCAACATGATCAGCCCAGTACGGAAATGTCAGCGATGTTGATGAACAAACCACGCAGACGCGCCAGCATGGCGTAGCGGTTTTTCCGCACGCCGGCATCGTCGGCATTGATCATCACGGCTTCGAAAAACGCATCCACCGGCTCACGCAAGGTGGCCAGGCGCGCCAGTGCTTCGGCGTAGTTACGTTCAGCCAGCAGCGGCTTCACGGCGTTTTCGGCCTTGGCGATGGCCGAGTTCAACGAGAACTCCTTGGCATCGGCAAACAGGCCCGGGTCGACTTCGGTATTGCCGAGGTTGTCGGCCTTGCTCAGCAGGTTCGACACGCGCTTGTTCACGGCAGCCAGTGCATCGGCTTCCGGCAGCTTGCGGAAGGCCTGTACGGCCTGCACTCGCTGATCGAAGTCCAGCGCCGAGCCGGGTTGCAGGGCACGGACCGACAGGTACACCGAAACATCCACGCCTTCGTCTTCGTAACGCGCACGCAGGCGGTCGAACACGAACTCCAGCACTTGCTCGGCCAAACCGGCTTGCTTGACCTTGCCACCGAACTGGCCGACCGCAAACACCACGGCCTGGGTCAGGTCGAGGTCGAGCTTTTTGTCGATCAGGATACGCAGCACGCCCAAGGCAGCACGGCGCAGGGCGTACGGGTCTTTGCTGCCGGTGGGCAACATGCCGATACCGAAGATACCGACGAGAGTGTCCAGCTTGTCGGCGATGGCCACGGCCGCACCGGTCAAGGTGGTTGGCAGCTCAGCACCGGCACCGCGCGGCATGTACTGCTCGTTCAGCGCCAGGGCTACATCGTCCGGCTCGCCGTCGTTGAGGGCGTAGTAGTAACCGGCAACGCCTTGCATCTCCGGGAACTCGCCGACCATTTCGGTGGCCAGGTCACACTTGGACAGCAAGCCAGCGCGGGCAGCCCAGGCAGCGTCACCGCCAATGCGCGGCGCAATGTAGGCCGCCAGCTTGGAAACGCGCACGGCTTTGTCGTAGACGCTGCCGAGTTTTTCCTGGAACACCACGTTTTGCAGGCGCAGGTTGAAGTCTTCGAGCTTCTGCTTCTTGTCTTGCTTGAAGAAGAACTCGGCGTCGGTCAGACGCGGGCGAACGACTTTTTCGTTACCGGCGATGATCTGCTGCGGGTCCTTGCTTTCGATGTTGGCCACGGTGATGAAGCGCGGCAGCAACTTGCCGTCCACGTCCAGCAGGCAGAAATACTTCTGGTTGTCCTGCATGGTGGTGATCAGCGCTTCTTGCGGCACGTCGAGGAAACGCTCTTCGAACGAGCACACCAGCGGCACTGGCCACTCAACCAAAGCGGTCACTTCATCGAGCAGGCTTGGCGGCACGATGGCGGTGCCTTCCTGCAGGCGGGCCAGCTCTTCGGTGCGCTTGCTGATCAGCTCGCGACGCTCATTGGCATCGGCCAGCACGTAGGCGGCGCGCAGGTCGGCGGCATAGTTGGCGGGCGACGTGATGCGCACGGCTTCTGGGTGGTGGAAGCGATGGCCACGCGAGTCACGGCCCGCCTGCTGAGCGAGGATCGTGCAGTCGATGACCTGATCACCGAGCAGCATCACCAGCCACTGGGTTGGGCGCACGAATTCTTCTTTGCGAGCACCCCAGCGCATGCGCTTGGGGATCGGCAGGTCGTTGAGGGAATCTTCAACGATGGTCGGCAACAGGCTCGCCGTCGGCTTGCCGGTGATGACCTGGCTGAAACGCAGTTTCGGGCCGCTCTGGTCGATTTCGCTCAGCTCGACGCCGCACTTCTTGGCAAAGCCCAGGGCTGCTTGAGTCGGGTTGCCTTCTGCATCGAAAGCTGCCTGGCGCGGCGGGCCGTCGAGGTTGATGCTGCGGTCCGGCTGCTGGGTTTCCAGCGCGGTCAGCAACACAGCCAGACGACGTGGCGCGGCGTAGACTTTTTTCGCCGCGAATTTCAGGCCAGCGCTGTGCAGGCCTTTTTCAATACCGGCCAGGAACGCGTCGGCCAGGGTGTTGAGTGCCTTGGGTGGCAGCTCTTCGGTGCCCAGTTCAACCAAAAAATCTTGAGCACTCATTGTGCAGCCTCCAGCTTAGCCAACACTTCATCACGCAGGTCCGGGGTTGCCATCGGGAAGCCCAGCTTGGCGCGCGCCAGCAGGTAGGCTTGGGCGACGGAACGCGCCAGGGTGCGCACACGCAGGATGTATTGCTGGCGCGCGGTGACCGAGATGGCACGGCGGGCATCCAGCAGGTTGAAGGTATGGGAGGCCTTCAACACCATTTCATAGCTTGGCAACGGCAGCGGCTGGTCGAGTTCGATCAGGCGCTTGGCTTCGCTTTCATAGAAGTCGAACAGCTCGAACAGCTTGTCGACGTTGGCATGTTCGAAGTTGTAAGTGGACTGCTCCACTTCGTTCTGATGGAACACATCGCCATAGGTGACCTTGCCGAATGGGCCGTCAGCCCACACCAGGTCGTAGACCGAGTCCACGCCTTGCAGGTACATGGCCAGGCGCTCCAGGCCGTAGGTGATCTCGCCGGTCACCGGGTAGCACTCGATGCCGCCCGCTTGCTGGAAGTACGTGAACTGCGTCACTTCCATGCCGTTGAGCCAGACTTCCCAGCCCAGGCCCCAGGCACCCAGGGTTGGCGATTCCCAGTTGTCTTCGACGAAACGGATGTCGTGCACCAGTGGGTCCAGGCCGACATGTTTCAACGAGCCCAGGTACAGCTCCTGGAAGTTGTCCGGGTTGGGCTTGAGTACCACCTGGAACTGGTAGTAATGCTGCAGGCGGTTCGGGTTTTCGCCGTAGCGGCCGTCAGTCGGGCGACGACTGGGCTGCACATAAGCGGCGTTCCAGGTTTCCGGGCCAATGGCCCGCAGGAATGTAGCGGTGTGGAAAGTGCCGGCGCCTACTTCCATATCGTAGGGCTGAAGTACCACACAACCTTGCTCGGCCCAGTATTGCTGGAGGGCGAGGATCAAGTCTTGGAAGGTACGCACGGCTGGCGTAGGCTGGCTCACGAAATTCACCTGTTACTTGGGCTGCGATTTAAAGAGCGGGAGTATACCCGATTCGGCCGCGCCACCATCCCCTGGAGCCTTATGCCACGCTGCTTTTGGTGTTCTGAAGATCCGCTGTACATGGCTTATCACGATCAGGAGTGGGGAACGCCGCTGCGCGATGCGCAGGGTCTGTTCGAGTTGCTTTTGCTCGAAGGGTTCCAGGCGGGCCTGTCCTGGATCACCGTTTTACGCAAACGCGAGCATTATCGAAAGGTCCTGTTCGGCTTTGATGCACAGCGTCTGGCGCGCCTCAGCGATGCCGAGATCGAGGCGCTGATGCTCGACCCTGGCATCGTGCGCAATCACCTGAAGCTCAACGCCACCCGCCGCAATGCCGCGGCCTGGCTGGCGCTGGAAGACCCAGTGGGTTTGCTCTGGTCGTTCGTGGGCGGCGTGCCCAAGGTCAATCACTTCAAGGACCGCAGCGAGGTCCCGGCGATTACGCCCGAGGCTGAAGCCATGAGTCGCG
The DNA here is from genome assembly GCF_003852315.1 of Pseudomonas sp. LBUM920. NCBI lineage: Bacteria > Pseudomonadati > Pseudomonadota > Gammaproteobacteria > Pseudomonadales > Pseudomonadaceae > Pseudomonas > Pseudomonas edsoni (SeqCode). The sequence continues at coordinate 14,717 of NZ_CP027762.1, forward strand.
CCTTGAAAAGAGCCGGCTTCACCTTCGTCGGCCCGACCATTTGCTACGCCTTCATGCAGGCCAGCGGGATGGTCATGGACCACACTCAAGACTGCGACCGTTACGCGGACTTGGCCAACGCCGGTTAGAATGCCGGCTTTGCGCACCACACACGATCAGGAGTGACCTGTGGAAAAGTTTAAAGGCGCCTTGCTGGTAGGCGCTCTTCGGTTGTTTGCCTTGTTGCCTTGGCGCGCTGTTCAGGCCGTGGGCACGGCAATTGGCTGGATCATGTGGAAAACCCCCAACCGCTCCCGCGAAACAGTGCGGATCAATCTCTCCAAATGCTTCCCGGACATGGACCCCGCCGCCCGCGAGCGCCTGGTCGGCCAAAGCTTGATGGACATCGGCAAGTCCCTGACGGAAAGCGCCTGCGCCTGGATCTGGCCGGCCCAGCGTTCCATCGACCTGGTGCGCGAAGTCGAAGGCCTCGAAGTGCTGCACGAAGCCCTGGCCTCGGGCAAAGGCGTGGTGGGCATCACCAGCCACCTGGGCAACTGGGAAGTGCTCAATCACTTTTATTGCAACCAGTGCAAACCGATCATTTTCTACCGCCCGCCCAAGCTCAAGGCGGTGGATGAACTGCTGCAAAAACAGCGCGTGCAATTGGGCAACCGCGTGGCGGCGTCCACCAAGGAAGGCATTCTCAGCGTGATCAAGGAAGTGCGCAAAGGCGGCCAGGTGGGCATTCCCGCCGACCCGGAGCCGGCGGAATCGGCCGGGATCTTCGTGCCGTTCTTCGCCACCCAGGCGCTGACCAGCAAGTTTGTACCGAACATGCTTGCGGGCCACAAGGCGGTGGGCGTATTCCTGCATGCGCTGCGGCTGCCGGACGGTTCAGGTTACAAAGTGATTCTGGAAGCGGCGCCGGAAGACATGTACAGCACCGACACCGCCACATCCTGCGCGGCGATGAGCAAGGTGGTGGAGCGCTATGTCGGCGCCTACCCGAGCCAATACATGTGGAGCATGAAACGCTTCAAGAAACGCCCGCCGGGTGAGGCGCGGTGGTATTGATACTCGACTGACTCAAGGTCGATGCAAAACCAATGTGGGAGCGGGCTTGCTCGCGAAGGCGGTGTATCAGCTACACATTCAGTGACTGACACTCCGCCTGCGCGGGCAAGCCCGCTCCCACATGTGTGATCGCCATTCAGGCCTGGCGGTCGAGCTTTTTCAGGAACACTGTCATCTCTTTTTCGGCCTGCTTGTCGCCATGGGCCTGGGCCGCTTCAATGCCCTTCTCCCACGCCAGCCGCGCCGCCGCACTATCGCCCAAGCCCGCCTGCGCCTTGCCCAACAACTTCCACGCCGCCGAATACTTCGGATCAAACTCGACACACTTGTGCAAATGCTCGGCCGCCTTGGCGTTGTCCTTCGCGTCCAGATAACCCTTGCCCAAGCCAAAGCGCAGCAATGAATTATCCACACCCTTGGCGAGCATTTTTTCCAGGGATTCGAGCATGGTGGCGTGTCCTTTCAGCTGGGTAAGGTTTTCAATCGCGTCATCGCGGGCAAGCCCGCTTGCGCGCTGAAAACGCGATCACCTGTGGGAGCGGGCTTGCCCGCGATGACGACGGCAGGCTAACCTGAATGTTTTGATCAGAAAAAGCTCAAGCCCACGTGGAACAACTTCTCCACGTCGCGGATATGTTTTTTGTCCACCAGAAACAGAATCACATGGTCGCCCGTGACGATCACCGTATCGTCGTGGGCGATGAGCACCTCTTCGTCACGAATGATCGCGCCAATGGTGGTGCCCGGCGGCAAGCCGATATCGCGGATGGCCTTGCCGATCACCTTGCTCGACTTTGAGTCGCCATGGGCAATCGCCTCAATGGCTTCCGCCGCGCCCCGGCGCAGTGAGTGCACGCTGACGATATCGCCACGGCGCACATGAGCCAGCAAGGTGCCAATGGTGGCCAGCTGCGGGCTGATGGCGATGTCGATATCGCCACCCTGGATCAAGTCGACGTAGGCCGGGTTGTTGATGATGGTCATCACCTTCTTCGCCCCCAGCCGCTTGGCCAATAGCGAGGACATGATATTGGCCTCGTCATCGTTGGTCAGTGCCAGGAAAATATCGGCGTCGGCGATGTTCTCTTCCATCAGCAGGTCGCGGTCCGAGGCGCTGCCTTGCAGTACGACGGTGCTGTCGAGGGTGTCGGACAAATGCCGGCAGCGCGCCGGGTTCATCTCGATGATCTTCACCTGGTAGCGGCTTTCGATGGCTTCGGCCAAGCGCTCGCCGATCTGCCCACCGCCGGCGATGACGATGCGTTTGTAGGTCTCGTCCAGCCGGCGCATTTCGCTCATGACCGCGCGAATATTCGCTTTGGCGGCGATGAAAAACACTTCGTCGTCGGCCTCGATCACGGTATCGCCCTGGGGCAGGATCGGCCGGTCGCGCCGGAAAATCGCCGCCACGCGGGTTTCTACATTCGGCATGTGCTCGCGCAACTGGCGCAATTGCTGGCCCACCAGCGGACCGCCGTAATAGGCTTTAACGGCGACCAATTGCGCCTTGCCCTCGGCAAAGTCGATCACCTGCAAGGCGCCCGGAATTTCGATCAGGCGCTTGATGTAGTGAGTCACCACTTGTTCGGGGCTGATCAGCACGTCCACTGGAATCGCGTCGTTGTCGAAAAGCCCTGCACGGGTCAGGTAAGCCGCCTCACGGACGCGGGCGATTTTGGTGGGCGTGTGAAACAGGGTGTGGGCGACCTGGCAGGCGACCATATTGGTCTCGTCACTGTTGGTGACGGCCACCAGCATGTCGGCATCGTCGGCACCGGCTTGGCGCAGCACCGTCGGGAATGACGCGCGGCCTTGCACGGTGCGAATGTCGAGACGGTCGCCGAGGTTGCGCAGGCGCTCGGCATCGGTGTCGACCACCGTGATGTCGTTGGCTTCGCTGGCCAAATGCTCGGCCAGCGTGCCGCCGACCTGCCCTGCCCCAAGGATGATGATTTTCATCCGGTCACTCCCTTAAACCCATTAGCCGCGCGCGGCGGCAATCTTGATCAGTTTGGCGTAGTAGAAGCCATCGTGTCCGCCTTCTTGCGCGAGCAGCTGACGGCCGTGAGGCTGGTTGATGCCGGCTGCCGTGGCGAGGTCCAGCTCGCGCGCGCCGCTGGTGCGGGCGAGGAAGGCTTCGATCACTTCGGTGTTCTCGGTGGGCAAGGTCGAGCAGGTGGCGTAGAGCAGAATGCCGCCGACTTCCAGGGTTGGCCACAGGGCGTCGAGCAGTTCGCCTTGCAGCCCGGCCAGGGCGGCAATGTCGTCGGGTTGGCGGGTCAGCTTGATGTCCGGGTGGCGGCGAATCACGCCGGTGGCGGAGCACGGCGCGTCCAGCAGGATGCGCTGGAAGGGTTTGCCGTCCCACCAAGTGGCGGTGTCGCGGCCGTCAGCGGCGATCAGCTCGGCGCTCAAGCCCAGGCGGGCGAGGTTTTCACGCACGCGCACCAGGCGCTTGGCTTCCAGGTCGACGGCGACGACAGCGGCGAGGTCTTTTTCGACTTCCAGAATGTGACAGGTCTTGCCGCCCGGTGCGCAGCAGGCGTCGAGCACGCGTTGGCCGGGCGCCAGGTCGAGCAGGTCGGCGGCCAGTTGCGCGGCTTCGTCCTGCACGCTGATCCAGCCTTCGGCAAAACCAGGCAGGCTGCGTACGTCGGTGGCCGCTTCCAGCACGATGCCGTCGACGCTGTACACGCACGGCGTGGCGTTGATGCCGGCGTCGGTGAGCAGTTGCAGGTAGGCGTCGCGGCTGTGATGGCGACGGTTGACCCGAAGAATCATTGGCGGGTGCGCATTGTTGGCCGCGCAGATGGCTTCCCATTGCTCAGGCCAGAAGGCTTTCAGGGACTTTTGCAGCCAGCGCGGGTGTGCGGTGCGCACCACCGGGTCGTGTTCCAGCTCGGCCAGCAGCGCCTCGCTCTCACGCTGGGCGCGGCGCAGCACGGCGTTGAGCAGCGCCTTGGCCCAAGGTTTTTTCAGCTTGTCGGCGCACCCAACGGTTTCACCGATGGCGGCGTGGGCCGGCACGCGGGTGTAGAGCAATTGATAGAGGCCGACCAGCAGCAGCGCTTCCACATCCGCATCCGCCGCTTTGAACGGCTTTTGCAGCAGCTTGGCCGCCAGCGCCGACAAGCGTGGCTGCCAGCGTGCGGTGCCAAAGGCCAGGTCCTGGGTGAAACCGCGATCACGGTCTTCAACCTTATCCAGCTGCGTAGGCAGCGAACTGTTCAGTGAAGCCTTGCCATTCAGTACGGCGGCGAGGGCCTTGGCGGCGGCCAGACGCGGGTTCATTGAGCGACCGCCCCGAGAACCGTGCCCAGGGCAAATTTCTCACGACGGCTGTTGAACAAATCGCTGAAATTAAGCGCTTTACCGCCGGGCAATTGCAGACGGGTCAGGCACAGCGCCTGTTCACCGCAGGCGACCAACAGGCCTTCTTTGCTGGCGCCGATAATTTCGCCGGGGGCGCCCTTGCCCTCAGCCAGGGTGGCGGCCAGCACTTTCAGGGCTTCGCCACTGAGTGTGCTGTGGCAGATCGGCCATGGGTTGAAGGCGCGCACCAGGCGCTCCAGCTCTACGGCCGGGCGGCTCCAGTCGATGCGCGCTTCGTCTTTATTGAGTTTGTGGGCGTAGGTGGCCAGGCTGTCGTCCTGCACTTCGCCTTCGAGGGTGCCGGCAGCCAGGCCGGCGATGGCCTGGACCACAGCGGGCGGGCCCAACTCGGCTAGACGGTCATGCAGGCTGCCGCCGGTGTCTTGGGCGGTGATCGGGGTGGTGACTTTCAGCAGCATCGGGCCGGTGTCCAGGCCCGCCTCCATGCGCATCACGGTCACACCGCTTTCACGGTCGCCGGCTTCCACGGCGCGCTGGATCGGCGCCGCACCGCGCCAGCGTGGCAACAGCGAAGCGTGGCTGTTGATGCAGCCCAGGCGCGGGATATCCAGCACCGCCTGAGGCAGGATCAAGCCATAGGCCACGACCACCAGCAGGTCTGGCTTCAACGCCGCCAGCTCCGTCTGGGCCTCGGCGTTGCGCAGGGTTGGCGGTTGCAGCACAGGGATGTTGTGTTCCAGCGCCAGCTGCTTGACCGGGCTCGGCATCAGTTTTTGCCCACGGCCGGCCGGGCGGTCCGGCTGGGTGTACACCGCGACAATGTCATAAGGGCTGGCAAGCAGCGCCTTGAGGTGTTCGGCAGCGAATTCGGGAGTGCCGGCAAAAACAATGCGCAGTGGCTCGGTCATGGGAGGTCTCGGTTAAAAACAGTCACAAAAGAAAAAGGCTTGCCGCAGCAAGCCTTTGGAAGAAGGGCATCAAGCTTGCTGGCGATGCTTTTTTTCCAGCTTCTTCTTGATCCGGTCGCGTTTAAGCGTGGACAGGTAATCGACAAACAGCTTGCCGTTGAGGTGGTCGCACTCGTGCTGGATGCACACGGCCAGCAGGCCATCGGCGATCAGCTCGTAGGGCTTGCCGTCACGGTCCAGCGCCTTGATCTTCACGCGCAGCGGGCGTTCGACGTTCTCGTAGAACTCCGGCACCGAGAGGCAGCCTTCCTGGTATTCGCCCATCTCTTCGGTCAGCGGTTCGAACTCGGGGTTGATAAACACCCGCGGTTCGCTGCGATCTTCCGACAGGTCCATGACCACGACGCGCTGATGCACGTTGACCTGGGTGGCGGCGAGGCCGATGCCCGGGGCTTCATACATTGTTTCAAACATGTCATCGACCAACTGACGAACCTTGTCGTCCACTACGGCCACCGGTTTGGCGATCGTGCGCAGGCGCGAGTCGGGAAATTCGAGGATGTTCAAAATAGCCATAAGCGTAATTGCTGCACATGTGAGGTAGAGGCAAATCGGCGGTGGGATGGACCCAGGCAGCCGGTGTGAAAGGTTCGAAAGCCGCGAAGGCTATGGCATTTCACGCGAACGCACATAATAAAGGAGATTGACCCCATGAGGAAATCGCTACTCGTCTTGCTGCTGTGGACGCCGCTCACGATGGCCTTGATCCCACCGCCTGGCCAGCGCCTGGAGCCAGCGACGCAGCAGGCCATCCAGTACTTTTTGCTGCACAACCGCATACTCGACACGGCCCACGACCTGGACAACGCGCCTTACATTGTCGCGGCCGACGCGGGCCGGGTGCTGGGTGCCAACGGCGACCGCGTGTATGCAAGGGGCGCCCTGGACCCCACACAGCCCAATTACGGGATTTTTCGCCGCGCCAAGGCCTACACCGACCCCGACACTCAGGAATTGCTGGGCATCAACGCCGACAACATCGGCACCGTGCGCTTCGTAATGGCCGGCGATCTCACTACGCTGGCGGTGCAGCGAGTCACCCAGGAAGTACGTCCCGGCGATCGGCTGCTGCGCGCCGAACCTCCGGTTGACCCGGCCCCGGTGAAGCGTGCGTCCTTTGTTAAGGGGCACATCATCGACATTCCCAAAGGCGTCACCCAGATTGGCGTACTGGACGCCGTTACCCTGAACAAAGGCCGACGCGACGGGCTGGTTGAAGGCCAATTGCTGACCGTGATCAAAGCCGGCGAGACGATCCGCGACAACCTCACCGGCGCGGCAACCCAACTCCCCGATGAACGCGCCGGCACGCTGCTGGTGTTTCGCACCTATGAAAAGCTCAGCTATGGCCTGGTTCTCAGCGCCTCACGCTCGCTGGCAGTCATGGACCGATTCGAGACTGCCCAACAAACACAATAAATAGCCTGCTAAATAAGTTACCAACAGAGTTATCCACAGCTTGTTCCGGTCAAGGATGATCAAATGTATCCGATAAACAGCAGCGAAATTTCCCCGTCAGAACTGGAAGCTCGGCTACGCTTGCACAGGCTGCCGGAACTGGGTTCCAAGCGTTTTCGTGTGTTGCTCGAAGCCTTCGGCTCTGCCTCAAAAGCCATCAGCGCCCCAGCCAGTGCATGGCGTTCACTCGGGTTGCCGGCCGTCAGCGCCGATGCCCGCCGCAGCCCTGAAATACGCGACGGTGCCAGTGAAGCATTGGCGTGGTTGGAGCAGCCGGCCCAGCATTTGCTGATGTGGGACCAACCTGAGTACCCGGCACTCCTCGCCCAGATCGACGATGCCCCGCCGCTATTGTTCGTCGCCGGTGACCCCAAAATCCTGGAAAAACCGCAGTTGGCCATGGTCGGCAGTCGCCGTGCGTCGCGACCCGGCATGGACACCGCAGCGGCCTTTTCCCGCAGCTTGGCGAGCGCCGGTTTTGTCATCACCAGTGGTCTTGCGTTGGGCATAGACGGCGCGGCTCACCAGGCAGCGCTGGATGTCGGCGGCCAGACAATCGGCGTGCTCGGCACCGGGCTTGAAAACTTTTATCCACAGCGCCACCGGCAGCTCGCAGCCACGATGATTGCCCAGGGCAGCGCGGTGGTTTCCGAGTTTCCGTTGGACGCCTCGCCACAGGCTGGCAACTTCCCCCGGCGCAACCGGATCATCAGTGGCCTGTCGCTGGGCGTGCTGGTGGTGGAAGCCAGCATGGCCAGTGGCTCGCTGATCACCGCGCGGCTGGCGGCCGAGCAAGGGCGCGAGGTGTATGCGATCCCGGGTTCCATCCATCACCCCGGTGCCAAAGGCTGCCACCAATTGATCCGCGATGGCGCGACGCTGGTGGAATCCATCGAGCACATTCTGGAAGGGTTACGTGGCTGGCAGGCGCTGTCCCGGCCGGCGCCCGTGCCGGTCACGCATCCGCTGGTGGCGCTGCTGCATGCCGCGCCTCACACCAGCGAGGGCTTGGCCCTTGCCAGCGGGCGGCCATTGTCCCAGGTGCTGGCTACCCTCACCGAGCTTGAGCTCGAAGGCCAGGTGATCTGCGAAAGCGGGCGCTGGCTTGCGCGCTGCTAGGTTTTGTAAAGAAGATCGGTAAACTGCGCAGAGCTTTAGTCCGGAGAGTGAGTAATGGTCAACAGGTGGCGTGTGCTGGAAACCGCACGGGAAATTCGCGCAGGCGCGGTGATTGCCTACCCGACCGAAGCGGTCTGGGGCCTTGGCTGCGATCCGTGGAACGAAGAAGCGGTGGACCGGCTGCTGGCGATCAAGAATCGGTCGGTGGACAAGGGCCTGATCCTGGTGGCGGACAATATTCGCCAGTTCGATTTTCTCTTTGAAGACTTCCCGGACACCTGGATCGAGCGCATGGCCAGCACCTGGCCTGGGCCCAACACCTGGCTGGTGCCCCATCAGGACTTGCTGCCTGAGTGGGTAACGGGTGTGCATGACACGGTGGCGTTGCGGGTGACTGATCATCCGCTGGTGCGGGATTTGTGCTCGCTGGTCGGGCCGCTGATTTCCACCTCGGCTAACCCGCAAGGGCGCCCGGCTGCGCGCACGCGGCTTCGCGTGGAGCAATACTTCCGTGGCCAGGTAGATCGGGTATTGGGCGGCGCTCTGGGTGGGCGCAAGAACCCGAGCCTGATTCGCGATTTGGCGACGGGTGAGGTGGTGCGGCCTTCCTGAGAGCCGGTGCGGCCATCGCGGGCAAGCCCGCTCCCACATTCGGTCGCGTTCCTTCAGTTGGAATGCGGTCAAAGTGTGGGAGCCGGGCTTGTCCACGATGAGGCCATTACTGACCCCAGCGATCTATCGCCTTACGGCAACAAAATGGTCGACCCAGTAGTCCGCCGCCCCGACAGCTCAGTCTGCGCCTTCGCCGCGTCCGCCAGCGAAAACCGCTGGTTGATGTCAATGCGCACCTTGCCGCTCTTGATCATCGAGAACAAATCATCTGCCATCGCCTGCAAGTCTTTCGGGTTGCTGGCGTAAGTCGCCAAGGTCGGCCGGGTGACATACAGCGAGCCCTTGGCCGCCAGAATGCCCAGGTTCACCCCGTCCACCGCGCCCGACGCATTACCAAAACTTACCACCAGCCCACGTGGCGCCACGCTGTCCAGCGAGGTCAGCCAGGTGTCCTTGCCGACGCCGTCGTACACCACCGGGACTTTTTTGCCGTCGGTCAATTCCAGTACGCGTTGTGCGACGTTTTCCTTGCTGTAGTCGATCGTTTCCCAGGCGCCGAGGGATTTGGCCAAGGCGGCTTTTTCCGGCGAGCTCACCGTACCGATGAGCTTCACGCCCAGGGCTTTGGCCCATTGGCAGGCCAGCGAGCCCACACCACCGGCGGCGGCGTGGAACAGAATGGTTTCGCCGCCCTTCAATTCGTAGGTTTGACGCAGCAGGTACTGCACGGTCAGGCCTTTGAGCATCGCACCGGCAGCCTGTTCGAAGCTGATGCCGTCCGGCAGGTGCACCAGGTTGGCGGCGGGCAGTACGTGCAATTCGCTGTAGGCGCCCAGCGGGCCGCTGCCGTAGGCCACGCGGTCGCCGACTTTGAATTGCGTAACCTCGCTGCCCACGGCATCGACCACACCGGCGCCCTCTGCGCCCAGGCCCGAGGGCAGGGCCGGCGGCGCGTAAAGGCCGCTGCGGAAGTAGGTGTCGATGAAGTTCAGGCCGATGGCCTCGTTGCGCACACGAACCTGCTGCGGGCCAGGTTCTGCCGGCGTGTAGTCCACATACTCAAGCACTTCGGGGCCGCCATGGGCGCTGAACTGGATACGTTTGGCCATCTGCACTTCTCCTGAGGTCGAATTCGCGTAGCCCTCTATCCCACTCCTATGCTTGATCTTCGTCAACTGCGGCGCACCTAAGTGCAGTGCCACGTAATCGCAGTGGTATCCTGTGCGCCCATTTGCCGCCGACGCCGCATGGCCTCGCGTAGCTTTGCCCGATTCAAGGTGATGCCATGACTACCCGCACCGAGGCTGTTAAAGCCTACCTGCTCGACCTGCAAGACCGCATTTGCAGCGCCCTGGAAACCTTCGAGACGGACACTCGCTTTATCGAAGACGCCTGGACCCGGCCCGCCGGTGGCGGCGGTCGCACCCGAGTGATCGAAAACGGTACGGTCATCGAAAAAGGCGGCGTTAACTTTTCCCACGTGTTCGGCAGCGGTCTCCCACCGTCCGCCAGCGCGCATCGCCCCGAGCTGGCCGGTCGCGGGTTTGAAGCCTTGGGCGTGTCGTTGGTGATCCACCCGCACAACCCGCATGTGCCGACGTCCCACGCCAATGTGCGCTTTTTCATCGCCGAAAAAGAAGGCGAAGAACCGGTGTGGTGGTTCGGGGGCGGCTTCGACCTCACGCCCTACTACGGCAACGAGGAAGACTGCATCCACTGGCACCGCGTTGCCGAGCAGGCCTGTGCGCGGTTCGGGCCGGACGTGTACTCGCGCTACAAAGCCTGGTGCGATACGTATTTCCATATCAAGCACCGCAACGAACCGCGCGGCATCGGCGGCCTGTTCTTCGACGATTTGAACGAGTGGGACTTCGACACCTGCTTCGCCTTCATCCGCGCCATCGGCAATGCGTACATCGACGCCTACCTGCCGATCGTGCAGCGCCGCAAGGCCATGGCTTACACCGAACAGCAGCGCCAGTTCCAGGAGTTCCGCCGAGGACGCTACGTCGAATTCAACCTGGTCTACGACCGTGGCACCCTGTTCGGCCTGCAGTCGGGCGGGCGCACCGAGTCGATCCTGATGTCGCTGCCACCGCAAGTGCGCTGGAGCTATGACTGGAAGGCCGAGGCCGGTAGCGAAGAAGCGCGTCTCACCGATTACTTCCTGCAAGACCGCGACTGGCTCGGCCTCGCCGCGCCCAAGGCGGCTGTCTGATGGACCGTTATGTGGTGTTCGGCAACCCTATCGGCCACAGCAAGTCGCCGTTGATTCATCGCATGTTCGCCGAGCAGACCGGCGAGCAACTGGACTACAGCACCTTGCTCGCGCCTTTGGAGGATTTCACCGGCTGTGCCCGTGAGTTTTTTCAGCAAGGCCGTGGCGCCAATGTCACGGTGCCATTCAAGGAAGACGCCTACCGCTTGGCCAACAGCCTGACTGAGCGTGCCCAGCGCGCCGGCGCGGTGAACACCCTGAGCAAGCTGGCCGACGGCACCCTGCTGGGTGACAACACCGACGGCGCCGGCCTGGTGCGCGACCTGAAGGTGAATGCCGGGTTGAACCTGCAAGGCAAACGCATCCTGTTGCTCGGTGCTGGCGGCGCGGTGCGTGGGGCGTTGGAGCCCCTGCTGGCCGAGCAGCCTGCCGCGCTGATCATCGCCAACCGCACGGTGGAAAAGGCCGAGTTGCTCGCCGAGCTGTTTGACGATCTGGGCCCTGTGTCGGCCAGCGGTTTCGACTGGCTGCGTGAGCCGGTGGACCTGATCATCAATGCCACGTCCGCGAGCCTGTCAGGCGATGTACCGCCGATTGCCAGCAGCCTGATCGAGCCGGGCAAGACCTTTTGCTACGACATGATGTACGCCAAGGAACCCACCGCGTTCTGCCGTTGGGCGACAGAGCATGGCGCAGCAGTGGCGATGGATGGCCTGGGCATGCTCGTGGAGCAGGCGGCGGAAGCGTTCTTCCTGTGGCGCGGTGTGCGCCCGGAGTCGGCGCCGGTCTTGGCTGAGTTGCGTAGGCAATTGGCTGCGGCCTAAATCTAAAAGTGAACACGGTCTAATGTGGGAGCTGGCTTGCCTGCGATGGCGGTGTAACAGATACAGAGGTGCTGGCTGATCCACCGCTATCGCAGGCAAGCCAGCTCCCACATTGTTTAACCGCATTCAGTCTTCGAAATGGATGGGGCAGTTGTCGGCCCCTTCGAGTTTTTTCAGCTCTTCCACCACCTGCGGCCTGGCCTTGCGCAACGTCAGGCTACGCCCCAACCCCTTCAATCGACGCGCCTCCTGGTGCAGCATCTCCACCCCGGAATAGTCGATAAAGTTGATCTGCTGCGCTTCGATCACCACCCGCTCACCCTGCAAGCTCTGCAGGCGCACTTGCAGGTAATGGCTGGCGCCAAAAAAGATCGAACCGCCGACCCGCAACACGTCTTCGTCACCGTCGCGCCACTGCTGAACACGCGGTTGCGAGGTGCGTTTGAGATAGAAGAACAGCGACGCCAGCACCCCGGCGTAAATCGCCGTTTGCAGCTCCAGCAGCAAGGTGGCAACGCACGTCAGGCTCATCACCACAAATTCTGCGCGGCTCACGCGAAACAGCGCGCGGATGCCGCGATGATCCACCAGGCCCCAGCAAATCAGCAGGATGCTCGCGGCCATGCTGGGGATTGGTATGTGCGCGATCAATGCCGCCCCAAATACGGCAAACAACGCCACCCAGCCGGCGGAAAACACGCCTGCCAAGGGTGAGCAAGCGCCCGCCTCGTAACTGAGGCCGGAGCGTGTAAAGGAACCGGCCGACAAGTAGCCAGAGAAAAATCCGCCGACGATATTGGATAAGCCCTGCGCGCGGACTTCCTGATTGGCGTCGAGCAATTGCTGCGAACGTGCCGACAGCGAGCGCGCAATCGACAAACTGGTCACTAGCCCGAGCATGCCCACCGCCACCGCGCTCGGCAGCAGGCGCAGGAGCATGTCCAGGTCCATCGGCAATGGGCTGAACGGCGGCAGTGTGCCCACAAACGAACTGACCCGCGCCACATGCCCGAACATCGACGGCCACAACCACGCCGCCAGGCTGCCCAAGGCCAGGGCGATCAACAGTGTTGGCCAGCGCGGCACCCGGTATTTGAGCAGCGCGCCCACCAGCAAAGTGCCCAGGCCCAAGGCGAGGGAGGCGTGGTCCCATTCGCCGGCGTGATCGATGAGCGCCAGCAAACTCTTGATCGCTGTGGCTTGGCTGGGCAGGTCCAACCCCAGCAGGTTGGGCAACTGCCCCAAGGCGATCACTACGGCCGCGCCGAGGGTGAACCCCAGCACCACCGAATGAGAGACGAAATTGACCAGCGCGCCAAAGCGCAGCAGACCCAGCAGCCACTGGAAAACGCCAGCGAGGACGGTCAGGAGCAGGATCAGCGTGATGTAGTCCTTCGACCCTGGCACGGCCAAGGGGCTGACGCTGGCGTAAAGCACGATGGAGATGGCGGCGGTAGGCCCGCAGATCAGGTGCCAGGAGGAACCCCACAGGCAGGCGATCAGTACCGGGACGATGGCGGCGTACAAGCCGTATTCGGGTGGGAGACCGGCGATCAGCGCGTAGGCAATCGACTGCGGCAGCGCGAGCACGGCACCGCTTAAGCCAACCATCGCGTCCCGGCCGACGCTGGCGCGGGTTTGGCGCGGGAGCCAGGCGAGGAAGGGCAAGAGAGTGTGTCGGTTGGGCCGGGGCATGAAAGGCTCGGTTCGAAAGGTTTGCATCAGGGTATCAGCACACACAGCCCCCCGTGGGAGCTGGCTTGCCTGCGATAGCATCACCTCTGTCTAACTGACAGACCGAGTTGTCTGCATCGCGGGCAAGCCAGCTCCCACAAAAGCCAGTTCCCAAAAGGATCGATGTCGGGGGGTTAGAGCTTGGCTTTGACTGCCGCCAACGCATCCTGGCCGTCCACGGTTTTTACGCCATCGAGCCACTTATCCAGCACCGCCGGATTGGCCTTGATCCAGGCCTTCGCCGCATCAGCGTTGCTGACTTTTTTATTCACCACCTCCGCCATGATGCTGTTCTCCATTTCCTGGGTGAAACTCAGGTTGGTCAGCAGTTTTCCGACATTCGGGCAGGCTTGTGCATAGCCCTTGCGGGTCAAGGTATAAACGCTGCCGGTATCACCGAAGTACTTCTCGCCGCCCTTGAGGTAATGCATTTTCAACTGCACGTTCATCGGGTGCGGCGTCCAGCCGAGGAAGGTCACGAATTTCTGTTTTTTAACCGCCCGCGACACTTCGGCGAGCATCGCCTGCTCACTCGACTCGATCAGCTTCCACTGGCCGAGGTCGAAGTCGTTCTTCTTGATGATGTCCTGCAGCGAGATATTGGCCGGCGCGCCGGAGCCGATGCCGTAGATCTTCTTGTCGAACTTGTCGGCAAACTTGTTCAGGTCGGCAAAGTCATGCACCCCGGCGTCCCACACGTAGTCCGGCACCGCGAGGGTGAACTCGGTGCCGTCGAGGTTTTTTGCCAGTTGCACCACATCGCCATTGGCCACGAACTTGTCATAGAAGCCCTGCTGCGCTGGCATCCAATTGCCCAGGAACACATCCACCTGGCCGTCCTTGAGCCCGCCAAAGGTGATCGGCACCGCCAGGGTGTCGACCTTGGCCTTGTAGCCCATGCCGTTCAACAGAAAACCGGTGATGGCATTGGTGGCGGCGATATCGCTCCAGCCTGGATCGGCCATCTTCACCGTGTCGCAGCCAGTGTCCGCGTACGCATTGGCGCTACTGAGCACCAACATGCCCAGCACTACAGTCAACTTTTGCATGGCCTTCCCTCTGTCTATTTATGGGTGTTGGCAGGGTTGTGGGTAACGTGCCTTGCGCTCCAGGTCGTCGAGGTCGATGTGGTTGCGCATGTATTGCTGACTGGCGTCCACCAGTGGCTGGTGATCCCAGCTCTTCAGCTTGCCTTGGGTCAGCGCCTCAAACACCAGGCGGCGACGGCGTTGGCTGGCGAGCACCTGCTGGTGGATCGCCGGGATGTCCCATTTGGCCCGCGCCTCACTCAAAAACGCCTCGAACAGTGGCCGGTGTTCCGGTGACCGGCTGAGGTTATCCCGCTCGTGCGGGTCGTGGTGCACATCGAACAGTAGACAAGGATCGTCCTCGCTGTAGATGAACTTGTACGCGCCACGGCGAATCATCATCAGCGGGCTGATGGTGCCTTCGGCCATGTATTCGCCAAACACTTCGTCGTGGCCGCCCTGCCCCTGCAAGTGCGGGACCAGCGAGCGTCCGTCCAGCGGCAAGCGTGGGTCCAGCTCGCCGCCGGCCAGCTCTACCAACGTCGGCAACAGGTCGGCCGTGGAAACCGCTTTGGTTACGCGGCCCGCCGCGAATTGCCCCGGCGCACTGACCAGCAGCGGCACGCGGGCGGCCATTTCAAACCAGTGCATTTTGTACCAGAGGCCGCGCTCGCCGAGCATGTCGCCGTGGTCGCCGGAGAAGATGATGATCGTGTCATCGGTAAGGCCGGTGTCTTCCAGGGTTTGCAGGAGTTTGCCGACGTTGCTGTCGATGTAGCTGCACGCGCCAAAATAGGCGCGGCGCGCATCACGGATCTTGTTCAGCGGCAGGGGCTTGTCCCATAGGTCGTAGACCTTGAGCAGGCGCTGCGAATGCGGGTCGAGGTCGGCCTGGGCCGGCGTCGTAGGCAACGGGATGTCGGCATCGTCGTACAGATCCCAAAACGGCTTGGGAATGGTGTACGGGTCGTGTGGGTGAGTCATCGACACGGTCAGGCAGAACGGCTGGTCACCCTCATTGCGGATATGGTCGAACAGGTACTGCTGGGCCTTGAACACCACCTCTTCGTCGAAATCCAGCTGGTTGGTGCGCACGCACGGGCCGGCTTGCAGCACCGATGCCATGTTGTGATACCAAGTGGGGCGCACGTCCGGCTCATCCCAGTTCACCGCCCAGCCATAGTCGGCGGGGTAAATGTCGCTGGTCAGGCGTTCTTCATAGCCGTGCAACTGGTCAGGGCCGCAGAAGTGCATCTTGCCCGACAGCGCGGTGCGGTAGCCGAGGCGGCGCAGGTAGTGGGCATAGGTCGGTACATCGCCAGGGAAATCTGCCGCGTTGTCGTAGGCGCCGATCTTGCTCGGCAACTGGCCGCTGACCAGCGTGAACCGCGATGGCGCGCACAGCGGGCTGTTGCAATAGGCGGCGTCGAACACCACACCCTGTTCGGCGAGGCGGCTCAGGTTTGGCAGTTTGATCGGGGAAGGTCCGTAGAACGGAAGCAGCGGCGCGGCCATTTGATCGGCCATGATGAAAAGAATGTTCTTGCGCTTCATGAGTCTTCGGCATTCCATAGGCGGTGTTTATGCGAATGAGCATGCGGCCCATGGAAAATGGGGTAAAGCCCATGAAAAGCAATGTCTAGGATAAGCACAGCTTATGTATGAAGCCCTTGGCGATGTATCCCTCGACCTGCTGCGCGCGTTCGAGGCGGCGGCGCGTCATCGCAGCTTCACTGCTGCGGCCATGGAGCTGGGCACTACCCAGCCTGCCATTAGCCAGCAGATCAAGCGCCTCGAAGAACAGCTGGCGATTCGCCTGTTTGATCGCATTTACCGTGGCATTGAATTGACCGATGCCGGCGCCCTGCTGTTCGAGCATGTGCAAGGCGGGTTGCAGACCATCAACCAAGGCCTGAGCGCGATCACCCAGCAGGACCAGCATGAAGTGCTGCAAGTGGCCACCGACTTCGCCTTCGCCGCCTATTGGCTGATGCCGCGCCTGCACCGCTTTCACCAGGCCAACCCGCAGGTAGACGTCAGCCTGGTCACCAGCGAACGCAACCATGCCACTTTGCGCAGCGATATCGACGTGGCGGTGTTGTTTGGCGATGGACGTTTCAAACAGGGCGACAGCCTCTGGCTGTTCAACGAGGAAGTGTTCCCGGTGTGCAGCCCGCAATGGCTCAAGGACCAGACCACGCCGCTGACCGTGCAGACGCTGCAGGACTGTCCGCTGCTGCACCTGCGCCAGGAAAACAATAGCCAGTGGTTCGACTGGAGCGGCGTGTTTCGCGAGCTGGGCATTACCACCGCGCCCACACCCGGCCAACTGCGCTTCGACAACTACACCCTATTGATCCAGGCCGCGATTGCCGGCCAGGGCGTGGCCATCGGCTGGCGCCATTTGGTGGATAACCTGCTGGAGCAGAACTGGCTGTGTCGGCCGATCAGCGACACGGTGATCTCACGCTTCGGTTATTACGTGGTCCAGCCCCAGCGCAAACGCCGGGGGCAGTTGGTCGAACGCTTTGTCGACTGGCTGGTGGCCGAGCAAGCCCGCAGCGCACAGTCGCTGACCGGGCTGGCCCTGCCGTCGATTGCGGTCTAGGATCGGCGCATATTGGATCCGGATTTCGCCATGCAACGTATCAAGGGCTACCACGCTCATATCTACTTCGACGCCAGCACCATCGACCAGGCGCGCCAGCTCTGCGAGGACGCGGCCAAGCTGTTTCCGTTGCGCATGGGCCGCGTGCATGAACGCCCGGTGGGCCCGCACCCGGACTGGAGTTGCCAGCTGGCGTTCGAGCCGGAATACATCGGTGTGGTGTTGCCATGGCTGGCTTTGCATCGCGAGGGGCTGGTGGTGTTCCTGCACCCTGATACCGGCGATGACCTGAAGGATCACACCGATTACGCGATCTGGATGGGCGCGATGCGCGAGCTGGATCTGTCTATTTTTTAACCAGTGCGTATAAAAAGTCCCATCCCCTTGGGCAGAGGCGATGGGATTTTTTATGATTTAACCCACTATGTGGGACTGTTATTTATATATTGAGATATCGCCAGTCATAGGTTTATATTCGCCCATCTGCTTTTTTCAGCACCCACTCATTTCAGGTGAAGCGATGCAGGCGCAATTGATCGCGCTCGACTGGGGGACCAGCTCCCTTCGTGCTTATAAACTCGGCCCGGCCGGCAAGGTGCTCGACCAGCGCGCACTGGCGTTCGGCATCATGCACCTGCCCAGTGAACCCCGGGACATTGCCGGCGTGCGTTGCAGCGATGGCTTCGAGTTGGCGTTTGACGCGGCCTGCGGCGACTGGCTCGACGCCCAGCCCGACTTGCCGGTGATCGCCTGCGGCATGGTCGGCAGTGCCCAGGGCTGGAGTGAAGCGGCGTATCGCAACACGCCGGTCGATGTCGCGAGCCTCGGCCAGGCGCTGCACAGCGTGCGGAGCCTGCGCGGGGTGGCGGTGCATATCGTACCCGGCGTGATCGAACAGGTGGGCTTGCCCAATGTGATGCGCGGCGAAGAAACCCAGGTGCTGGGCGTGCTGCAAGGCCTCGCGGCTGAGGTATTGATCGGCCTGCCGGGCAGTCATTCCAAATGGGTCGAGGTGGTGGATGGCTGCATCACACACTTTGACACCTTCATGACCGGCGAACTGTTTGCCGTGCTGAGCCAGCACAGCATTCTCGGCCGTACGCAAAAAACCTCCGACCACTTCCAGGCCGAGGCCTTTGATCGCGGCGTGCAGGTGGCACTCTCCAACGACGGCCAGCGTGGCGTGCTCTCGACATTGTTCAGCGCCCGCACACTCGGGCTGACCGCCGAATTGGCTCCCGACCAGCAACCGGATTACCTGTCCGGCCTGCTGATCGGGCATGAACTCGCCGGTTTGCCGGCCCCTGCAAAACACAAGCCCATCGTCCTGGTCGGCACCGCAGCGCTCTGCGCCCGTTACCAGCGCGCCCTCGCCCTCTGCGGTTTCGCCCACGTCAGCCTGGCGCAAGCCGCCACCGAACGCGGCCTGTGGCAATTGGCCGTGGCGGCCGGGCTCACTCAACCGGCCCTGGAGGCCTGACATGCTCAAGCAAGCACTCGCACACAACGGTTTGATCGCAATCCTGCGCGGTGTACGGCCGGACGAAGCTGAAGCAATCGGCCAAGTGCTCTATCAGGCCGGCTTTCGCGTGATCGAAGTTCCGCTCAATTCGCCGGACCCTTACACCAGCATCCGCACGCTGCGCGACAGCCTGCCCGCCGATTGCCTGATCGGCGCGGGCACCGTGTTGACGCCCGAGCAGGTCGAGCACGTCAAAGCCGCCGGTGGCCAAGTGATCGTCATGCCCCACAGCGATGCCAAGGTGCTACGCGCCGCGAAAGCGGCGGGCTTGTACCTGTCGCCGGGTGTGGCCACGCCCACCGAAGCCTTCGCTGCGTTGGCCGAGGGCGCCGACGTGCTGAAGCTGTTCCCGGCCGAGCAAATGGGCCCGGCAGTGATCAAGGCGTGGCTGGCGGTATTGCCGGCCGGCACATTGCTGCTGCCGGTCGGCGGCGTGACCCCGGACAACATGCAGGTGTATTTCGACGCAGGCGCCAAGGGCTTCGGCCTGGGGTCCGGGTTGTTCAAGCCGGGCATGTCTGTGGGTCAAGTGGCGAGCAGTGCCCAGGCGTATGTCGCCGCCTGGAATGCGCTGAATTGATGCCCTGAAAAGAACGCACGTTTTGCGCCCTCGGCGCTGCATCGACAAGAGAGATAAGAAGATGAAAATCACCAAACTGACCACCTTCATCGTCCCGCCGCGCTGGTGCTTCCTAAAGGTCGAAACCGACCAGGGCGTGACCGGCTGGGGTGAACCTGTGGTCGAGGGCCGCGCGCACACTGTGGCGGCGGCTGTCGAAGAACTTTCCGACTACCTGATCGGCAAAGACCCACGCAATATCGAAGACATCTGGACGGTGCTCTATCGCGGCGGCTTCTACCGGGGCGGCGCCGTGCACATGAGCGCTCTCGCGGGTATCGACCAGGCGCTGTGGGACATCAAGGGCAAGGCGTTGGGCGTGTCGGTCAGCGATCTGTTGGGCGGCCAGGTGCGCGACAAGATTCGCGTGTATTCATGGATCGGCGGCGACCGCCCCGCCGATACCGCGCGTGCCGCCAAAGAGGCCGTGGCCCGTGGCTTCACTGCCGTGAAAATGAACGGCACCGAGGAGCTGCAGTTTGTCGACAGTTTCGAAAAAGTCGACCTGGCCCTGGCTAACGTTGCCGCCGTGCGCGATGCGGTGGGCCCGAACGTCGGCATTGGCGTCGACTTCCATGGTCGCGTGCACAAGCCCATGGCCAAGGTGCTGATGAAAGAACTCGACCCTTACAAACTGATGTTTATCGAAGAGCCGGTGCTCAGCGAAAACTACGAAGCGCTCAAAGAACTGGCGCCGCTGACCAGCACGCCGATTGCCTTGGGCGAGCGCCTGTTCTCGCGCTGGGACTTCAAGCGCGTGCTCAGCGAAGGTTACGTCGACATCATCCAGCCGGACGCCTCCCACGCCGGCGGCATCACCGAAACCCGCAAGATCGCCAACATGGCCGAAGCCTACGACGTGGCCCTGGCCCTGCACTGCCCGCTCGGCCCGATCGCCCTGGCGGCCTGCCTGCAATTGGACGCGGTTTGCTACAACGCGTTTATCCAGGAACAAAGCCTGGGCATCCACTACAACGAGAGCAACGACCTGCTTGACTATGTGCGTGACCCGGGCGTGTTCGACTATGACAAAGGCTTTGTGAAAATCCCCAACGGGCCAGGCCTGGGCATCGAGATCAACGAGGAATACGTGATCGAGCGCGCGGCTATCGGCCACCGCTGGCGCAACCCGATCTGGCGGCATGCCGACGGCAGCTTTGCCGAGTGGTAATCAACCCCTGACGAAATCGGACACAAAATGTGGGAGGGGGCTTGCCCCCGATGGCGGTGTATCAGTTGATGCATTCGGTGACTGGCCTCCTCATCGGGGGCAAGTCCCCTCCCACATCCCGGTTTACTCAGTAAGACCTGTCCTCAATAAACATAAGAAGAGGCAACCCCTCATGCACCCTGAATCCTTCACCGGGCAGGCTTCTCTTGTCACGCCCAGCAGAAAGCGTTTCTTCATCATGGTGCTGCTGTTTATCACCGTGGTGATCAACTACCTCGACCGCAGCAACCTGTCGATTGCCGCCCCGGCGCTGACCAGCGAGCTGGGCATCGACCCGGTGCATGTCGGGCTGATCTTCTCGGCGTTCGGCTGGACCTACGCCGCCATGCAGATCCCCGGCGGCTGGCTGGTGGACCGTGTGCCGCCCCGCATTCTCTACACCGTGGCCTTGCTGCTGTGGTCGATTGCCACCGTGATGCTCGGTTTTGCCGCCAGCTTTATCGCGCTGTTTGTGCTGCGCATGGCGGTCGGCGCGCTGGAAGCGCCGGCCTATCCGATCAACAGTCGCGTGGTCACCACCTGGTTTCCCGAACGCGAGCGTGCCACGGCCATTGGCGTTTACACCTCCGGCCAGTTTGTCGGGCTGGCGTTTCTCACGCCGGTACTGGCCTGGCTGCAACACGCGTTCGGCTGGCACATGGTGTTTGTCGCCACCGGTGGCGTGGGCATTGTGTGGGCGCTGATCTGGTACGCGGTGTACCGCGAGCCGAAGGACTTCAAAGGCGCCAATGCGGCTGAAATCGAGCTGATCCGCGAAGGCGGCGGGCTCGTGGATATGCAGGCCAAGGCGGTCAAGGCGCCTTTCAGTTGGGTCGATCTTGGGATCGTACTGAGCAAGCGCAAACTGTGGGGCATCTACCTGGGGCAGTTCTGCCTGAACTCCACGTTGTGGTTTTTTCTGACGTGGTTCCCGACCTACCTGGTGAAATATCGCGGCATGGACTTCATCAAGTCGGGCTTGCTGGCGTCGCTGCCCTTTCTGGCGGCGTTTGTGGGTGTGCTGTGTTCGGGGCTGTTTTCTGACTGGCTGATTCGCCGCGGCACGTCGGTAGGCTTTGCGCGCAAGTTGCCGATTATTGGTGGGCTGTTGATTTCTACCGCGATCATTGGCGCCAACTATGTGGATTCGACGGCGTGGGTGATTGCGTTTCTGGCGGTGGCGTTCTTTGGGAACGGTTTGGCGTCGATTACCTGGTCGCTGGTGTCGACCTTGGCGCCGGCGCGGCTGCTGGGGTTGACCGGAGGGGTGTTTAACTTCATCGGTAACTTGTCGGCGATTACTACGCCGATTGTGATTGGCTTTTTGGCCAGTGGTGATTCGTTTGCGCCGGCGATTACCTACATTGCGGTGCTGGCGTTGTTGGGCGCGCTGTCCTATGTGTTGCTTGTAGGCAAAGTCGAACGTATAGAACTGAAGGAATAGCCTGTCGCGAGCGGGCCTCCTGTGGCGAGCGGGGCTTGCTGTGGCGAGCGGGCTTGCTCCGCGTTGGGCTGCGCAGCAGCCCCATCAAGGCTACTGCGGTCTTTCAGGGACACCGCGTTATCCGGTTCCGGGGGCGCTTCGCACCCCAACGCGGGGCAAGCCCGCTCACCACGCCAAGCTCCGTCGCCACGACAAGCCCGCTCACCACAGGGTAGTGCGAGGGATTAGTTGAGTACGCCGTCCAGAATCTCGTAGACGATGCCGGTGCCGACTGCGATCAAGACCACGTCCGGGCCGGAACGGCGCCATTCATAACCCTGGTAAACCGGCAGGCGTGCCAGGGCGCGGTTGTCCAGGCGTTCGCCGTAGTAGCCGCGTGGCAGTGGCTGGCCGCGGACCAGGCGTACATTCGGTGGCGGCGGTGCGCCACGGGCGAACTGGCCGTGGTTGTCGTGGATGATCTGCCGTACCGGGCCGAAGTCCTGAGGCGGGCCGCGACGGTTGTCCTGCGGGCCACGGTGGTCATCGCCACGTTGCTCGTGCTGGCCTTGCAGACCGCCACGGCCAGGGCCATTGTCATCGCCCCGTTGGTCGGGCGGCGCGGCCTGCACCAAGGCACTCGCGCCGAGCATCAGCACGCCGAGACCAGCGATCAAGCGTTTAGGCATTTTCATGGGGTGTTTCCTCAGTACTGCACGAACAAAAAAGGGATTTCGAACCGGGTTCGAAATCCCTTGGTCTTGTCAGTTTAGGTACTGATTCGACAGTATGATTCCTCTGTATCAGGAACTTTACCTACTGCTACACGGCGTTTACTTACGGGCGTTGCGAACGCCTTCCGACAGCGCCGCGCACAAGGTCAACACGCCATCAATTGCCTGCTGATCATTTTTGGCAGTGGCGATGTGATCGATCAACGCCGAACCCACCACCACACCGTCTGCCAGGCGCGCGATAGCGGCGGCCTGTTCCGGCGTGCGGATACCAAAGCCAATGCTGATCGGCAGATCGGTATGCCGACGCAGGCGAGTCACGGCTTCTTCAACGTGCTCCAGGGTGGCCGCACCGGCACCGGTCACACCGGCCACCGACACGTAGTACACAAAGCCGGAGCTGCCATTGAGCACGGTCGGCAGACGCACGTCATCGGTGGTCGGCGTGGTCAGGCGGATAAAGTCGATGCCTGCTGCCTGGGCCGGGTCGCACAGCTCGCCGTTATGCTCAGGCGGCATGTCGACCACGATCAGGCCGTCTACGCCGGCTTCCTTGGCGTCGCTGATGAACTGCGGCACGCCATATTTGTGGATCGGGTTGAAGTAGCCCATCAGCACCAGCGGCGTGTCGTTGTTGTCTTTGCGGAACTCGCGAACCATCTGCAGGGTTTTCGCCAGGTTCTGCTTGGCTTCCAGCGCGCGGATGTTGGCCAGCTGAATCGCCGGGCCGTCGGCCATCGGGTCGGTGAAGGGCATGCCCAGCTCGATCACGTCGGCACCAGCTGCCGGCAGGCCTTTGAGGATCGCCAGCGAGGTGTCATAACCCGGGTCGCCGGCGGTGACGAAAGTCACCAGGGCGGCGCGATTTTGTTCTTTGAGTTGCGCAAAACGTGTTTGCAGGCGGCTCATCAGTGTTTCTCCTGCTTCGACTGTTCCATATGGTGCATCACGGTTTGCATGTCTTTGTCGCCACGGCCGGAGAGGTTGAGCACCATCAGGTGATCTTTCGGCAGGTTCGGTGCGCGTTTGAACACTTCAGCCAGGGCGTGGGCGCTTTCCAGTGCAGGAATAATCCCTTCCAGGCGGCAGCATTTGTGGAACGCCTCGAGGGCTTCGTCGTCGGTCACCGAGGTGTACTGGACGCGGCCGATGTCATGCAACCAGGCGTGTTCAGGGCCGATGCCCGGGTAGTCGAGGCCGGCGGAAATCGAGTGGGCGTCAATGATCTGGCCGTCGTCATCCTGCAGCAGGAAGGTGCGGTTGCCGTGCAGCACGCCAGGTACGCCACCGTTTAGGCTGGCGGCGTGCTTGCCGGTTTCGATGCCGTGGCCGGCCGCTTCAACGCCGATGATCTCGACGCTGGTGTCATCCAGGAACGGGTGGAACAGGCCCATGGCATTGGAACCGCCGCCGATGCACGCCACCAGGCTGTCCGGCAGGCGGCCTTCCTGGGCTTGCAGTTGGTCGCGGGTTTCTTTGCCGATCACGGCCTGGAAGTCGCGCACCATCGCCGGGTAGGGGTGTGGGCCGGCTACGGTGCCGATCAGGTAGAAGGTATCGTCGACGTTGGTTACCCAGTCACGCAGGGCTTCGTTCATCGCGTCTTTGAGGGTGCCGGTGCCGGCGACCACCGGGATTACTTCGGCGCCCAGCAGCTTCATGCGGAACACGTTGGCCTGCTGGCGCTCGATGTCGGTGGTGCCCATGTAAATCACACAGTCGAGGCCAAAACGCGCAGCCACGGTGGCGGTGGCCACGCCGTGCATGCCGGCGCCGGTCTCGGCGATGATGCGTTTCTTGCCCATGCGCCGCGCCAGCAGGATCTGGCCGATGCAGTTGTTGATCTTGTGCGCGCCGGTGTGGTTGAGCTCTTCGCGCTTGAGGTAAATCTTGGCGCCGCCGCAGAATTCAGTCAGACGCTCAGCGAAATACAACGGGCTTGGACGTCCGACGTAGTCGCGCTGGAAGTAGGCCAATTCTTCGTTGAATGCCGGATCGATCTTGGCCGCTTCGTATTCGCGGGCCAGGTCGAGGATTAACGGCATCAGGGTTTCAGCGACGTAGCGGCCGCCGAACGCGCCAAACAAGCCGTTGGCGTCTGGGCCGTTGCGTAGATCGGTCTGGGACTGAGTCATGGGGCGCTCCAGTAAAGAATGTGAGGAGAGGCAATGAGCGCCACTCTACCCCTGACGCGCTACGCTGAAAACCGATAAGATCGCCGCAACCTGTCAGGAAAACTCACAGATGAGCCGAGACCTTCCACCCCTCAATGCCTTGCGTGCATTTGAAGCCACAGCCCGGCTCAACAGCGTTAGCCAGGCTGCCGAGCAACTCCATGTGACCCATGGCGCCGTCAGCCGCCAGTTGAAGGTGCTGGAGGAGCATTTGGGTGTCAGCCTGTTCGCCAAGGATGGGCGCGGCCTTAAACTCACAGATGCCGGTGTTCGGCTACGCGATGCCAGCGCAGAGGCGTTCGAACGTTTGAGGGATGTCTGCGCCGAGCTGACCCAGGCCAGCGCCGACGCGCCGTTCGTGCTGGGCTGTTCGGGCAGTTTGTTGGCGCGTTGGTTGATCCCGCGCCTGGGCCGCTTGAACGCCGACCTGCCGGACTTGCGCTTGCACCTGTCAGCAGGTGACGGCGATCTCGACCCCAGGCGTCCCGGCCTCGACGCCCTGCTGGTGTTCGCTGAGCCGCCGTGGCCGGCGGACATGCAGGTGTACGAGTTGGCCAGTGAGCGCATCGGCCCGGTGATGAGCCCGCGCTTCGCCGGTTACGAGCGTTTGCGCCAAGCCCCGGCGCATGCCCTGTGCGGCGAAGCCTTGTTGCACACCACCTCGCGCCCGCAAGCCTGGCCCAGTTGGGCGCAGCAATACGGCATCGCACCCGGCGCGTTGAAACACGGCCAGGGGTTTGAGCATTTGTATTATTTACTGGAGGCGGCAGTGGCAGGGCTTGGGGTGGCAATTGCGCCAGAGCCGCTGGTGGCAGAGGACCTGCGTGCGGGTCGCCTGGTGGCGCCGTGGGGTTTCAGCGAAACCCTGGCGCACCTGGCGCTGTGGCTACCCAAGCGCGCCGCAGACGGGCGCGCGGGTCAACTGGCGCAGTGGCTCAAGGCAGAGCTGTTGCGCCAGCCGGTGTAGCCGATATTTCAGTCGCCGCGTTTGCACAGCAGGTAAGCCGCCAGCAGACCCAGCGCGCCAACGGCGACGCCGGCGGTAGTCCATGGGTGCTCTTGTGCGTAGTCCCGGGTTGCAACACCGGTTTCGCGGATTTTGACTTTGCTTTCTTCGTAGGCATCGCTGATCAGATGACGGGAATGCTTGAGGGCATTCTCGGCATTGCTTTTCAGGGCCTTCAGCGTTTTGCGCGACTCGTCGGACGCATCGTCCTTAAGGCTCTCAAGGGACTTGAGAAGGCTCGAAATCTCGGCTTCCATGCTTTCCAGCGACGCTTTGCGTAAAGAAGTGTTGGCCATGTGGACTCTCCTGAAGTGA
Organism: Pseudomonas sp. LBUM920; assembly: GCF_003852315.1. Taxonomy (NCBI): domain Bacteria; kingdom Pseudomonadati; phylum Pseudomonadota; class Gammaproteobacteria; order Pseudomonadales; family Pseudomonadaceae; genus Pseudomonas; species Pseudomonas edsoni (SeqCode). The sequence continues at coordinate 40,678 of NZ_CP027762.1, forward strand.
TTGAGTGGCATGTGTAGATACCGACTCCAGCGTTTTCAGAAAGTGCAGTAAATCTGAACTTTTGAGTGGGAATAGTCGCCAGAAGCAGTACGAACATTGACTGCTACGCTCACTAAAGACCTCAGGAGAAACGCCATGTCAGATCATCACACGTACAAGAAAGTCGAATTGGTGGGTTCGTCGGCGACCAGCATCGAAGACGCCATCAACAATGCCCTCGCTGAAGCGAACAAAAGCATCAAGCACCTGGAATGGTTCGAAGTGACTGAAACCCGTGGGCACATCAAGGACGGCAAGGCCGCGCACTTCCAGGTCACGCTCAAGGTAGGATTCCGAATCGCCAGTAGTTGATCACGTCGGTTGAACTTTGCCGACTGGCCGATTGCCATAACCTGCGCTACAACCAATGGGTGCCGATGCGAAAGCGTCGGCACGCTCTTTTCGATCAGCGCAAGGAAAGTAACGGATGAAGAAGTTCCTGTTAGCGGTAGGTTTGTTGAGCATTGCGGGCACAGCCCTGGCGGCGGGCAAGCCTTGTGAAGAGCTGAAAGGCGAAATCGCAGCGAAAATCGACGCCAAGGGCGCCTCGGGTTACTCGCTGGAGGTGGTAGACAAAGGCGCGGCACCCAGCGACCACAAAGTCGTCGGTAGCTGCGAAGCCGGCACCAAGGAAATCGTCTACAAGCGCGGTTAACCCCTTGCTCCAGACATAAAAAACGACGCACAGGTGCGTCGTTTTTTTTGCCTGCCGATGTTAGCCCTTCATCAACTGCGCCAGCAGCTCGTAGGAATGAATCCGGTCGGCATGCTCGTACAGGTCGCAGGTAAAGATCAGCTCATCGGCACCGGTCTGCTCAACCAGCACGTCCAGTTTCGCGCGGATCTTCGCCGGGCTGCCGACCATCGCCAGGCCGAGGAAGCTGCCGACCGCGTCTTTTTCATGGGGCAGCCACAGGCCGTCCATGGTCTTGACCGGCGGACGTTGCACCAGGCTTTGCCCGCGCATCAGCGCGAGGATGCGCTGGTACACCGAGGTGGCCAGGTAATCGGCCTGCTCGTCGGTATCGGCGGCCACCAGCGGGATGCCCAGCATCACGTAGGGCTTGTCCAATACGGCTGAAGGCTTGAAGTGATTGCGGTACACGCGAATAGCTTCATGCATCAGGCGTGGTGCGAAATGCGAGGCGAACGCGTAGGGCAAACCGCGCTCACCGGCCAATTGCGCGCTGAACAAACTGGAGCCGAGCAACCACACGGGCACGTTGGTTCCGGTGCCCGGCACGGCAATAACCCGTTGATCCGGCGTGCGTGGGCCCAGGTAAGCCATCAGCTCGGCCACATCATCAGGGAAGTCGTCGGCGCTGCCCGAGCGTTCGCGGCGCAGGGCGCGGGCGGTCATCTGATCAGAACCCGGCGCGCGGCCCAGGCCCAGGTCGATCCGGCCCGGATACAGGCTTTCCAGGGTGCCGAACTGCTCAGCGATCACCAACGGTGCATGGTTGGGCAGCATTACGCCGCCGGAGCCGACCCGGATGGTCGAGGTGCCACCGGCCAGGTAGCCGAGCAATACCGAGGTGGCAGAGCTGGCGATGCCATCCATGTTGTGGTGTTCGGCGACCCAGAAACGGTTGTAGCCAAACTTTTCCACGTGCTGGGCCAGGTCCAGGGAATTGCGCAACGACTGCGCCGGGCTGCCGTTGGCGCGCACGGGCACCAGGTCCAGGGTCGAGAATTTCACGTCGGACAGCGATTTCATAAGCCTGCTTCTCCAATAGGTGCGCAGGCTTATAGACGAACCAAAACCTGCCGCTTCATGTGCATGTTCTATGCAATGAGGGCATATACCCGAGATTCAATAGCAGGTGGGGAAATTTCCTACTGGAATGCTAGGTTTCTCCGACAAGATGAACTTTGCCAGAGCTTCTATCCTCAGAACCTTACTGAAGCAAAACCACCGTTCGAGGAGACCGCTATGAGTATCGTTAAAAAAGCATCCGCGCATTGGGAAGGTGATCTGAAGACAGGCCTGGGTTCCATTTCCACTGAAACCGGCGTACTGCGCGAAGCGCCCTACGGCTTCAAGGCCCGTTTCGAAGGCGGCAAGGGCACAAACCCTGAGGAACTGATTGGTGCGGCGCACGCCGGCTGCTTCTCCATGGCGTTTTCGATGATTCTGGGCGACGCCGGCCTCAAGGCTGACAGCATCGACACCCAGGCCGAAGTGACGCTGGACCAGGTCGACGGTGGCTTTGCGATTACTGCCGTGCATTTGGTGTTGAAAGCCAAGATCCCGGGCGCAAGCCAGGCGCAGTTCGACGAACTGAGCAAGAAGGCGAAGGAAGGCTGCCCTGTGTCCAAGGTGCTGAATGCCAAGATCAGCCTGGATGCGACGCTCGTCAGCTAAATACGGTCTGCGTAGCAGTGTAGATCCAGTGTGGGAGTGGGTGTGTGTAAGAACCGCGCTTGCCCGCGATAGGTACACCTCGGTTTTGCAGTTGCACCGAGGCGCTGCCATCGCAGGCAAGCCAGTTCTCACACACGCCCACTCCCACATTTAGTTCTGCTTTAAATCAGAACTCGTGTTTCCCCTATGTGGTCCTATAGCCTATGCAGCTAGGTGCACACTCGTGCGCATGCATTCAGGGAGCTTCACACATGAAACGTTTTGCCTTGGCGATCATCTGCGGTGTTTTGGCCACTTCGGCCGTGGCCGCTCCAAAAGATTGTGAAGAGCTTAGAAAAGAGATCGAGGTCAAGATCCAGGCTAACGCCGTGCCGTCCTACACCTTGGAAATCGTCAGCAAGGAAGAAGCTGACAAGCATGACAGCGCCATGGTCGTCGGCAGCTGTGAAAACGGCACCAAAGCCATCGTTTATCAGAAGAACAACGACTGATCAGATGCAATTCACGCTGCGTTCCTGCGCCAGCAACTGACGCGCTGAGTTATACAGCCGAATGTTGGGCGTGAAGGCCAGCGAGCGCCCTTCCAGCACATAGCGCTGGCCTGCCTGGAAATTGTCGTACTGCAGGGTCATGAAACAGGTGCGGTCGTGCGTCTGGTCCAGCCCGCCAAAGCCTGTACCCGTGTTCACTTCGAAATCAAAGCGCACCATCAGCTCGTGGCTGCCGGGTGGCACTTGGAAAAAACGCCCGTCATTCAGATTCTTGCCGTCCAGGCGCTGGGCCATCACCAGTTTGGCGCCGGGTGTCGGGGTGGCGAAGTCGACCCAGGCTTGGTGCGGATCCACCGGAGGAATCGGCGTAGAAGCACAGGCGCTGAGAAACAGGACGGTGACAGGTAACAGGAGCTGGCGCATGGCAGGCACTCAACGGTAGGAAGGAATTGAGCCCGGCGCCGATGGCAGCAGACTCCTCTTGAGTATAAACACGCTACGCCATGGAAAAATTCCGTGCAGGCAGGATAGGCTGGCGAGCAAATTACCCAGGAGCAGTCGGAGCATGTTGAGGCGTTTTCTTCCAGGGTTGATGGTGGTGCTGCTCAGCGGCTGCTCGAGTGTCAGTTATTACAGCCAGCTCGCCAGCGGCCAATGGCAATTGCTGCGGGCCCGTGAGCCGGTTGCCGCAGTGATTGCCGACCCTTCTCGCCCACAGGTATTGCGTGAGCACTTGGTGCAGTCGCAAAAAGCCCGCACGTTCGCCAGTGAGCACCTGCACTTGCCCGACAACCAGAGTTACAGGTTGTACGCGGACATTGGCCGGCCTTACGTAGTCTGGAATGTATTCGCTACGACGGAATTTTCGCTCTCCCCCGAAACCCATTGCTTCCCGATTGCCGGATGCGTCGCCTATCGCGGTTATTACAACCAGGGCGCGGCGCGCGGTGAGGCGGCGTTGCTGCAGCAACGAGGCATGGACGTGTCGATTGGTGGCGTCGAGGCCTATTCCACCTTGGGCTGGTTCAATGACCCGATCATGAATTCGATGATGAACTGGGGCGATGAGCGTCTGGCCACACTGATTTTTCATGAGCTGGCGCACCAGCGTTTTTATGTGAAGGACGACACCGAGTTCAACGAGTCGTATGCCAACTTCGTCGAGCAGGAAGGCACGCGTCAGTGGCGTGCGGCGCGGGGCTTGGCGCCTCTGAGCGATGCAGCGTTGCAGCAGCGTGATCAATTTATCCGATTGGTGCTGGATACCCGTAAACGCCTCGAAAAGCTCTACGCACAGCCCTTGGCAGTTGATGTGATGCGACAGGCCAAGGCGGCGGAGTTCGAGCGTTTGCGCAGCGATTACCGGCAAATGCGCGATAGCCAGTGGGGAGGTGATAAACGTTACGACATGTGGATCAACCAACCGATGAACAACGCGCGGTTGCTGCCGTTTGGGCTGTATGACCAATGGGTGCCGGCGTTTGGGGCGTTGTTTGCGCAGGAAGGCGGGGACTGGGTGAAGTTCTATGCAGCGGTGGAGAAGCTGGGTGGGTTGCCGGTGGAGCAGCGGAAGGCGGCGTTGCGGCAGTTGATGGGCGGTGGCCACTAGGGCCTCTTCGCGAGCAAGCCCGCGCCCACATTCGACCGCATGCTCATGTTGGAACTCGGTCAGTGTGGGCGCGGGCTTGCTCGCGAAAGCGGTATCAAGCGCGCTGCAAAAACGCCTGATGCATCTCATCCAGCGTCTCAAAATGCCAAGTCGGCGCCTCAGCGCTCAACTCTTCAAAACTGCCAAACCCATACCCCACCGCCGCCGAGTCAAGCCCATTGCTGCGCGCGCCGATCAGGTCATGCTTGCGATCCCCGATCATCAACGTGGTCGCCGGGTCCAGGCGCTCTTCATTCATCAAATGCGCAATCAACTCAACTTTATTGGTGCGCGTGCCGTCCAGCTCGCTGCCGTAGATCACCTTGAAGTGCTTGGCAAAATCGAAGTGCCGGGCAATCTCGCGGGCGAATACCCAGGGCTTGGACGTGGCCACATACAGCTGGCGGCCCTGGCCATTGAGCGCTTCGAGCAGCGGCATCACGCCGTCGAACACGCGGTTTTCATACAGCCCGGTAACCTTGAAGCGCTCGCGATAGAAATTCACCGCCTCCCACGCCTTGGCCTCGTCAAAACCGTAGAACTGCATGAAGGCTTGCAGCAACGGCGGGCCGATGAAGTGTTCCAGCTGGGTCAGGTCCGGTTCGTCAATGCCGAGTTTGGCGAGGGCGTACTGGATCGAACGGGTGATGCCCTCACGCGGGTCGGTCAGGGTGCCATCCAGGTCGAACAGGACGGTTTGGTAACGCTGGGTCATTGATCGAATCCTTCAGCCAGGTGCAGGTCTTTGAGCTTCACGTAGTTCGCCGCGCTGTAGGTGAAAAAGGCGCGTTCCTTGTCAGTCAGCGCGCGGACTTGTTTTACCGGACTGCCCACGTACAAAAAACCGCTGTCGAGCTTCTTGCCCGGCGGCACCAGGCTGCCGGCGCCGATGATCACGTCGTCTTCCACCACGGCGCCGTCCATCACGATGCTGCCCATGCCGATCAGGATGCGGTTGCCCACCGTGCAGCCATGCAGCATGACCTTGTGGGCGATGGTTACGTCATCGCCGATCAGCAGCGGGAAGCCGTCCGGGTTGAATGGCCCGGCATGAGTGATGTGCAACACGCAGCCGTCCTGCACGCTGGTGCGCGCACCGATACGGATGCGGTGCATGTCGCCGCGAATCACCGTCAGCGGCCAAACCGAGCTGTCGGCGCCGATTTCGACATCGCCGATCACCACCGCCGAAATATCGACAAAAGCCCCGGCGCCCAGGGTTGGCGTGTGGTTCTGATAGGTGCGAAGGGTCACGATAGCCTCTCTCTCTTCTGCTGATAGCTGCGGTGGGTGTTGATTGTAATTAAGATGGCCCCATCTTTGTTCTTACATGTTTCTTCAGCCAAGGTGCCCACCGTGAGCGCGAACAACCCTCTTCTGCAGTCCTACGACCTGCCGCCGTTCTCGGCGATCCGTGCCGAGCACGTGCAACCGGCCATCGAACAGATCCTCGCCGACAACCGTGTTGCCATCGAAGGCATCCTGCAAAGCCAGGGTAAACATCCGACATGGGCTGGCCTGGTGCTGGCAATGGACGAATTGAATGACCGCCTGGGCGCCGCCTGGAGCCCGGTCAGCCACCTCAATGCCGTGTGCAACAGCGCTGAATTGCGCGAAGCCTACGAGGCTTGCCTGCCGGCGTTGAGCGCCTACTCCACCGAGATGGGCCAGAACCGCGCACTGTTCCAGGCCTTCGAAGCCTTGGCCAACAGCCCCGAGGCTGCCGATTTTGACGTGGCGCAAAAAACTATCCTTGAGCAGTCGCTGCGCGACTTCCGCCTGTCGGGTATCGATTTGCCGCCTGAGCAGCAAAAGCGCTACGCCGAAGTGCAAAGCAAGCTGTCCGAGCTGGGCAGCAAATTTTCCAACCAGCTGTTGGATGCCACCCAGGCCTGGACCAAGCACATCACCGATGAAGCCACCCTCGCCGGCCTGACCGATTCGGCCAAGGCGCAAATGGCCGCCGCCGCCCAGGCCAAAGGCCTCGATGGCTGGCTGATCACCCTGGAGTTCCCCAGCTACTACGCGGTAATGACCTACGCCCACGACCGCGCCCTGCGCGAAGAGGTTTACGCGGCCTACTGCACCCGCGCGTCGGACCAAGGCCCGAATGCCGGTAAGAATGATAACGGCCCGGTGATGGAACAGATCCTCGACCTGCGTCAGGAGCTGGCCCAACTGCTGGGCTATGCGTCGTTCTCCGAGTTGAGCCTGGCGACCAAAATGGCCGAGTCCAGCGACCAGGTGCTGAGCTTCCTGCGCGACCTGGCCAAGCGCAGCAAGCCGTTTGCCGCCCAGGACCTTCAACAGCTCAAGGCGTATGCCGCCGAACAAGGCTGTGCCGATCTGCAAAGCTGGGACAGTGGTTTCTACGGCGAAAAGCTCCGCGAGCAGCGCTACAGCGTGTCCCAGGAAGCCCTGCGCGCCTACTTCCCGATCGACAAAGTGTTGGGCGGCCTGTTTGCCATCGTTCAGCGCCTGTATGGCATCGAGATTGCCGAGCAAAAAGGTTTCGACACCTGGCACCCGGACGTCCGCCTGTTCGAAATCAAGGAAAATGGCCAGCACGTCGGCCGCTTCTTCTTCGACCTGTACGCCCGCGCCAACAAGCGTGGCGGCGCCTGGATGGACGGCGCGCGCGACCGTCGTCGCACCGTCGATGGCGTGCTGCAAAGCCCAGTGGCCAACCTGGTGTGCAACTTCACCCCGGCCGACAGCGGCAAGCCTGCCCTGCTGACCCACGATGAAGTGACCACGCTGTTCCACGAATTCGGCCACGGCCTGCATCACCTGCTGACCCGTGTCGAACACGCCGGCGTTTCCGGCATCAACGGCGTGGCCTGGGATGCGGTGGAATTGCCGAGCCAGTTCATGGAGAACTGGTGCTGGGAGCCGGAAGGCCTGGCGCTGATCTCCGGTCATTATGAAACCGGCGAGCCGCTGCCCCAGGACCTGCTGGAAAAAATGCTCGCGGCGAAGAACTTCCAGTCCGGCCTGATGATGGTGCGCCAGCTCGAATTCTCGCTGTTCGACTTCGAGCTGCATGCCACCCACGGCGATGGCCGCAGCGTTGCGCAAGTGCTTGAAGGCGTGCGCGATGAGGTCTCGGTCATGCGTCCACCGGCGTACAACCGCTTCCCTAACAGCTTCGCGCACATCTTTGCCGGCGGGTACGCGGCGGGTTACTACAGCTACAAGTGGGCGGAAGTACTGTCGGCGGATGCCTTCTCCAAGTTCGAAGAAGACGGCGTGCTGAACGCCGAGACCGGCCGCGCCTTCCGCGAAGCCATTCTGGCGCGCGGCGGTTCGCAGGCACCGATGGTGCTGTTCGTCGACTTCCGCGGACGTGCGCCGTCGATTGACGCACTCTTGCGCCACAGCGGCCTGAGTGAGGACGCGGCAGCATGAGCGAAGGGCCTGTGATTACCAAAAAGCAATTTATCGCCGGGGCGGTCTGCCCGGCGTGCAGTGAGCCAGACAAGTTGAAGATGTGGACCGAAGACAACGTGCCGCACCGCGAATGTGTGGCCTGCGGTTATACCGATACGTTGAATGACCAAGGTCTGTCGGTGCCCAAGGAGTTGGGCACGCGGGTGAATACATCGGCATTGAAAGCGCCGGACCCGAAGGTGCAGGCCGTGCAGTTTTTTCCCAATCCGAAGCTGAAAAAAGACTGACGCCCATCAGGGTGTCAGCACCAGTTCAGCGTCTTTTTTGGTGTCGACACGGCTGCTATTGGCCGTGTTGAGCCAACTGTTCATCGAGCACAGGGCAAACGCACTGGTGCTGCAATCGCCATTCGCCAAGGCCGTACGCAACTTGTCGACATCGGCTTTCATCATGTAGCGAACACTGTCCCTGAAACCGTTGCTGGTACCAAAACCGCCCAGGGTCATTTCGTTCAGCGCATCTTCCTTGCTCCAGCCCTGGATCACCACGCGGTACATCGCCGCCATCAAACCTGTGCGGTCCGAGCCGTGTTTGCAGTGCATCAGCACCGGACCTTTGGTTTCTGCATCCTGGATGGCCCTTAATGCCGCGAGCACGTCCGAATCGTCGACGTGATTGGTGCGATAAGTCAGCTGCACCTGTTTGATATCAGATGTCTTCAGCCACGTCGCATCAGATTCCGGCAGAAAGTTGATCACCGTGGCGATCTTCAGACTTTCCAATACGGGAAGCGCATTGCTGTTGGGCAGCGCGCTGCGATACAGCGTGGGCGTCATTTGGTGCAGATTGAACTGGTCGCCCACAGGCTGGGCCCACTCCGGTGAGCGTAGGGAGGAGGCGCCGTCAGCCCGGGCGTGCGCGGTAGCGAACAAGGCCAGGAACGCCATGCCGAGGGCAGGCAGCAATCGAATCTCGAACATGCGCGTTGTAACCGAATAGGGAAATGGCTGATGAGCCAAAGATTCGCCTACGCGGGGTCAATGCGGCGTGAGGTACTCGTCAAAGAATCGTGAAGACCGATCTGATCTGCTGTTTTTCTCGCTGAACCGATTCTTCTCAATTCTTAGCCTGCTATCATTTGTAACTATTGTTTGCCACTGTGTTCTATCCCTTTGGATCCCATTTCCTGGCAAGCCTTCACGCTGCTCCCAGAAGCGGCTGATAAACCCGTGACCACATGATGAGGTGCACCCATGTCTGATCAAGATCAAGACAACCCCCGGCGTGATTTTTTGCGCAAATCCTTGACCTTGATCCCGGTGGTCACGGTTGCCAGCACCGGCTTTGGTGGTTCGATGCTGATGGCCACGCCGGAACCGGTGCAGGCTGCCGAGGCTAAACCGCCGGTCAGCGACAAAGCCTACGAACCGAGCTACTTCACCGCCGAAGAGTGGGCGTTTCTCAACGCCGCGGTCGCGCGTTTGATTCCCGCCGATGCCCAAGGCCCTGGCGCCCTGGAGGCCGGTGCGCCGGAATACATCGACCGCCAGATGAACACGCCTTACGCCGCGGGCGCGCTGTGGTTCATGCAGGGCCCGTTCAACGCCGATGCGGTCCCGGAGATGGGCTGGCAGAGCAAGCTGGTGCCCAAGGATATTTATCGCCTGGGCATTGCCGCGACGGATGCGTGGTCGAAGGCGTTCAACGGTAAGGCCTTTGCCGCGCAAGACAGCGCTACCCAAGACGATATGCTGCGCCGCCTTGAAGCAGGCGGCAGCGAAGTGAATGCGCACTTTGAGACAGTGCCCGCAAAGATGTTTTTCAACCTGCTGCTGCAAAACACCAAGGAAGGGTTCTTCTGCGACCCGATCCACGGCGGCAACAAAGGCATGGTTGGCTGGACCATGATCGGCTTCCCCGGCGCCCGCGCCGACTTTATGGACTGGGTTGAACGCAACGAGCAATACCCCTTCCCGGCTGTTTCCATTCGCGGCGAGAGGGCATAAACGTGGCGACCATCATGAAGAAAGTGGACGCGGTGATCGTGGGCTTCGGCTGGACCGGCGCGATCATGGCCAAGGAACTCACGGAAGCTGGCCTCAACGTGGTAGCGCTGGAGCGCGGCCCGATGCAGGACACCTACCCGGACGGCAACTATCCGCAGGTCATCGACGAATTGACCTACAGCGTGCGTAAAAAACTCTTCCAGGACATCTCCAAAGAAACGGTGACCATTCGCCATAGCGTGAATGACGTCGCCCTGCCCAACCGCCAGCTGGGTGCGTTTCTGCCGGGCAATGGCGTGGGCGGCGCGGGCCTGCACTGGTCGGGCGTGCACTTTCGTGTCGACCCTATCGAGTTGCGCATGCGCAGCCACTACGAAGAGCGCTACGGCAAAAACTTCATTCCCAAGGACATGACCATCCAGGACTTCGGCGTCAGCTACGAAGAGCTGGAACCGTTTTTCGACTACGCGGAAAAAGTCTTCGGCACCTCCGGCCAGGCCTGGACCGTAAAAGGTCAGGTGGTGGGCGAAGGCCGTGGTGGCAACCCGTATGCGCCGGATCGCTCCAACCCGTTCCCGTTGGAGTCGCAGAAAAACACCGTCTCCGCACAGCTGTTTCAGAAAGCGGCCGCCGAGGTTGGTTACAAACCCTACAACCTGCCGTCTGCCAATACGTCGGGGCCGTACACCAACCCCTACGGCGCACAGATGGGCCCGTGCAACTTCTGCGGTTTCTGCAGCGGCTACGTGTGCTACATGTACTCCAAGGCCTCGCCGAATGTGAACATCCTGCCGGCGCTGCGTCAGGTACCGAACTTTGAGCTGCGGGCCAATTCCCACGTGCTCAAGGTCAACCTCGACAGCACCAAGAGCAAGGCCACCGGCGTGACCTATATCGACGCCCAGGGTCGCGAATGCGAGCAGCCGGCTGACCTGGTGATCATCGGCTCTTTCCAGTTCAACAATGTGCGCCTCATGTTGCTCTCGGGTATCGGCAAACCCTACGACCCGATTACCAATGAGGGCGTGGTGGGCCGCAACTTCGCCTACCAGAACATGGGCACCATCAAAGCCTTCTTCGACAAGGACACCCACACCAATAACTTCATCGGTGCGGGCGGCAACGGCGTGGCCCTTGATGACTTCAACGCGGATAACTTCGACCACGGGCCACACGGTTTCGTCGGCGGTTCGCCGATGTGGGTCAACCAGGCAGGCAGCCGGCCGATTGCCGGTACGTCCAACCCACCCGGTACGCCGGCCTGGGGCAGTGCGTGGAAACGCGCCACCGCTGATTACTACACCCATCAGGTGTCGATGGACGCGCACGGCGCGCATCAATCCTACCGGGGCAACTACCTGGATCTGGACCCGGTGTACCGCGATGCCTACGGCCTCCCATTGCTGCGGATGACGTTTGACTGGCAGGAAAACGACATCAAGATGAACCGCTTCATGATGGAGAAAATGGGCAAGGTCGCCGAAGCGATGAACCCCAAGGCCATTGCCGTGCTCGGCAAAAAGGTCGGTGAGCACTTCAACACAGCGGCCTACCAGACCACTCACCTCAACGGTGGCGCGATCATGGGCACCGACCCGAAAACCAGTGCGTTGAACCGCTACCTGCAGAGCTGGGACGTACACAACGTGTTTGTCCCAGGCGCGTCAGCTTTCCCACAGGGCTTGGGCTACAACCCTACCGGCCTGGTGGCGGCACTGACGTATTGGTCGGCGCGGGCGATCCGCGAGCAGTACCTGAAAAACCCCGGCCCACTGGTTCAGGCATAAGGAGCGATGACCATGAAAGCATTTGTTATCGCCTCCCTGGCCCTCTTGAGCAGCTGTTCGGTAAGCGCCGCTGAAACCGACCTGGTCAAGCAGGGTGAATACCTGGCCCGCGCCGGTGACTGCGTGGCCTGCCACACCGCCAAGGGTGGTCAACCCTTTGCCGGCGGGCTGCCGATGGAAACTCCGATCGGCGTGATCTACTCCACCAACATCACCCCGGACAAGACCGGCCTGGGCGACTACAGCTTCGAAGATTTCGACAAGGCCGTGCGCCATGGCGTCGCCAAGAACGGTAGTACGCTTTACCCGGCGATGCCCTACCCGTCTTACGCGCGTGTCAGCGACAGCGATATGCAGGCGTTGTATGCCTACTTCATGAAGGGTGTGGAGCCGGTCGCCCAAGAGAACAAGGACAGCGATATTCCCTGGCCCTTGAGCATGCGCTGGCCGTTGGCGGCCTGGCGCTGGATGTTTGCGCCGGCCGTTGAGGAGCATCCGGCACAGCCGGCCGCCGATCCGGTGGTCAGCCGGGGCGCGTATCTGGTTGAAGGCTTGGGGCACTGCGGCGCCTGCCATACGCCGCGCGCCCTGACCATGCAGGAAAAAGCCCTCAGCGCCACTGACGGCAACGCCTTCCTGTCCGGCAGCGCGCCGTTGGAAGGCTGGATCGCGAAAAGCCTGCGTGGCGATCACAAGGACGGGCTCGGCAGCTGGAGCGAAGAGCAACTGGTGCAATTCCTCAAGACCGGCCGCAGTGATCGCAGTGCCGTGTTTGGCGGCATGAGCGATGTGGTGGTGCACAGCATGCAGTACATGTCGCAGGACGACCTGACCGCTATCGCCCGCTACCTCAAGAGCCTGCCGGCGGTGGATCCCAAGGATCAGCCGCATCAGTACGACAAACAGGTCGCCGAGGCGCTGTGGAAAGGTGACGACAGCAAGCCGGGCGCGTCGGTGTACATCGACAATTGCGCGGCGTGCCACCGTACCGATGGCCATGGCTATACGCGGGTGTTCCCGGCGCTGGCGGGTAACCCGGTGTTGCAGACAGCGGATGCCACGTCGCTGATCAACATTGTGTTGAACGGCGGCACCTTGCCGGCAACGCACACGGCGCCTTCGACGTTCACCATGCCGGCGTTTGCCTGGCGGTTGTCGGACCAGGAAGTGGCGGATGTAGTCAGTTTCGTCCGCGGCAGCTGGGGTAACAAAGGCGCTCCAGTAAAAGCCAGCGACGTGGCGGACCTGCGCAAGAGCGATATGCGCACCACCTCGGGCGATGACCTGGGGCAAGTGACGCAAAAGCACTGACCGCCAGACGGCACTGGTCATAACCATCACGCCCCTTTACTGTATATAAAAACAGTATTGGGGCGTTTTCATGTCTACACCTTTACCGCCCCGTGGCCGGGGCACGGCCACCAACCTGCATAATCGCTTTGCGCCTACCGTCAGTGTGGCCGAGGATGACGGCTGGTTTCAGGAAGTGCCGCCCACCCAAGGCACCGAAGTGCGCATCGAAACGGCCAAAAGCATCATCACCCGCAATAACTCGCCCGACCTGCCGTTCGATCGCTCGATCAACCCCTATCGCGGCTGCGAGCACGGTTGCATCTACTGCTACGCGCGGCCCAGTCACGCCTACTGGGACATGTCGCCGGGGCTGGATTTCGAAACCAGGCTGATCGCCAAGACCAATGCCGCCCAGGTGCTGGAGCAACAGCTGTCGAAGCCGGGTTATGTGTGCGCGCCGATCAATCTGGGCTCCAATACCGACCCTTACCAGCCCATCGAGCGCGAGTACACGATCACCCGGCAGACCCTCGAAGTGTTGCTGCGCTACCGCCACCCGGTGACCATCATTACCAAGGGTTCGCTGATTTTGCGTGACCTCGACCTGCTGACCGAGCTGGCCCGGCAGCGGCTGGTGGCAGTGATGATCAGCCTCACGAGCCTGGACGATGAGCTCAAGCGCATTCTGGAACCGCGCACGGCGGCGCCCAAGGCGCGATTGCGGGCGATTCGGGTAATGCGTGAGGCCGGCATTCCGGTGGGCGTGTTGTGTTCACCGATGATTCCGATGATCAACGACAGCGAGCTCGAAAGTCTGCTGACCGAAGCCCACGCGGCGGGTGCCCAAAGTGCGGCCTACATGATGCTGCGCCTGCCGCTGGAGGTGGCGCCGCTGTTCGAGGAGTGGCTGGCGGCGCATTACCCGCAGCGGGCGGCCCATGTGATGAGCCTGGTGCGCCAGGTGCGCGGGGGTGAGGTGTATGACAGCCGCTTCGGTGTGCGCATGCGGGGTGAGGGGCCGTTCGCCGATCTGCTGGCGCAGCGCTTCAGCAAGGCGATCAAGCGCCTGGGGCTTAATCGTCGGGAAGGGTTTAATCTGGATTGCACGGCGTTCTGCCCACCGGGCAGGCAGATGGCATTGTTGTAAACTGACGACGAAGAGCGCGATAGGTCTGTAGGAATAGTCGCGTTTTGATATCACTGAAACCCTCGATCTAGAGCGGTTCATTCAGTTTGAGTTAAGTTTCGACGGTTACCTTGTTCAGCGAGTGACGGGTGGGTCGAAACCGTGGTCTTCAGCGTTTTACAACTAATCCACTGGCCCAGCGTCGAAATGACCTGAACACTCTCCCTGCATTAATCAAGAGGATGAATCATGAGTGACAAGGATAAACAGCCGTTGGCTGCGTCGGCTTCAGCCCCTCAGGTGGCCGAATCCGCCGATGCAGCGCTAAAGCACATCGTTGACGGCTTTTTGCATTTCCATCACGACGTCTTCCCCCAGCAGGAAGAACTCTTCAAAAAACTCGCCACGGCCCAGAGCCCACGGGCGATGTTTATCACCTGTGCCGATTCGCGGATCGTGCCTGAGCTGATCACCCAAAGCTCCCCTGGCGACCTGTTCGTCACGCGTAACGTCGGCAACGTGGTGCCACCCTACGGACAGATGAACGGCGGCGTTTCCACGGCCATCGAGTACGCGGTTCTCGCCCTGGGCGTGCAGCACATTATCGTGTGCGGGCATTCCGACTGTGGCGCCATGCGCGCGGTACTCAACCCCCAAAGCCTGGAAAAAATGCCGACAGTCCGGGCTTGGCTGCGTCATGCCGAGGTCGCCAAGTCGATGGTCGAGGACAACTGCGACTGCGCCAATGAAGGTGAAAGCATGAAGGTGCTGACCGAAGAAAACGTCATCGCCCAGTTGCAGCATTTGCGCACCCACCCTTCCGTGGCCTCACGCATGGCCAATGGTCATTTGTTTATCCATGGCTGGATCTACAACATCGAGACCAGCGAAATTCGAGCCTACGATGCAGATCAGGCGGCATTTCGACCGCTGAGCGGCGACGGCCCCATCCCTTGCGCGACGCCTAAAGCGCGCTTCTAAAACACTTCCCTGCCGGGTAATGCGGTGGCTGCCATGGATGCAGCCAGGCATTGCCGCGCCCGGCGAATGCCTTGGGAGAGTCATTATGCGTGCTGCTCAATTGAAAGCTGTGTTGCCTCGGGAGCTGCTCGCGTCCGTGGTTGTGTTTCTGGTCGCCCTGCCCTTGTGCATGGGCATTGCGATTGCGTCTGGCATGCCGCCGGCCAAAGGGCTGATCACCGGGATCATCGGTGGCCTGGTGGTGGGTTGGCTGGCTGGGTCGCCGTTGCAGGTCAGCGGGCCCGCCGCGGGTTTGGCAGTGTTGGTGTTCGAACTGGTGCGCCAGCACGGCATGATGATGCTCGGCCCTATTCTGTTGCTGGCGGGGTTCCTGCAATTGGTAGCCGGGCGATTGCGTCTGGGCTGCTGGTTCCGTGTCACGGCGCCGGCGGTGGTGTACGGCATGCTGGCGGGGATCGGCGTGCTGATTGTGCTCTCGCAGGTCCATGTGATGCTCGACGGCGCGCCGAAGCCTTCCGGGCTGGATAACCTGGCGGGCTTCCCGGCCGCCGTGGTTGAGGCGATGCCGACCCTGGGCGGTGGCCTTGGCTGGCAAGCGGGTTTGCTGGGTCTGTCGACGATGCTGGTGATGTACCTGTGGGATAAATTACGCCCGCAAAAACTGCGATTTGTGCCAGGCGCGTTGTTGGGCGTGGGCTTGGCGACGGTCACCAGCCTGGTACTGGCGTTGCAGGTCAAGCGTGTGGAAGTCCCGGAAAACCTTGCCGATGCCATTGACTGGCTACGCCCCAGCGACTTGCTGAACCTGGCTGATCCGCAGCTGTTGATCGCCGCGTTCGCCGTGGCCTTTATCGCCAGTGCCGAAACCCTGCTGTCGGCTGCTGCGGTTGACCGCATGCACAGCGGTCAGCGCTCCGATTTCGACAAGGAATTGTCCGCACAAGGTGTAGGCAACATGCTTTGTGGCCTGGTCGGCGCGCTGCCGATGACCGGCGTGATCGTGCGCAGCTCGGCCAACGTGCAGGCCGGTGCGACCACGCGCTTGTCGGCGATGTTCCACGGTGTATGGCTGCTGGGGTTCGTGCTGCTGCTGTCGAGCGTGCTGCAAAGCATCCCGGTGGCGAGCCTGGCGGGCGTGCTGGTGTACACCGGGATCAAGCTGGTGGACGTGAAAGCGTTTCGCGCCTTGGGCCGATACGGGCGGATGCCGATGTTCACCTATGCCGCGACGGCGCTGGCGATCATCTTTACCGATTTGCTGACCGGTGTACTGGTGGGCTTCGGGCTCACGTTGGTCAAGTTGGCCTTCAAGGCGTCGCGACTGAAAATCAGCCTGATCGACCTGCCTCAGGACGGTGAGATGGAGTTGCGCCTGACCGGTGCGGCGACCTTCCTGAAAGTGCCGGCACTGACCCAAGTGCTGTCGACGGTGCCTGCGGGGACCGCGTTGCACGTGCCGCTGAGCAACTTGAGTTACATCGACCATTCCTGCCTGGAATTACTCGAGGAATGGGGCCGGGCCAATGCGGCCAAGGGCTCACAACTGGTAATCGAGGCGCGCGGCTTGAAGCGCAGGCTTGAAGGCCGGGTGCGCACGACCGTGGGAATAGGTTCGGCGTCCGTCTGAACACCACAAACCAATGTGGGAGCCGGGCTTGCCCGCGATTAAAGGCGTGTCAGTCAACCCATTAGCTGACTGATCCACCGCCATCGCGGGCAAGCCCGGCTCCCACAGTGATTGCTGTGCAATCCGCACGTTTACGCCGGCTGATCCAACGCCAGCTCAACGCCCAACTGACGCGACAGGCACGGCCAGCGCTTCCACGCCGCTTCCGTGTTCGGGCTCTTGAGCGTCTCGCGGTAAGCCTCGACCGACTCCAGCGCAAAGCTGTCTTCGTTGAGCATTTCATCCACCGCCAAATGCACGGCTTCGTCCAACTGGTTGGCAAATGCTTCGCCGATCAGCTGATGAGCGATCAAGTTGGCCACGGTGGTGTCCGCCGGAATCAACGGCTGACCAAAGTGCTTGATGTACAGATCGTTGACTTCTTCTACCAGGCGATGGGCCAGGTAGGCCTCGTCCAGCAGGCCGTCGAGGCCTTCGTGGCCAGCAAGAATCGCGGGCGGTTGCAGGAAGAAATGCTCGGCGATTTTCAGTACCGGCTTGATCTGGCTTTCGATGCCAGCTTCGCGGGCCACGTCATTGGCGGCTTCCAGCAAGTCAGGGACAAGCTCGATGTAGGCGGTAACAAAACGGGTCATGACAATGTTGCGATCACCGTCAGCCAGGGAAATGGCCGAATGCAGGTGCGGCAATTGTTTTTCCAGTTGCTGGGCAAGCTGGCCAGTGCTGGCTTCGTGTTGATGGGCACGGGAAATCTGCTCGCGCAATGCGGCGGTGTTCATGAAAGCTCCAGTGAAACAGGCGTAGGAAAAGGGAAAGGACAAGGTAGCTCGTTTATACGAGGGCCTAAGACGCGTTTGTCATAATTATTTCATGGTTATGCGCATGCGTTATATCGAATCGCCATCGTTCGTCGGATAAACGTTTGCGCCCCCGTATTTATTGGGCCCGCCCGTCTGTTTGTGCTCATTTGCCCCTACACATTGCGGGGTTGCCCCGGCTGTCTATACTCGATTTTGTACGCAATTAGCTGATGACGCCCAACTGCATGAAGCAGGCAAGGCTTGGCGGTTGTAAGCAGTATGGAAGCCGCTCCCTTCGCCGCAGGTGCAAACCGGCGGGATAACAAGAAACATAAAGGGGAACCCGCAATGACGCGACATCCACACGTTTGGATGGGCCTACTGTTGTGGTCGGTATTCGGCCAGGCGCACGCCGCCTGGACAACGAATATGGCGCCAGGGGCTACTGAAGTCAGTCACGCCGTGTTTGACCTGCACATGACCATCTTCTGGATTTGTGTGGTGATCGGCATTGTCGTGTTTGGCGCGATGTTCTGGTCGATGATCCTGCACCGCCGGTCCACGGGCCAGGTGGCTGCCAAATTTCACGAGAGCACGACCGTGGAAATCCTCTGGACCGTGGTGCCCCTGCTGATCCTGGTAGCGATGGCCATTCCGGCGACCAAGACCCTGATCAACATCTACGACAGCACCGAGTCGGATATCGATATCCAGGTCACCGGTTACCAGTGGAAGTGGCATTACAAATACCTGGGCCAGGACGTGGAATTCTTCAGCAACCTGGCCACGCCCGCCGAGCAAATCCATAACCAGGCCACCAAGGGCGAGCACTATCTGCTCGAAGTCGATCAGCCTTTGGTGCTGCCGGTGGGCGCCAAAGTGCGCTTTCTGGTGACTGCCGCCGACGTGATCCATTCGTGGTGGGTGCCGGCCTTTGCGGTCAAGCGCGACGCCATTCCCGGCTTCGTCAACGAGGCCTGGACGCGCATCGAGAAGCCCGGCATCTACCGTGGCCAGTGCGCAGAATTGTGCGGTAAGGACCACGGCTTCATGCCGATTGTGGTCGATGTCAAATCCCAGGCCGACTACGACACTTGGCTCGGCGAGCGCAAGGCAGAAGCGGCCAAGCTTAAAGAGCTGACCTCCAAAGAATGGACGCTCGAAGAGCTGGTGGCGCGTGGCGACAAGGTCTACCACACCACCTGCGTGGCCTGTCACCAGGCTGAGGGCCAAGGCCTGCCGCCGATGTTCCCGGCGCTCAAAGGCTCGCCGATCGCCACCGGGCCTAAGGAAGATCACCTGCACCGCGTGTACTTCGGCAAGCCCGGCACCGCCATGGCCGCCTTCGGCAAACAGCTGTCGGAAGTGGACATCGCCGCCGTGGTGACCTACGAACGCAACGCCTGGGGCAACAACAAAGGCGACATGGTCACGCCCAAAGACGTGCTGGCTTTGAAACAGGCGGAAAGCAAATGACGGCCTCAACTGCGTATGCCCTGAACCGCACAGCCCATTCCTTTGCAGGAGAACGGCCATGAGCACTGTGATCGATGACCATGGTCACGCCGACCATGCCCATGGCCCCGCCAAAGGCCTGATGCGCTGGGTGCTGACCACCAACCACAAAGACATCGGTACGATGTACCTGTGGTTCGCCTTCACCATGTTCCTGCTTGGCGGCTCGTTCGCCATGGTGATCCGCGCCGAGCTGTTCCAGCCCGGCCTGCAGATCGTGCAGCCGGCGTTCTTCAATCAGATGACCACCATGCACGGCCTGATCATGGTGTTTGGCGCGGTGATGCCTGCCTTCGTGGGCCTGGCCAACTGGATGATCCCGCTGATGATCGGCGCGCCGGACATGGCCCTGCCGCGCATGAACAACTTCAGTTTCTGGCTGCTGCCAGCGGCGTTTCTGCTGCTGGTTTCCACGTTGTTCACACCCGGCGGCGGGCCGAATTTCGGCTGGACCTTCTACGCCCCGCTGTCCACCACCTACGCGCCCGAAAGTGTGACGTTCTTTATCTTTGCCATCCACCTGATGGGCATCAGCTCGATCATGGGCGCGATCAACGTGGTTGCGACCATTCTCAACCTGCGCGCACCGGGCATGACCTTGATGAAAATGCCACTGTTCGTGTGGACCTGGTTGATCACCGCGTTCCTGTTGATCGCGGTGATGCCGGTGCTGGCCGGCTGCGTGACCATGATGCTGATGGACATCCACTTCGGCACCAGCTTCTTCAGCGCCGCCGGTGGCGGTGACCCGGTGCTGTTCCAGCATGTGTTCTGGTTCTTCGGCCACCCCGAGGTGTACATCATGATCCTGCCGGCCTTCGGCGCCGTCAGCTCGATCATCCCGACCTTCTCGCGCAAGCCGCTGTTCGGCTACACCTCGATGGTCTACGCCACGGCGAGCATCGCGTTCCTGTCGTTCATTGTGTGGGCGCACCACATGTTCGTGGTCGGCATTCCGCTGGTGGGCGAGCTGTTCTTCATGTACGCCACGCTGCTGATCGCCGTACCGACGGGCGTGAAGGTGTTCAACTGGGTCAGCACCATGTGGCAAGGCTCGCTGACCTTCGAGACGCCGATGCTGTTCGCCGTGGCCTTCGTGATCCTGTTCACCATTGGCGGCTTTTCGGGGCTGATGCTGGCGATTGCTCCAGCGGACTTCCAGTACCACGACACCTACTTTGTGGTGGCGCATTTCCATTACGTACTGGTGCCTGGCGCGATCTTCGGCATCTTCGCTTCGGCCTACTACTGGCTGCCCAAATGGACTGGGCACATGTACGACGAGACCCTGGGCAAGCTGCACTTCTGGCTGTCCTTCATCGGCATGAACATGGCGTTCTTCCCGATGCACTTCGTGGGGCTGGCCGGCATGCCGCGCCGGGTACCGGACTACAACCTGCAGTTTGCCGACTTCAACATGGTCTCCTCGATTGGTGCATTCATGTTTGGCGCCACGCAGATCTTCTTCTTGTTCATCGTCATCAAGTGCATCCGCGGCGGCCCGCCGGCGCCCGCCAAGCCGTGGGATGGTGCCGAAGGTTTGGAGTGGAGCATCCCCTCGCCCGCGCCGTATCACACGTTCACCACGCCGCCGGAGGTCAAGTGAATACCCGGTTCGCCATGCCTGTACAAATCCCCTGTGGGAGCGGGCTTGCTCGCGAAAGCGGTGTTTCAGTCGCCGCAAATGGGGCCTTGCCTGCCGCATTCGCGAGCAAGCCCGTTCCCACGTTGACCGTGTTCGGTTCAGGTGATCGCCATGCTTGAGTCCATCCCCATCAAGCGCCTCGTCACCCGCCTGCTGATTCTGGTGGTGGCAATGTTCGCCTTCGGCTTCGCCCTGGTGCCGATCTACGACGTGATGTGCAAGGCGTTCGGCATCAACGGCAAGACCGCCGGGCAGTACGAAGGTGAGCAAATCGTCGACCCCACGCGCCAGGTGCGAGTGCAGTTTCTGTCGACCAATGCCATCGACATGGTCTGGGAGTTTCATTCCAAGGCTGACGAAGTGGTGGTCAACCCCGGCGCGGTCACCGAGATGCTGTTCGTCGCCTACAACCCCACCGACAAGGTCATGAAAGCCCAGGCAGTGCCGAGCATTTCCCCGGCCGAAGCGGCGATGTACTTCCACAAGACCGAGTGCTTTTGCTTCACCCAGCAAGTGCTGCAGCCCGGTCAGCGGATTGAAATGCCGGTGCGTTTTATCGTCGACCGCGACATGCCCAAGGATGTGAAGCATTTGACCCTGGCGTACACGCTGTTTGACATCACTGCGCGCCAACCGCCGGTGGCCGTCCATACCGGCGGCTAGCTACTGTTTGCCCCCTCAATCAGGAGAGCGAATACATGTCGTCTCATGATACGTACTACGTACCAGCGCAAAGCAAATGGCCAATAATTGCCACCTTGGGCATGCTCACCACCGTGTACGGTTTGGCTGTGTGGTTCAACGATCTGAAGGCGGCGCGCCCGGAATCCCACGGGCCGTGGATCTTTTTCGTCGGTGGGCTGCTGCTGGCCTACATGCTGTTCGGCTGGTTTGGCGCGGTGATCAAGGAAAGCCGTGCCGGTTTGTACAGCCCGCAGATGGACCGCTCGTTTCGCTGGGGCATGACCTGGTTCATCTTTTCCGAAGTGATGTTCTTCGTCGCATTCTTTGGCGCACTGTTTTATGTGCGGCACATGTCGGGGCCATGGCTGGGCGGTGAAGGGCACAAGGGCATCGCGCACATGCTGTGGCCGAACTTTCAGTTCACCTGGCCGCTGCTCAATAACCCTGACCCAAAAATGTACCCGCCACCGGAGGGCACCATCAGCCCCTGGGGCTTGCCGCTGATCAACACGGTCTTGCTGGTCAGCTCCAGCGTGACCATCACCCTCGCCCACCATGCCTTGCGCAAGGGCCATCGCGGCGCACTGAAAATCTGGCTGGCGCTGACCGTGCTGCTGGGCTGGGCGTTCCTGGCCTTCCAGGCCGAGGAGTACATGCATGCCTACAAAGAACTGGGCCTGACCCTCGGCTCGGGCGTGTACGGCGCAACCTTCTTCATGCTCACGGGCTTTCACGGCGCCCACGTGACCATCGGCACCATCATTCTGTTCGTGATGCTGATGCGCATCCTGCGCGGGCATTTCAATGCCGAGCACCAGTTTGGTTTCGAGGCAGCCAGCTGGTATTGGCACTTTGTGGATGTGGTGTGGATCGGCCTGTTCTTCTTCGTTTATGTGCTGTAAGGCGCCTTACCACGGCGCGTGAGACACCAGCTGGCCGCTGAAAAAGCCCCAGGCGATCAAGCCCACGGTGATCGCGGCCAGTACGACACGCACGGTCAAGGCAGTGACGAGGCGGTTGGAGTTGCCCTCGTCCTTGACCAGAAAGAACAAGCCACTGAACAGGCTCACGACAGTCGCGATCAGCATCAGGGCAATGGCTGCTTTGAGCATGGTCAGGTTCCCTTCGGATGGGCGGGCAATGAAAACAAGTATAGCCAGCGCCATAAAAGACTTTCGCCCAGGACTCGCACCCACGCTGGTGGTGCTGGTGCTGCTGCCGTTGATGGTGGGCCTGGGGTTATGGCAACTGGCGCGCGGCCATGAAAAACAGTTGCTGGTGGACAGTTACGCCGAACGGCGCGTGGCCGACCCCATTAGCAGTGTCCAGCTCAATGAGATGCCCGACCCCGCCTTTCGCCGCGTGCGCCTGCGCGGCCAGTTCGACGCCGAGCACAGCGTGTTGCTCGACAACCGCATGCGCGACGGCAAGGCCGGCGTCGAGTTGCTGCAACCCTTTCACGATCAGGCCAGCGGCCAGTGGCTGTTGCTCAATCGAGGCTGGCTGCCGTGGCCAGACCGGCGTACGCCACCAGTCTTCACTACACCCGATCAGCCGTTGAACCTCGACGCGTGGGTCTACGTCGCCCCCGGCGAAACCTTCCAGCTGCACGCTGACCCGGCCACCACGCAATGGCCGCGCCTGCTCACCGCGCTGCATCCCGCCGCACTGTGGGCTGAGTTAGGGCGTGGCGGCTTTGCCTACGAACTGCGCGCCGAACCCGGCCCGGGCACGTACGACACCACGTGGCCGGTGGTCGCCATGGGCCCGGAAAAACATTTGGGGTACGCCGTGCAGTGGTTCGCCATGGCCTTGGCGCTGCTGGCGCTTTACCTCTACCTCGGATGGCACAACAAAAAGGAGAAGTCCCATGGGAGCGGCCATGAATCCACCCAGCATGTCTGAGGCGCCCGACCGACGCAAAGGCCGCTGGCAGCTGATCTTGATCCTGATGATGGTGGTCGGCCCGATGGCGCTGGCCACGTTCATGTACAAGTTGCAGTTCTGGGTGCCGGACAGCCGCAGCTACCACGGCGAACTGATCGGTAACGGCCAGACCCGCGCCGACATTGGCGTGCAGGCCGATGAAGATCGCTGGCAACTGCTGGTCACCGCGCCCACTGCCTGCGCCGCTGAGTGCCAGCAGTTGGTGTACCTGGCGCGCCAACTGCAAATCAGCCTGGGCCGTGATGCCTCGCGCGCCAGCCATGCCTTGGCCAGCGCGCAGCCAGTGAGCACCGCCTACGAGGCCAAGCTCAAGGCCGAATACCCGCAACTGCAACGCTACCCGCTGGACCTGTCGACCTTCACCAGGGACGCCGCCGCACCCGGCGATGCGCAACTGTGGATCGTCGACCCACACGGCAATCTGGTGCTGCGCTACGACGCCAAGGTCAAGGGCAAGGACCTGCTCAACGACCTGCGCTTGCTGCTGAAACTGTCGAATATCGGATAAGGGCATCGTCATGGCCAAACCTGGATTTCGCCTCGCGTTGTTTGCCACCTTGCTGGCGCTGATCGTTGTGCTGCTCGGCGCCTATACGCGCCTGACCCACGCCGGCCTCGGTTGCCCGGACTGGCCCGGCTGCTACGGTTTTATCAGCGTGCCGCAGAGCGAAGCCCAACTGGCGCATGCCGAGCTGCATTTTCCCGATACACCGGTGCAGGCCGACAAGGGCTGGGCCGAGATGACCCATCGCTACTTTGCCGGCACCTTGGGTTTGCTCATCGTGCTGTTGGCGGCGCGTTCGTGGAGCCATCGGCGTGATCCGGGCCAGCCGGTGAAGTTGCCGCTGTTTGTGCTGGCGGTGGTGTTCGCCCAGGCCGCGTTTGGCATGTGGACGGTGACATTGAAGTTGTGGCCGCAAGTTGTAACGGGCCATCTGCTCGGCGGTTTTGCCACCTTGAGCTTATTGTTTCTGCTGACGCTGAGACTGTCTGGCGTGCTGCCCGCGTTGATCGTGCCCAAGCGCCTGCAATATTGGGCCACGGCCGGGCTGGTGTTGGTGATCGGCCAGATTGCGCTGGGCGGCTGGGTGAGTTCCAACTATGCGGCGGTGGCCTGTGTCGACCTGCCCACCTGCCATGGTGAGTGGTGGCCGGCGGCGGACTTTGCCAACGGGTTTCACCTCACCCAGCATATCGGCCCCAATTACCTCGGCGGCCAGCTCGACAGTGAAGCGCGTACCGCCATCCACCTGACCCACCGCCTTGGCGCGATGCTGGTGACACTGGTGCTGTTGGGGCTGGCCTGGCAATTGCGCGCAGTGGGCATGACGCGACTGGCGGGCTTGTTGCTGATCGCCCTGGCGGCGCAAATCAGCCTGGGCGTGAGTAATGTGGCGTTCGGCTTGCCGCTGCCAGTGGCGGTCGGCCACAACGCAGGCGGCGCAGCGTTGCTGCTGACATTGGTGCTGGTCAATTACCACGCGCGTACCAGCCTGGTCCGGGTGCGCCATCAGTTGCCGTTCGGCTGGCGCTTTATTCCACGCAAACACGTTTCGGGCCTCAACACCCTTAAAGGAGAGACGCCATGGCGACCTTGATCGACGCGCGCCGCGATCAGGCGATCTGGCGAGACTATTTGGAACTGACCAAGCCAAAAGTGGTGGTGCTGATGCTCATCACCTCCTTGGTGGGCATGTTCCTCGCCACCCGCGCCGGGGTGCCATGGGCGGTGCTGGTTTTTGGCAACCTGGGCATTGCGCTGTGTGCCGGCGGTGCGGCGGCGGTTAACCATGTGGTGGATCGGCGCATCGATGCGGTGATGGCGCGTACGCATAAGCGGCCGATGGCCGAAGGGCGGGTGTCGCCGGTGGCCGCCCTGGCCTTTGCTTTGTTTCTGGCTGTTGCAGGTTTGGCCCTGTTGCTGACGTTTACCAACCCTTTGGCGGCGTGGCTGACGCTGGCCTCGCTGCTCGGTTATGCGGTGATCTACACCGGCTTTCTCAAGCGCGCCACGCCACAAAATATCGTCATCGGTGGCCTCGCTGGCGCGGCGCCGCCGCTGCTGGGCTGGGTTGCCGTTACCGGGCATGTCAGCGCCGAGCCGCTGCTGCTGGTGTTGATCATCTTCGCCTGGACCCCGCCGCACTTCTGGGCCCTGGCCATTCACCGCAAGGAGGAATACGCCAAGGCGGACATCCCGATGCTGCCGGTCACCCACGGCGAGTACTACACCAAGGTGCACATCCTGCTCTACACCTTCGCCCTGCTGGCAGTAAGCCTGATGCCGTATGTGATTCACATGAGCGGCCTGCTGTACCTGGCGTGTGCGCTGGTGTTGGGCGCGCGCTTTCTGCAATGGGCCTGGGTGCTGTACCGTGGCATCCAGCCGCAC
Organism: Pseudomonas sp. LBUM920; assembly: GCF_003852315.1. Taxonomy (NCBI): domain Bacteria; kingdom Pseudomonadati; phylum Pseudomonadota; class Gammaproteobacteria; order Pseudomonadales; family Pseudomonadaceae; genus Pseudomonas; species Pseudomonas edsoni (SeqCode). The sequence continues at coordinate 66,414 of NZ_CP027762.1, forward strand.
GCGGCGATCAACACCTTCAAGTACTCTATCTGGTACCTGTTTGTGCTGTTTATCGCCCTGCTCGTAGACCACTACTTACTGTTGAACCTATGACTCGAACTCAAAAAACCGTCTTTATCCTGGTGGCCATCGTCGCGTTGATCATGGGCCTGACCGTCAACAAAGTGCTGAACAGCAAGGGCCAGGGCGACCCTACTGCGCTGATCGACGCGGGCATCATCCTGCTGCCGCAAAGCCGCCAGCTGCCGCCGGTGACCATGACAGACCAGAACGGCCAGCCGGTGGTGGTCAACGAGTTGAAAGGCAAATGGAGCCTGCTGTTTTTCGGCTATACCTTCTGCCCCGACATCTGCCCCACCACCCTCGCCCAACTGCGCCAGATCAAGAGCGAGCTGCCCAAAGAGGCGGTGGATAAGTTGCAGGTGATTCTGGTCAGCGTCGACCCGAACCGAGACACCCCGGCTCAGCTCAAGCAATACCTGGGCTACTTCGATCCGCAGTTCGAAGGCCTGACCGGCGCGAATGTGGACGATGTGCAGAAGGTCTCGAATGCGGTGAGCATCCCGTTTATTCCAGCAGATACCAGCAAGCCCAACTACACCGTCGACCACAGCGGCAACCTGGCGCTGATCGGACCGGACGGCACGCAGCGCGGGTTTATTCGTGCGCCGCTGAACAATCAAAAGCTGGTGGCGCAGTTGCCGGGGTTGCTGCAGCGGAAATAACAGGCACCGCACCATACATGTGGGAGCTGGCGTGCCGGCGATGGCGGTGGTTCAGGGGCTAATAGGCTGACTGACCTACCGTCATCGCCGGCAAGCCAGCTCCCACAGTGCTTTGTGCAAGGTTTGAACAATGCGTAAGCAGGCAAGTGTGCTGGCTTGATCTTCCAGGCAACGCAAAAACAAATGTGGGAGGGGGCTTGCCCCCGAAGACGGTGGTTCAGTCGATAAACTCGGTGACTGACACTGCGCTTTCGCGGGCAAGCCCGCTCCCACAGGGGGTTTGTGCAAGGTTTGAGCGATGCGTAAGCAGTTAAGAGTGCGAGCCTGATCTTCCAAGCAACGCAAAAACAAATGTGGGAGGGGGGCTTGACCCTGAAGGCGGTGGTTGAGTCGATAAATTCGGTGACTGACACAGCGCTTTCGCGGACAAGCCCGCTCCCACAGGGGATTTGTGCAAGGTTTGAGCGATGCGTAAGCAGTTAAGAGTGCGAGCCTGGTCTTTCAAGCAGCACACAACAAATGTGGGAGGGGGCTCGCCCCTGAAGACGGTGGTTCAGTCGATAAATTCGGTGACTGACACAGCGCTTTCGCGAGCAAGCCCGCTCCCACAGGGGGTTAGTGCAAGGGTTGAGCGATGCGTAAGCAGGCAAGTGTGCTGGCCTGGCCTTTCAAGCAGCACATAACAAATGTGAGAGGGGGATTGCCCCTGAAGACGGTGGTTCAGTCGATAAATTCGGTGACTGACACAGCGCTTTCGCGGGCAAGCCCGCTCTCACAGGGGTTTTGTGCAAGGTTTGAGCGATGCGTAAGCAGTTAAGAGTGCGAGCCTGATCTTCCAAGCAACGCAAAAACAAATGTGGGAGGGGGCTTGCCCCCGAAGGCGGTGATTCAGTCGATAAATTCGGTGACTGACACTGCGCTTTCGCGAGCAAGCCCGCTCCCACAGGGGGTTTGTGCAAGGTTTGAGCGATGCGTAAGCAGTTAAGAGTGCGGGCCTGGTCTTTCAAGCAGCACACAACAAATGTGGGAGGGGGCTTGCCCCCGAATGCGGTGGTTCAGTCGATAAATTCGGTGACTGACACAGCGCTTTCGCGAGCAAGCCCGCTCCCCCATTTTTTGATCTTCAGTGTGTTGCAGGTCGGGTCAGATCAGAACGCCGGCAGAATCGCGCCTTTGTACTTTTCAAGAATGAACGCTTTCACTTCCGGCGTGTGCAGGGCTGCAACCAGCTTCTTCACGGCGTCCGAGTCTTTGTTGTCTTCGCGGGTCACCAGGATGTTCACGTAAGGCGAGTCGTTGCCTTCGATTACTAGGGCGTCCTTGGATGGGTCCAGTTTGGCTTCCAGAGCGTAGTTGGTGTTGATCAGCGCCAGGTCGACCTGGGTTAGCACGCGCGGCAGTGTGGCGGCTTCCAGTTCGCGGAATTTCAGGTTTTTCGGGTTACCGGAGATGTCCTTGATGGTCGACAGGATGTTGGTCGGGTCCTTCAAGGTGATCAGATTGTGCTTGGCCAGCAGCAGCAACGCGCGGCCACCGTTGGTGGCGTCGTTCGGGATCACGACATTGGCGCCATCCGGCAGGTCTTCGAGTTTTTTGTACTTGCTGGAGTAGGCGCCCAGAGGCTCCAGGTGCACGGCGCCGACGCTCACCAGGTGAGTGCCCTTGGCCTTGTTGAACTCATCCAGGTACGGCTGGTGCTGGAAGAAGTTGGCGTCCAGGCGCTTTTCAGCCACCTGTACGTTCGGCTGCACGTAGTCGGTGAAAACCTTGACCTGCAGGTCGACGCCTTCTTTGGCGAGCGCGGGCTTCACAAACTCCAGGATTTCCGCGTGCGGCACTGGCGACGCGGCGACCGTGAGGGTCTCGGCAGCGTGGGCGGAAAACGCGGCAACGGCGGCGAAAGCAACCAGTAGTTTTTTCATCCAGCAAGCTCCTTGTTCGGGCATGCGCCGGCGGGGGCCGGCCATGGCCGTTATTTTCGAGAAAAGTGCACCACCAGCTTATCGCCGACGGTTTGCAGAATTTGCACCAGGATCAACAGCATCACCACGGTGACAACCATCACGTCGGTCTGGAAGCGCTGGTAACCAAAGCGGATCGCCAGGTCGCCCAAGCCGCCGGCACCGACTACACCGGCCATGGCCGTGTAGGAAACCAGTGTAATGGCCGTCACCGTAATCGCAGCGAAAATACCGGGGCGGGCTTCGGGCAGCAGTGCATTGATGATGATCTGACGCGTGCTGGCACCCATGGACTGCGTGGCTTCGATGATGCCGCGGTCCACTTCACGCAGGGCGGTTTCCACCAGGCGCGCGAAGAACGGCGTCGCGCCTACGACCAGTGGCGGAATCGCACCGGCCACGCCCAGCGAGGTGCCGGTGATCAATATGGTGAACGGGATCATCACGATCAGCAGAATGATGAACGGCAGCGAACGCAGGATGTTCACGATCAGCGACAGCAGCGCGTACAGGCCTTTTTGTTCGAACAGTTGGCGCGGGCTGGTAAGAAACAGCAGCACACCCAGTGGCAGGCCGAGCAGGATGGTGAAGAACAGCGAACCGAGCAGCATGGTCATGGTGTCGCCGGTGGCGAGCCAGATCTCGGACCAGTCGATATTGGCGAAGAAACTCAACAGGATTTCCATTAGCGCAGAACCTCCATGTGGACGTCTGCCGCGGTAAAGCGGGCGAAGGCGGCGTCCATGTCCCCACCGGTCACGGCGAGGGTCAGTTGGCCGTAGGGAATGTCTTTGATGCGGTCAATACGACCGGCGAGGATGCTGTAGTCCACGCCTGTTTCGCGGGCGACGGTACCCAGCAGCGGCGCGTAGGTTGCTTCGCCCTGGAACGTCAGGCGCACGATACGGCCTGGTACGTTAGCGAAGTCATCGCGCTGCTCGCCTTCGTCGACCTGCTCGGCTTCTTGCACGAAGCGCTTGGTGGTCGGGTGCTTGGGGTGCAGGAACACATCGGCCACGGAGCCTTGCTCGACGATCACGCCAGCATCCATCACCGCCACTTGGTCGCACACGCGGCGGATCACGTCCATTTCATGGGTGATCAGCACGATGGTCAGCTTCAACTCGCGGTTGATCTCAGCCAGCAGTTGCAGCACCGAGGCGGTGGTTTGCGGGTCGAGGGCGCTGGTGGCTTCGTCGCACAGCAGGATCTTTGGCTTGGTTGCCAGGGCGCGGGCGATGCCGACGCGCTGCTTCTGGCCGCCGGACAACTGCGCCGGGTATTTCTTGGCGTGGTCCGACAGGCCAACACGGGCGAGCAACTCAGCCACGCGCTGGTCGATTTCCTTGCGCGACAGTTCGCCAGCCAGCGTCAGCGGCAGCGCCACGTTGTCGGCGACGGTCTTGGAGGCAAGCAGGTTGAAGTGCTGGAAGATCATCCCGACTTGCTGGCGGAAACGGCGCAGGCCGTTGGCGTCCAAGGCGGTGACTTCTTCGCCGTCGACATTGATCTGGCCACCGCTGGGTTGCTCCAGGCGGTTGATCAGACGCAACAGGGTACTTTTTCCCGCACCGGAGTGGCCAATCAGGCCGAACACCTGGCCGTTTTCGACACGCAGGCTGGTGGGGTGCAGCGCGGGGATTTCCTTACCGGCGACGCGGTAGGTTTTATGGACGTTATGAAACTCGATCACGTAGCGAACCTTGTGGGGCGCATGGAAAAGGGATCAGCGGTTAGCCGGGCGCGCATTTTAGCCTGTCCGTATAGTGTTTCTTAGCATTTATTTCGCATTCAACCAGCGATTTGGCAATAACGCGATCAAAGGTCATAAAAAAGGAACGGTGCAAAACCGTGTCAGTCACTACTTAAGCAACTCAATTTCCCGGGTGCCGTGCCTGGGGGTTTGCTCAAACGAGCCGGGGACCGCTCTGGCCAATTTGATAAGGAGTTTTGACTGATGAGTACCAAGAAGCCAGCTACCCCGCCGAAGAGTGAACTCGCGGGCACCGATACCCTGGACCGTGGCAACACCAACGCCAAGCTGCAGGCCCTGGAAGAGTTCCGTTCCGACGCAACCGGCCAGGCGCTGCGCACCAATCAAGGCGTAAAGATTTCCGACAACCAGAACACCCTGAAAGTCGGCGCCCGTGGCCCATCGCTGCTGGAAGACTTCATCATGCGTGAAAAAATCACGCACTTTGACCATGAGCGTATCCCGGAGCGCATCGTGCATGCTCGCGGTACTGGCGCTCACGGCTACTTCCAGACGTATGAGAACCATTCGGCGCTGAGCAAGGCCGGTTTCCTGCGCAACCCCGAGCATAAAACGCCGGTGTTTGTGCGTTTCTCCACCGTGCAGGGCCCGCGCGGCTCGGGCGACACGGTGCGTGACGTGCGCGGGTTTGCGGTGAAGTTCTTCACCGACGAAGGTAACTTCGACCTGGTGGGCAACAACATGCCAGTGTTCTTTATTCAGGACGCGATCAAGTTTCCCGACTTCGTGCACGCGGTCAAACCTGAGCCGCATAACGAGATTCCTACCGGCGGTTCTGCCCACGACACGTTCTGGGATTTCGTCTCGCTGCAGCCAGAATCGGCGCACATGGTGCTGTGGGCCATGTCCGACCGTGCCATCCCCAAAAGCCTGCGCGCCATGCAGGGCTTTGGCATTCACACCTTCCGCTTGATCAATACCGAAGGTAAGTCGAGCTTTGTGAAGTTCCACTGGCATCCAAAAGTGGGCACCTGCTCGCTGGTGTGGGACGAAGCGCAAAAGCTTGCCGGTAAAGATACCGATTACCACCGTCGCGACCTGTGGGAAGCGATCGAGAGCGGCGACTACCCTGAGTGGGAATTGGGCGTGCAAATCGTTGCGGAAGAAGACGAGCACAAGTTCGACTTCGACCTGCTCGACCCGACCAAGATCATCCCTGAAGAGCTGGTGCCGATTACGCCGCTGGGCAAGATGGTGCTTAACCGTAACCCGGATAACTTCTTCGCTGAGGTTGAACAGGTCGCTTTTTGCCCAGGCCATATTGTGCCGGGTATCGACTTCACCAACGACCCGCTGCTGCAAGGCCGTCTGTTTTCCTACACGGATACGCAGATCAGCCGTCTCGGTGGCCCGAACTTTCATGAGCTGCCGATCAATCGGCCGGTCACGCCGTTCCATAACGGCCAGCGTGACGCTCAGCATCGCACTGTGATCGACAAAGGCCGCGCTGCCTACGAGCCGAACTCGATTGATGGCGGCTGGCCGAAAGAAACGCCACCGGCTGCGCAGGATGGCGGTTTCGAGACTTATTACGAACGTGTCGACGCCAATAAAGTGCGTGAGCGCAGCGAGTCGTTTGGCGATCACTTCTCACAAGCCACGCTGTTTTTCCACAGCATGAGCCACCACGAGAAAGAGCACATCATCGCGGCGTACAGCTTCGAGTTGGGCAAGGTGGAGCGTGAGTTTATCCGCGCCCGTCAGGTCAACGAGATTCTGGCCAATATCGACCTGGAGCTGGCCAAGCGCGTAGCACAGAACCTCGGTTTGCCAGCGCCAACCAAAGGCACCGTGCCACCGCGTGAATCGTCGCTCAAAGAGTCGCCGGCGTTGAGCCAGGTGAACCTGCTGTCGGGCGATATCAAAACGCGCAAAGTCGCGATCCTCGCGGCTAACGGTGTGGACGGCGCGGCAATTGCTGCGTTGAAGAAAGCGCTGGAGGCTGAGGGCGCGCACGCCAAGTTGCTGGGGCCAACTTCGGCGCCGGTGACCACTGCCGATGGCAAGAGCCTGAAGGTGGATGCGTCGATGGAAGGCATGCCGTCGATTGCTTTTGACGCGGTGTTCGTGCCGGGCGGCGCCAAGTCGGTGCAGGCATTGAGCGGCGATGGTGTGGCGTTGCACTTCCTGCTGGAGGCGTACAAGCACCTGAAGGCGATTACGGTTGCCAATGATGCCAAGCCGTTGCTGGATCTGCTGAAGCTTGAGGTGGATGCGGGGCTGATCGTGGGGTCGGATGCGAAAGCGTTCAAGGCGTTCTTCGCCGCGATTGCACAGCACCGGGTTTGGGATCGTGAGCCGAAGGCCAAGGCGATTCCGGCTTAATTCATTGGTTGTGTGTTAGACAGCTATCGCGGGCGAGCCCGCTCCCACAGTTGAAGTGTGAATACACTCAACTAGGGGAGCGGGCTTGCCTGCGATGCTTTTATTGCGCCTTGCGCGGAATCAGCACTACCTGCGCCGGAATGTGTTTCACAATCTGCCGGTGTATCTTCAGGTCATACCCCGAATCAATTCGCTTCACCCGTTTGGTCAGCAATGTGGCCAGCCATGGGTAGTCCTGCGTGCGCGGCGCCTGAATAGTCACGTCGCACTGGTAATTCACCACGTCGGTGGCGATCGCGTCCAGTTGATGGCGAAGTTCTTCGATATCGACGAGGTTCAGCGCCACTGTGGTGCTTTCAGCGGCCGGGTCGATGACCTTTGCGGGCGGCTTGGCTTCAGCGGCTTTCAAGGCAGCTTCGGCTTTATCCAGCTCGGCTTTACGCGCATGGCTGATGGCGCTGTTGACGCCACCGGTGAGCGCCGGGGCCTTGGGCATCAGCGCACGGGCACGGCTCAGGGCCGTGGCGGCGGCGTTGACATCGCCTTTTTGCAGCACAATCTGGCTGCGCTGCAGGTAGGCTTCGGCCAATTGACGCTGGTAAGGCTCAAGGGCCGGGTCGTTGGGCGACTGGGCCTGTAACGCGGCCAGTTCGTCTTCGGCGGTGGCAAGCTCACTGCTGGCCAGGTTTTGCTCCAGCTGCGCGATGGCCGCAGCGCGTGCGTCCGGTACCTCGGGGGCGGCGGGCGGCGTACTTTGACAGGCGCCCAGCAGCAGGGAAAATGCGGCAAGGAGCAGATAACGGGCGTTGAACAGCTTCATTCCTGCGACTCTCTATTTGCGCAAAAAGCGAGCAAGTCTACACCCCTCGACGGGGCAGGACAAAACTCAGCAGAAAGAGGGCGGCCGCCGTGACGACAATCGACGGGCCGGCTGGCGTGTCCTTGAACCACGACAGCGCCAGGCCCCCGCACACTGCAAGCATGCCCAACAGGCTGGCGCCGACGGCCATTTGCTCGGGTGAGCGCGCATGGCGTTGGGCGGCGGCTGCGGGAATGATCAGCAGCGAGGTGATCAACAATACGCCGACAATCTTCATCGCGACAGCAATCACCACCGCGATCAACAGCATCAGGGTCATGCGCAGCGCCGGCACGGGCAAACCTTCCACCGTGGCCAGTTCTTCATGCACGGTGATTGCCAGCAGTGGGCGCCACAGGGCCACCAGCAAGAGCAGCACCGCAGCGCTGCCACCGAGTATCCACGCAAGGTCTGTAGGGCTGATCGCCAGCAGGTCGCCGAACAGGTAGGCCATCAAGTCGATGCGCACTTCATGCATAAAGCTCAGCACCACCAGGCCCAGGGACAGCGTGCTCGGCGCCAGGATTCCCAGCAGTGTGTCGGAGGCCAGCGGTTGGCGCTGTTGCAGGGTCACCAGCAGCACGGCCAGCAGCAGGCAGCCCACGGTGACGGCGATGGTCGGGCTCACGTCCAGCAAAAAGCCCATGGCCACGCCCAACAGCGCGGCATGCGACAACGTGTCGCCAAAATAGGCCATGCGCCGCCACACCACAAACGAGCCCAACGGGCCCGCCACCAGCGCCAGAGCCAAGCCTGCCAGCAGGGCGTAGAGCAGAAAATCAGCCATGCTTGCAGCTATCTCCATGAACGTGTGTATGAGGGGTGGCGGGGTCGTCAACCACGGCGCCGTGCAAATCATGGGCGTGGTCGTGATGGTGGTGGTAGATCGCCAGGCTCGGGGCATTTTTGCCGAACAACTCGACAAACGCCGGGTCGCTACTGACTTGTTCCGGGTGGCCGGAGCAGCAAACGTGGCGGTTGAGGCATACCACCTGATCGGTGGTGCTCATGACCAGGTGCAGGTCGTGGGAGACCATCAATACGCCGCAGCCGTGGCGGTCACGCAGGCGGGTAATCAGGCTGTACAGCTCGGCCTGGCCGGCAACGTCAACGCCTTGCACGGGTTCATCGAGCACCAGCAGTTCAGGCTCGCGCAGCAAGGCGCGGGCCAGCAGCACGCGCTGCATTTCGCCGCCGGAGATGCTTTGCACCGGGCTGTCGATCACCTGTTCGGCACCGACTTCCTTGAGCGCAGCCTGCGCGCGGGTGCGGTCTACACCGGGCACCAGGCGCAAAAAACGCAGCACGGACAGCGGCAGTGTCGGGTCGACGTGCAATTTTTGCGGCATGTAACCGACGCGCAGCTTGGGCTTGCGCCATACGCTGCCACTGTCCGGCTTCAATAAACCGAGTACTGCGCGCACCAGCGTAGTCTTGCCGGCGCCATTGGGGCCGATCAGCGTGACGATCTGGCCCGGCTCGACGCTCAGCGCGATGTTATCCAGCACGTTTTGCCCGGCGAACGTGACACCGACCCCTTCGAGGCGGATTAACGCAGTGCTCATCAAGCCCCCTGGCAACCCGAGCAGAGCCCGACCACTTCGACCGTTTGCCCTTCTACCCTGAAGCCGACATCGGCCGAGCTTTTGATGATGGCGTCGCTGATGCTTTTTTGTTCAAGCTCGATGGCGGCATGGCACTCGCGGCAAATCAGGAACTGGCCCTGATGCGCGTGTTCCGGGTGGTTGCAGCCAACAAAGGCATTGAGCGAGGCGATGCGGTGCACCAGGCCGTTTTCCAGCAGGAAATCCAGCGCGCGGTACACCGTCGGCGGCGCGGCGCGGCGGCCGTCCTGCTCGCTGAGCACGCCAAGAATGTCGTAGGCGCCCAGCGGCTTGTGGCTTTGCCACACCAGTTCCAGCACCCGGCGACGCAGCGCGGTCAGGCGCAGGCCCTTCTGTGCGCACAGGGTATCGGCCTCCGACAGCGCGGTGTGCACGCAGTGAGAGTGGTCGTGGGGGCGGCTGGCAATGGGTGTTTTAGGCATGAGCGGCGACAGACATTTGATAGAGACGTTATTATGTTACCCGTTCCTACGTCATTGAGTGGTCATCGTGTCCCGACTTTTTCCCGTTTTTGTCGTATTTGTCACCAGTTTGTTCATTGCTGGGGCCGCTCAGGCCGAGGTCAAGGTACTGACGAGCATCAAGCCGTTGCAGTTGATTGCCGCGGCTGTGCAGGACGGTGTGGCCATTCCCGAGGTGTTGTTGCCGCCCGGGGCATCTCCGCACAACTACGCCTTGCGTCCATCCGACGTACGACGCGTGCAGTCGGTGGACCTGCTTTATTGGATCGGCCCGGACATGGAAAGCTTTCTGCCACGCGTGCTTAAAGGCCGAAGCCTGCCGACCGTGGCGGTGCAGGATCTTGCGGGGATGAAATTGCGGCGTTTCGCCGAAGATAGTCACTCGCACGCCGATGATGCAGATGAACATGACCATGATCACCGCCCAGGCAGCCTGGATGCGCACTTGTGGTTGTCGACGGTCAATGCTCGGGTGATTGCGGCGCGCATGGCGGCTGATCTGAGCGCTGCCGACCCGGCCAATGCTGCGCGTTACCAGAGCAACGTGCAGGCATTCGATGAGCGTCTGGATGCGTTGGATGCCCGTTTGAAAGCGCGCTTGGCGAGTGTGGGCGACAAACCTTACTTCGTGTTCCACGAGGCCTTTGATTATTTCGAAGACGCTTACGGGCTAAAGCACACTGGTGTGTTCAGCGTGGCCGCCGAAGTGCAGCCAGGCGCCCAGCACGTGGCAGCAATGCGTACACGGCTGCAGGAAGTCGGCAAGACCTGTGTATTCAGCGAGCCTCCGCTGCGTCCGCGATTGGCTGAGACGTTGGTGGCTGGGTTGCCGGTGAAGTTGGCGGAATTGGATGCATTGGGTGGTTACACCCCGGCCACGGCGCAGGGTTACGAGCAGGTATTGGAGAAATTGGGGAATGACCTGGCTGGGTGCCTGGAGTCGTTGTAATAGCCGACACAGAACCACTGTGTGAGCGGGCATGTGTGGGAGCGGGCTTGCTCGCGAATGGGAGTGTCAGTCAATACCTCTATTACTGATCCACCGCATTCGCGAGCAAGCCCGCTCCCACAATTTCTGACCACGTGCAGCTTTAGAGCGCGAACGGCAGGTGGACGCTGACTTGCTGACGCTGCGCCAGCCGATGCTCGAACTCTGCAGGGTCATGAATCAACACGTCCTGCCCGGCAAACGACTCCGCCGCGATCAGGCGTGACAGCCAGAAGCGCACACACGCTACCCGCAGCATCGTTGGCCACAACTCCGCTTCCTTGGCCGTGAACGGCCGCAGGCCCGCGTAGGCACCTAGCAGCGCACGGGCGCGTTGCCCATCAATCACGCCGTCGGCGTCCGAACACCAGTCATTCAAGGCGATCGCCACGTCGTACAGCATCGGGCCTGAGCAAGCGTTGTAAAAGTCGATCAGCCCGGTCAGGTGCGTGCCTTCGAACATCGCATTATCGCGGAACAGATCGGCGTGAACGTTGGCGCGTGGCAGTGCGAGGATTTGAGCCTTGTGGGCTTCGATCTCGCTCAGCGCCTCTTTCAGCAGGCGCTGCTGCGCGTCGTTAAGGTGCGAAATCAGCTGCGCACCTTCGGTGAGCATCCAGTCCAGCCCTCGATCAGTCTTGCGCTCCAGCACTTTCTCGCCTTGAGTCGCCAGGTGCAAATGGCCGAGCAGGTCGCCAACCTGGGCGCAATGCTGTGCGTTGGCTTCCTTGATGTGCTTGCCGGCCAGGCGAGGTTGCAGCAGCGCCGGTTTGCCCTTCAATTCGTGCAAGGCCACGCCGTCGGTGGTGCGCAGCGCATAGGGCACCGGCAAGTCAGCGTCATGGAGCACGTCGAGCAGTTCGATGAAAAACGGCATTTCTGCGACTGGGCCGCGCTCAACCAGGGTCAGGACGAATTCGCCCTGTTCCAGGCTTATGAAGAAGTTGGTGTTTTCGCTACCGGCGGCAATCCCCTGGAAATCAAGCAGGCGGCCGAGCCCGTAAGGGGCGAGAAAGGTTTCCAGCTCGGGCCGAGCCAGCGGGGTGAACACAGACATGGTTAAAACTGCCAGTACGGGCGCCGCGAGGGGCGGCGCCAATTTAAGTTAAGAAATCATTTCCATTCGAAGATCTTCCATGACGGGATCAGCATATTCGGCTGGTCAGAACGGATGAAGTTTGCATCGGATCCGTCCGCGCGCACCAGGAAATACGGCGGCGCGCCCTTCACGGTGACCTTGATCGCGTACAGGAAACCGTTTTGGCGGTACTCCTGGATGGTCCTGTCACCTTCGGTGCGGATCGTGACTTCCGGGTCTCCCGAGGGTGCGCTGTCAGCTGCCGTGGCGGCCAGCGGCAAGAACGCAATCAAGCCGGTCAACAACAGTCGATTTACTGTACGCATGATAACCTTGTCCCTTTGTCGTCATTGGTCCGGCTATTCTAGCGCCTGACCCGCCGAAAAGGTTGATCCTGCTCATGAGCCAAGCCCCCCTCGTCCTGGTGGACGGTTCTTCTTATCTGTACCGCGCCTTTCACGCGCTGCCACCGCTGACCACCTCCAAAGGCCTGCCAACCGGTGCGGTCAAGGGCGTGTTGAACATGCTCAAAAGCCTGCGCAGGCAGTACCCGGACAGCCCGTTCGCCGTCGTGTTCGACGCCAAGGGCGGGACCTTCCGCGATGAGATGTTCGCCGAATACAAGGCCAACCGCCCGAGCATGCCCGATGACATGCGCCTGCAAATCGAGCCGCTGCACCAAAGCGTCATTGCGCTGGGCTTCCCGCTGCTGTGCGTCGAAGGCGTCGAGGCTGATGACGTCATCGGCACTTTGGCCCGCAGCAGTGCGGCGGCAGACCGCCCGGTGGTGATTTCTACTGGCGACAAGGACATGGCGCAGTTGGTCGACGGGCACATTACCTTGGTCAACACCATGACCGGTAGCGCGATGGACATTGAGGGCGTGAAGGAGAAATTCGGTGTCGCTCCCGAGCAGATCATCGATTACCTGGCGCTGATGGGCGATTCGTCCGACAACATCCCGGGCGTTCCGGGCATTGGCCCGAAGACCGCGTCCGGCTTGCTCGTAGGCGTGAATGGCGGCCTCAAAGAGCTTTATGAACAGCTGGATATCGTGCCGACCCTGCCGATTCGCGGGGCCAAGAATCTGCCGGCCAAGCTGGAAGAGCACAAGGAGATGGCGTTTCTGTCCTATCAACTGGCGACGATCAAAATCGACGTACCGCTGGATGTAGGCCTGGAAGATCTGCACCTGATCGAGCCTGACCGCGAAAAGCTGCTGGAGCTGTACACGCTGCTGGAGTTCAAGAGCTGGATTGATGAGATTCAGCGCGACGCCAAGCGTGTCGAGCTCAAGGCCTCGACCGAGGCGGCGCCGTCTGCCGAAACCGTCGTTGAGGTGGTAGCGGCCGCGCCGTTGGAGGCGTCCTACACGACCATCCTGGACCAGGCGACATTCGATAGCTGGCTGAAGAAACTCAACGACGCCAAGCTGTTCGCATTCGATACCGAAACCACCGGGATCGACGCGCAAAAAGCGCAGTTGGTCGGTGTTTCCTTCGCCGTGCAGCCCCATGAAGCCGCCTACATCCCGTTGACCCATTCCTACGTCGGTGCGCCCGAACAGTTGGATCGCGACACGGTTCTGTTGGCGTTGAAGCCTCTGCTCGAAGACCCGACCAAACTCAAGGTCGGCCAGCACGCCAAGTTCGACATGAACATCCTGGCCAATTGCGCCATCGGTGGTGACCCTGCGCACGGCATCACCGTGCGCGGCATCGCCTTCGACACCATGCTTGAATCCTACGTGTTGAATTCCACCGCAACCCGGCACGACATGGACAGCCTGGCCAAGAAGTACCTGGACTACGACACTGTCAGCTTCCAGGACATCGCCGGCAGAGGCGCCAAGCAACTGACATTCGACCAGATCGCGCTTGAGCAGGCTGGCCCGTACGCGGCTGAAGATGCGGATATAACGCTGCGCCTGCACCAGGCGTTGCATGCACAGCTGGCAGCCATACCGAGCCTGGCCAGTGTGCTGACGGATATCGAAATCCCGTTGGTGCCGGTGCTGGCGCGTATCGAGCGCCAGGGCGCGTTTGTGGATAAGGACCTGCTGGGCATCCAGAGCATCGAGCTGGGTAACAAGATGGTTGAGCTGGAGCGCCAGGCGTTCGAGATCGCCGGTGAAGAATTCAACCTGGGTTCGCCCAAGCAGCTCGGGGCGATTCTCTACGAAAAGCTCGGCTTGCCGGTGCTGAAAAAGACGGGCAAGGGGCAGGCGTCCACGGCCGAGGAAGTACTGGCCAAGTTGGCCGAAGACGATTTCCTGCTGCCAAAAGTGCTGATGCAGTACCGCAGCATGAGTAAGCTGAAAAGCACCTACACCGATCGACTGCCCGAGCAGATCAACCCGCGTACCGGGCGTATTCACACCTCTTATCACCAGGCTGTGGCGGCGACTGGACGCTTGTCTTCGAGCGATCCGAACCTGCAGAACATTCCGGTGCGAACCGCTGAAGGGCGGCGAATTCGCCAGGCGTTTGTCGCGCCCAAGGGCTACAAGCTGCTGGCGGCGGACTATTCGCAGATCGAGCTGCGGATCATGGCGCACTTGTCCAAGGACGAGGGCTTGATGAACGCGTTCCGCAACGATTTGGACGTGCACACCGCTACAGCGGCTGAGGTGTTCAAGGTTGAGTTGGCTGAGGTCAGTTCCAACCAGCGTCGCAGTGCCAAGGCGATCAACTTTGGCCTGATCTACGGCATGGGCGCGCAGAAGCTTGGCAAGGATATCGGCGTCGATACCAAGACCGCCAAGGCGTATATCGACGTGTATTTCGCGCGCTACCCTGGCGTTCGCGAGTACATGGAGCGCACGCGGGCCCAAGCGGCCGACCAAGGCTATGTAGAAACCTTCTTCGGGCGTCGGCTGTACTTGCCGGATATCAATTCCAACAAGCCTCAGGAGCGCGCGGCGGCCGAGCGCACGGCGATCAACGCGCCGATGCAGGGCACCGCGGCTGACATCATCAAGAAGGCCATGGTGTTGGTGGATAACTGGCTGACCGAGTCGGGCCTGGATGCCAAGGTCATCCTGCAAGTGCACGATGAACTGGTGCTTGAGGTGCGCGAGGACTTGGTTGCGCAAGTCAGCGAGAAGATCCGCGAGCACATGAGCGCAGCGGCCAAGCTGGATGTACCGTTGGTCGTGGACGTAGGCGTGGGCGATAACTGGGACGAGGCGCACTGATTTCGCGGCTCTGCCACTGCCGGGGGTGGTGGCAGAGCGCTTTAGATCGGAAACCGGTGTCAGTTATTTCCAATAGTTTTTTTAAGCTGCCGGAACTTAACCTGTGAACTGCTACTCAGAGTTACTGAATGGGTGGTGAAGCCCTTCAATGCTCCTATGTTGTGTTAAGTGTTGGCAGATATCTGGACCCCGCCCTAGCGGTCCGGAACTTGGACCCCGAACTTCCCCTCCCCATACGAAGTCCGGGGTTTTTTTTGCCCGCAGAAAAGTTATTCCGCGACTTCAGCGCCCTTGTCCGCCAATTCCATCCAACCGGCCAACACCGTGTAGGCGTCTTCCAGGCCCATACGCTTGGGCGCGGAGAACAGCTGGATGGTGATTGCATCACCCCAACCCTTACGGATGTCGGACTGCACTTTGAGCAGGGTGTTCTTGGCTGCGCCGTAGGTCAGCTTGTCTGCCTTGGTCAGCAGGATATGCATCGGCATGCCGCTGGCGACGGCCCAATCGAGCATCAGCAGGTCGAAGTCGGTCATTGGATGACGGATGTCCATCATCAAAATCAAACCCTTCAAACTCTCCCGGCCACCCAGGTAAGCCTCCAGGTGACGCTGCCAGTGCAGCTTCAACGGGATAGGTACTTTTGCGTAACCGTAGCCCGGCAGGTCGACCAGACGCCGATCATCGTCTAGCTTGAAGAAATTGAGAAGTTGCGTGCGGCCCGGGGTTTTCGAGGTGCGTGCCAGGCTGGCGTGGGTCAGGGTGTTCAGCGCGCTGGACTTGCCGGCGTTGGAACGACCGGCAAAGGCGACTTCAAAGCCTTCGTCATCGGGGCATTGGTCTACTTTGGCGGCGCTGAGCATGAAGGTGGACTGTTGGCACAGGCCGAGGATGGGATTCTTGAGTTGCATGAGATTTCCGATGTGGGCGGTGCCGAAAAAAGGGTGCGGCAAGCGGTGTCGTTTCCGTTTCAGTAGCGCCAGTATATAATGCCGCAGATTTTGTGTGTGCTTTGTCCCAGCGAAGGATGAGGTTCACGGGAGCGAAAGACCTTCATTGCGCATTAGAACGCAAAACGCTCTCAAACCCTGAAAAGGTCGATGTATGACCCGATGGTTGCTCGCTTTTGGTGTCCTGATTCCGCTTTACGGCGCTCAGGCTACACAGGATCCGGAGGCGGTGTACAACCGAGTTTGCGTAGCTTGCCATGCCGGCCAGCTGTCTAATGCCCCTAAACGGGGTGACCAGGCAGCCTGGCAGCCAAGACTGGCCAAGGGGATGGACACGTTGGTGCAACACGTAACCAGGGTTTCAAGGCGATGCCGCCGCGTGGTTTGTGCATGGACTGCAGTACTGAGGATTACCAGGCCATCATTGAATTGATGGTGAGTAAACCCGGTAGATAACTCTTAAACCCTTAGCCGTAGTTGGATTAGCTGATGAACAAACTGATCGTGAGTCTGCTGTTGACCTTGGGCATCACCGGTGTTGCCCATGCTGCAGGCGACGCTACAGCGGGTCAGGCGAAAGCCGCCGTGTGTGGTGCTTGCCATGGACCGGATGGCAATAGCCCGGCACCAAACTTCCCCAAACTCGCCGGCCAGGGTGAACGTTACCTGACCAAGCAGATGCACGACATCAAGGACGGCAAGCGCACGGTGCTGGAAATGACCGGCCTGCTGACCAACCTCAGTGATCAAGACCTGGCGGACATCGCGGCGTATTTTGCCAGCCAGAAAGGCAGTGTGGGAGCTGCCGATCCGAAACTGGTGGAAAAAGGCCAAGCGTTGTTCCGCGGTGGCAAGCTCGCCGAAGACCAGCCTATCGGCGGCATGCCAGCGTGCAAGGCTTGCCATATTCCGGACGGCGGCGGTGTCGCAGCGGCGGGCTTCCCTCACCTGAGTGGTCAACATGCTCAGTACACGGCCAAGCAATTGAAGGATTTTCGCGAGAAGGTTCGCTATATCGATGGCGACGCGGGTAACAAAATGATGACTGATATTGCGGCCAAGCTTTCGGATAAAGACATCGAAGCGCTGTCCAGCTACATCCAAGGCCTGCACTGATCCGGGCAGGACGTTAACGCTCGATTAATCCGTCGATGCAAGCATAAAAAGGGTGGCTTAGGCCGCCCTTTTTTGTGGCCGGTGCCGTTACACTAACGAACTCATGCCCGCGTAGACCTGTCACACCTAAAGGTCGCGTGAGGCGACTTTATTTGTCCAGGAGTAAAGCATGCGTAATCTGATCCTCAGCGCCGCTCTCGTCACTGCCAGCCTCTTTGGCATGACCGCACAAGCTGCCGATAATGTGCCGCTTGAAGCCGGTAAAACCTACGTTGAATTGGCCAACCCGGTGCCGGTTTCGGTGCCAGGCAAGATCGAAGTCGTGGAGCTGTTCTGGTATGGCTGCCCGCATTGCTATGCTTTTGAGCCGGTCATCAATCCGTGGGTCGAGAAGCTGCCTGAGGATGTGAATTTCAAACGCGTCCCAGCGTTGTTCGGCGGCCCATGGGATGCTCATGGTCAACTCTTCATCACGCTGGACACCATGGGTGTAGAGCACAAAGTGCACGCAGCGGTGTTCAATGCCATTCAGAAAGAAGGCAAGCGCCTGGTCAAACCTGAAGACATGGCTGATTTCGTCGCCACTCAGGGCGTCGATAAAACCAAATTCCTTGAAACGTTCAACTCGTTCGCTGTGAAGGGCAAGATGGCCCAATACAAAGAGCTCGCCCAGAAGTACGGCGTACAAGGCGTACCTACGCTGATCGTCAACGGTAAATACCGTTTCGACATCGGCAGTGCTGGTGGCGAAGAGCAAGCGCTGAACGTTGCCGACCAACTGATCGCCAAAGAGCGCGCAGCCAAGTAAGGGGCCTACCATGCGCCGCTGGGGTACTGAACGTGTCGTTGGCCTGCATGATGCGAAGGTCAACGAGCATCACCTGGAATCCACAGGCCTTCCGGCAGATAGCCGCTTGCGCTTGCTCAGCTTCAATATTCAGGTGGGCATCAGCACTGAAAAGTATCGGCACTACCTCACCCGTGGCTGGCAGCATTTGCTGCCCCACAATGGGCGTGCCGTTAACCTGCAAAAAATCGGCAACCTGCTGAACGACTTCGATTTGGTCGCCCTGCAGGAAGCTGACGGCGGCAGCATACGCTCCGGCTACATCAACCAGGTGGAACACCTGGCGCAGCTCGGTGCGTTCCCGTACTGGTATCAGCAACTCAACCGCAACCTCGGGCGTCTGGCGCAGCATAGCAATGGCGTGCTCAGCCGCTTGAAGCCGACTGCCATCGAAGATCACCCCTTGCCAGGCCCCAAAGGGCGCGGGGCGATCCTCGTGCGTTTCGGCGAAGGCCCCGAAGCCTTGGTGGTGGTGATGATGCACCTGGCACTCGGGGGGCGTACGCGCAACCTGCAGCTCGCTTATATTCGTGAATTAATTGGCAACTACAAGCACCAGGTACTGATGGGTGACATGAATACCCATGCCAACGACCTGCTGCAGAATTCCCCCTTGAGGGACCTCGGGTTGCTGGCGCCGCAAGTCGAAGCCACGTTCCCCAGTTGGCGCCCGCAACGCTGTCTCGACCACATCCTGCTCAGTCCGACACTCACACTCGAAAGTGTTCAAGTACTGGCGCAGCCCATCTCCGATCACCTGCCCGTCGCGGTAGAGATTCGTCTGCCGGGTTCGCTTACGGCTGATGCATTACCCGCGTTGAGCCCAGGCCCTCGCGGACCCCTTGCATGAGCGACGACGCCCAGCGCTGGAAAGAGAAATACCTGAAAAGCGTCGAGCAGCAAGACAAGCTCGAACGTCGCTGGGCTGCCCGCCTCGACTTGTTACGTCGAGGCCTGGTGCGCAGCACGCTGGCGGCTGAGGGCACCGATCGCGCGGTTGACCAATGCATGAAAGAGATGCGCGACGTCGTGCGTACCGACGACATGGACGCCGCCCTCGCAGCCCTGCTGCCGCGCCTGGAAAAGGCCGTGCTGGATTCAGAACAGCGCCGCGAAACCCGGGTCGACCAGATCAGCACTGCGCTCACGGCCCTGGTCGCGCAGTTGCAAAAGCTGCCGCTGCCGCGTGAAGTCGCGCGCCCGCTGAAAACCTTTGCCAAGCAACTGGAGGGGCGAGTCGGCCAGGCACGCGAGATTCCATTGTTGCTCAGCGAGCTGAGCAGCCTGCAAGGGCAGGCGCTGAATAACCTGGATTCGGATGGCGAAACCCCGCGCCCTGGACCGGGTTTGCTGCAACGCCTGTTTGGCGCGAAAGAGGGTTCGAATGAAGCGCCGGTGGTTGAAGCTACACCAGCGCCGGCTGCGCCAAAATCCACGGCGCCCAAGCTCGCCCCTGAGCCTCAGGAACCGGAGCAATCCGAAGAACTGACACAAGCCTTGCGCGCCTTTGCGCCACTGCCGAAAACGCCGGCAGCGTCACAACCCGAACACGTTGTGCCTGTAAAAGTGGCGGAGGTTGCCGGCGAAACCTTTGCCTTCGAGGCACCGGCTGCAGAGGGGCCTGTCGAGGTGCCTGAACCTGAAGCGGTGGAGGTGCTGGTAGAAGAAACCGCCCCAGAAAGCGCACTTGCCGCCTTTATCGAAGAGGCGCAGGTCGAGGTCGACACTCCAAACGAAACCGCCATTGGCAGCTTGTCGCTCCCGCCTGTGCTGGAAGGTCTGGAGCCTGACCCCGATGCGTTGGAATCGGATGGCGTCTACGCACTGCCCGACTCGCCCGAACCTTCGTACAGCTCGGTTGCCAAGCACATCGAAGACACCTTGCTTGGCCTGTTGGAAGACCTGTCACTGCCCGAGCGTCACCGTCCCCAGGCTGAGGCCATGCGCGAACGCCTGGCTCATGGCTTGAACTGGTACGAACTGCTGCCGATTCTCGATGACTTGGCGGTGTTGATGCTGGCGATCACCGACAGTGGCCAGCACGAGTTCGAGGCTTACCTCAAACAGCTCAATGAGCGCCTCGAAGCGTTCCAGGGCCATCTGCAAGTAGCCAGTGATGGTCACGCTGACAGCCGCTCGGCCGCGCGCGAGCTGGACACGCAGATTCGTGAACAAGTCGACGGCCTGCAAAGCAGCGTGCAGGAGGCAGCCGACCTTGACAGCCTCAAGCACGTGCTAGAGAGCCACCTTGAAGGCTTGCTCGGCACCATGGATCAACATCAGCAGCAGCGTGATCAGCGAGAGCAGGAAGTGGCGGCGCGCCTCAAGGGGCTCGCTGAGCGGGTGGCGAATATGGAGCAGGAAGCCCAAGGGTATCGCGAGCATCTGGAAGTCCAGCGCCAGAAGGCGTTGATCGATCCGCTCACCGGCCTGCCCAACCGGGCAGCCTGGAGCGAGCGTCTGGACCACGAAGTCAACGCCTGGCACCAGCGCGGCAACAGCCTGTCGCTGGCCATGCTGGACCTTGATCACTTCAAGCGCGTCAACGACGGCTACGGACACTTGGCGGGCGACAAAGTGTTGAAGATCATCGCCAATGTGTTGCGCAAGTGCCTGCGCCCGACTGACTTTATCGCGCGGTTTGGCGGTGAAGAATTTGTATTGCTGATGCCTGACTCCGCTTTGTCGGACGCCTTGGGCGTGGGTGAGGTGTTGCGCGCGGCTATCGAGGCCTGCCCTTTCCATTTCAAGGGCGAACCGGTGACGATTACGGTGTCCATGGGTGTGGCGCAGTTCCAGCCGGGTGAGCGCAGTGACTTGGTGCTAAAGCGTGCCGACGAAGCGCTTTACCGAGCGAAAGCGGCGGGACGTAATCAGGTGCAGGCGGCGTAAAAGATGTTCCATTTTGTAATTTGACCGCTCAGGCACAATCCGTACGTTACACTGTTGCATTATCGTCTTCAGCGTAATGTCTTCTGCCATGAAATCCTTTTACCTCGCCTTCGTATTGCTCCTGCTCGCCGGCTGCGCGAGCGGCCCTCGCCTGGACACCAACCATCCTTCGCTCAATCACGACAATCGTGTGCAGTTCGTTGTCGTCCATTACACCTCCACCAACCTTGAACGCTCCCTGGCGCTATTGACGCATGGCCAGGTCAGCAGTCATTACCTGATCGGCGACGATGCTTCAGGCACCATCTATAAGCTGGTGGATGAGAGCCAACGCGCCTGGCACGCCGGAGAAAGCGAGTGGATGGGCCGTACGTGGCTCAACTCCAGCTCCATTGGTATCGAGATCGTCAACCCGGGTTATCGCGACACACCGACTGGCCGCGTCTGGTACCCGTATTCCGAGGCGCAGGTGCAGT
Source organism: Pseudomonas sp. LBUM920 (assembly GCF_003852315.1). Classification (NCBI taxonomy): domain Bacteria; kingdom Pseudomonadati; phylum Pseudomonadota; class Gammaproteobacteria; order Pseudomonadales; family Pseudomonadaceae; genus Pseudomonas; species Pseudomonas edsoni (SeqCode). Next base: position 87,687 of record NZ_CP027762.1, read on the forward strand.
CGTTGGTGGTGTTGCTCAAGGACATCAGCAAGCGTAATGGCATCGACCCCAAGAACATCATTGGTCATAGCGATATCGCGCCGTTGCGCAAGCTCGATCCGGGCCCGTTGTTCCCGTGGAAGCGCTTGGCAGCTGAGGGGCTGGGAGCTTGGCCGAATGCGCAGGCCGTCGCTCGATTCCAGATGCAGTACGCCGCTAACCTGCCGAGCATCACCTGGTTCCAGGAAGAGTTGGCGCGGTTGGGCTATCAGACACCACAGACCGGCGAGCTGGATGTTGCCACGCGGCATGTGATCGCGGCGTTCCAGATGCATTTCCGGCCATCGCTGTTTGATGGCACGCCGGATGCAGAAAGCGCTGCGATCCTGCGCGCACTGAATCGGAGTTAGGCGCTAAAGCGGCAGCGCCATGTAGAACTGCGTGCCCTGCCCCGGCCGCGAGTAGACGCCCATGCGCCCGCCGTGCAGTTGCACAATTTCCTTGCACAGCGCCAGCCCCAGGCCGGCGCCGCCTTTCTTGCGTCCAACCTGCACGAAAGGTTCGAAGATACGTCCTTGCTGGCCATAGGCGATACCTTCGCCGTTATCCTCGACGCTGATAATCACCCGTTCGCCATGACGGCGCGCCTGCAGGCGAATTTGCCCGCCATCGGCGGTATGTCGCAATGCATTGCCTAAAAGGTTGTCGAGTACGCGCTCAAGCTGGGCCTGGTCTGCGTACAGCCTGGGCAAGTCAGATTGGGCTTCCACCAGCAGTTCGATGTGCTGAGCATTTGCCAGCTCGGTAAATCGGGCTCGTGCATGCTCCAGCAGATCGGTGACATCGCACGGCCCTAGCGTGAGTTTTTGCAGGCCATTCTGGTAGCGCGAGAAGTTGAGCAAGTCGTTGATCAACTGCATCAAGCGCTGCATTTCTTCATTAACCGTATCCAGCAGGTCCGCTTCACGGGACTCTGCGGGAAACTTCGCGCGCTCGCGAAACAGCCCGAAGGCCATGTGCATACCGGTGACGGGCGTACGCAGTTCGTGGGAGGCCCGCAAGACGAATTCGCTACGCACGCGCTCGAAAGCGCGCTGCTCGGTCACATCGTGCAGCACCATCACCGCCCCAAGAATATGCCCCTGGGTATGACTGACTGGCGTCAGGCTGTAGGTCAGCAGGCGCAATTCGCCCTCGACCTCCACTTCCAAGTCCTCAGGTGCCCGCTCCAGGTTGCCGCCGCGCAGCACCAGTTGCAGCTGCTCATCCATTTCCGGGCGACCCAATGCTTCGCCCAAGCCCTGCCCCAACCGCGCCTCGTCCCAGCCCAGCTGGCGCTGTGCCACAGGATTTAGGTGCTCGAGGCGGCCTTGGCGGTCGATCATCAGCAGGCCATCGTCGATGCTGTCGAGCACCGCTTGCAGACGCTGCTGGCCGGCCAGCAGTTCGTCGACATTGGTTGCCTGATGCTGGCGCAACGCTTCGGCCATGATGCCGAAGCGGCGGGTCAACTGGTTCATCTCCGCGGCAGACGAGATGGGCAGCGTCACTTCGAAATCACCCTGCCCGATCTTGTCGGCGGCTTTGGCCAAGGCTTCGATGGGGCCACCAAAGCGTCGGGCGATACCGTGTGCAGTGATGAAGCCGATGATCAACACTGCCAGCCCGACCAGGCCCAGAAGACCGGCAATCAGCAGCGCCCGGTCGCGGGATTTGTGTTCACTCTCGTTGATATTCTCCAGCGCGTGCTTGTGCTCGGCGATCAGGCCATTGCGCAAGGCGTTGAAGGTTTCGGTCAGCTTCGGGTCTTTGCTATTTGCCAGTGGGCTTTGCTGGGCTTCGTCAAATGCCTTGAGGAAGTTCAGGTAGTCAATGCGTGCCTGGCTGAACCCGCTGAGCTTGCCGTCTTGCTGTTCATGGGCGATGCCCTCATCCAGCAAGGCGAAATATTGCTCTTTTGAAGTTTTCAGTACCTCGGGGTCCGGTTGCTCCTGCAGCATTAGGATCAACTGGTCACCCAGGGTCTGACGCAGCTTGAGGCCAAGGTCCAGGGTGATGAAGTTGCTGCGGATCAGTGACTCCTGGCTCTTGGCCATTTGCATGACACTGACCAGTCCCAGGACCAGTCCCAGCAGGGCGACGGTGATCAGCGCTGAGATACTCAGGAACAAACGAGTGCGCAGTTTCATCGCTAGCTTCATAGGGTACAGCTCACAAGTTGTACTGTTTACGTTTGCGGTACAGGGTCGACGCGTCGATACCGAGAGTGCGGGCCGCCTGGTCCAGCGTGTCACTGGTGGCGAGTACCGCGCCGATGTGGGCTTTCTCCAGCTCATCCAGGCTCAGTGCCGCACCAATGCGCGGTGCATTGTTGGTCGGCTGCTCGGCCATCCCGAGGTGGCTGATTTCAACCTTTTCCTGAGGGCAGATGATGCTGGCTCGCTCCACAACGTTTCGCAGTTCTCGGATGTTCCCCGGCCAGCGGTAGTTGAGCAGTGCTTCGCGCGCTTCATCGCTGAAGCCGCGTGCCGGTCGGGCGTATTCCTTGACGAAGCGCGCCAGGAAGCGGTCGGCCAACGTCAGAATGTCTTCACTGCGCTCACGCAGCGGTGGCAAGTGCAAGGTGATGACATTCAGGCGGTAGAGCAAATCTTCACGGAAGCGGCCGTCGCGCACCATGTCTTCCAGGTTGAGGTTGGTCGCCGCAAGAATGCGTACATCGGCGCGTCGGGTGACCGGGTCGCCCACGCGTTCGTATTCCTTGTCTTGAATGAAGCGCAGCAACTTTGGTTGCAAGGTGAGGGGAAAATCGCCGATTTCGTCGAGAAACAGCGTGCCGCCATCCGCCTGGTTGACTCGGCCCAAGGTGCTTTCGCTGGCACCGGTAAAGGCGCCGCGGCTGTGACCGAAGAGTTCGCTTTCCATCAGCTCTGCCGTCAGTGATGGGCAGTTAATGGTCACGCAGGACTTCTTCGAGCGCTTGCTCCAGCCGTGAATGGCGCGGGCCAACTCACCCTTACCTGTGCCTGATTCACCAAGGATCAAGATGTTGGCGTCGGTGCCCGCGACTTGGCGCGCGGTTTCCAGCACTACCATCATGGCCGGGCTGTGGGAGTCGAGGCCATCCTTTGGCTGGCGAACTTCGCCTTCCAGTGCTTCGAGGCGAGCGGAGAGTTGGCGCACTTCCAATTGCTTGGCGGTAGCGAGGCGCAGTTGGTCTGGGCTGCAGGGCTTGACTAGGTAATCGGCGGCGCCAGCCTGGATCGCGTCTACTGCGGTATCCACGGCCGAGTGTGCGGTCACAATCACCACGCGCATCCACGGCGCCTGGATGCGCATCTGCGCCAACACGTCCAGGCCATTGTCCTCGCCCAGGCGCAGGTCCAGGAAGCACAGGTCGAACACCTGGCGCTGCATCAGCGCATCCGCCTGCGCAGCGCTGTTGGCGGTGGCTACGGTGTAGCCTTCATCTTCCAGGCAGTAACGGAAGGTGCGAAGGATCGCGGATTCGTCATCCACTAAAAGAATGCGGCCTTGAAGTTCCTTGGCTGATTCCATCTGTCCCGCGCTCCCCTTAACTATGAATGATGGTGTTTAGTCCCGGAATAATCGGGCAAGTTGCATGGTTTATTCTGATCGATAAAAGCCATCTTCGCGCAGGTATCTGCACAACCTCCTACAAACGCGCGATTTGATGGCCTTTTCATGCCTAGTAGCCACTTCGGCAACGCTATTTCTCTTTTCGATCCCTTGACCCGACCACTGACCATCGTGCATTTCGCACGGCCTGGATAGGGGTATCGTGCAGGATGCTGGGCTGTCGATCCGAGATGTATTGTTAACCTATTGATTTTATTGAGTTTTATTTTGTAAAAAAACTGGCACGCGCCCTGCAATATCCCTCTCAACAGTGTCATGACCGAATAATCAGAATGCGGGAGAAATGCAGCATGACTCGCCAAAGCCTCAGCCAATTGCGTGTATCGCCACTGCGCCTGCAGCAAGGTCTGTTTGCCAGCCTGGCCTTGATGGTCACGTTGATTGCGGGCCAGCAGTTCCAGCATTGGCAGCAGAGTCAGCAGCAAACCCTGCAATTCGAACGTCCGGTAATGACCCAGCACCATTTCAGTTCCGTCAGCAGCGTGGCTGCCGACGTTACCGCCCCGCAATTGAGAGTGGCAGACCAGGATTCGACTCTTGGCGAGTTGCCTGCTCAAGAACGTTGGGTGTTCTAGGCAACAAAAGGTCGCTTGTGTTGAGCGGCTGCACGGCACTACCGCTGTTACCCCTATAAAAGCGTAAGGAGAATCACCATGTTGAGTTGGGCAATCACATTTCTGATCATCGCCATTGTGGCTGCAGTCCTGGGCTTCGGTGGTATCGCGGGCACCGCCACGGGTATCGCAAAAATTCTGTTTGTGGTCTTCCTGGTGATGTTCATCGCTTCGTTCTTCTTTGGTCGTCGCGGCCGAGGCTGAATATGACCACTTTGTTTATCAAAGCCTGTGCTGCCGCCCTGATTCTGGGCAGTAGCGGCCTGGCGATGGCCGCCAATGACGGCCAATCCCGGGCTAACGAATTGCTCAGTGCGGACAAGCAATACCGCGAAACCTGGCAAAGCGTGGTGAAGAAAGAACAGCGCCTGCCGGAATGGGTGATGAACCTGTCCGGTACGGCCGAACAAATGAATGCCGTGGAAGAAGATGGCGACAAATACCTGGTCGGGCCACTCTGCGAGACCGCAGACACGTGCCTGAACAAGCGCCTGATCGTCGCCTTCAGCTACGACAAGGAAGACGCGTACGCCATGTTGGTTGAAGTCCCGGCCGGTTTGCCGGCAGACAAATCCCCAACGCGGCACGCCGATTATCGTTTTATCGGTAAACCGAACGAAGGCATGAAACAACTGCTGATGGAACAGCTTAAGAAAGATCCGAATTGGTACTAGGTTCCGTCTGACGCATCTGTCGTCAACGGAGCCGGCGTCCATAGAAAGAAGCCTCTTTGCTTCTTTCTGTCTGCACCACTCGCCAAGAGTGATGCATGACCAGGGGGCCGGGTTGCTCTGATCGATTCGGATCGGCGTGACCTACGGGTACAGGGAGTGCCTGCGCAAGGGCCGGGTCAGGCGAAAAGCTGCGACGCAAGTTCACAAGTCCTCAAGCTTGATGAACTTGCGGCGGGCTTATCGCGCGCATTAACCCTCTTGTATGTCGCCCATAGTCGCTATTTTCTATCTCGCCTCTTCCTAACCGTTACTTGGTGTGTCGGTGCGACCTTCTATCTAGAAAATTATGCTCGCGCTATAGGACTCTTCGGACGCCAACCCCATCTAATTTCAGGCATTTTTGCCAGTAGCTCACAGACGTCCAACATCTCTGAGCGAGCCGCTAATGGCCGGTTCACGGCATATTCACCGGGTTGAATGGCGGAATCGAACTGACCGTTCAGACAACTATTTTCAAAAAAAGCCATGCCGATTCGGCATAGGGTAGGCGTTTACGGCATTAGACGTCGCCCCCTTGCATGGGAATAGTTGCGCCTTTTTTCGCCTGCCAGTAAGCCATTTCGGCCACGCTGCGGTGACCTTCTACGGAGGCAGATGCACACACTTTTTCGCTTCCGAGCGTTCCAGATGGCGCATTTGCCTTAAGTCCACTTGAAGTAAGGGTAATGACATGAAGAAGGCAAAGCTAAGCCTCGCCTGGCAGATCCTCATCGGTTTGGTGCTGGGGATCGCAATCGGTGCAGTGCTCAACCATTTCAGTGCTGAAAAAGCCTGGTGGATCAGCAATGTGTTGCAGCCGGCGGGCGATATCTTTATCCGCCTGATCAAGATGATCGTGATCCCGATTGTGATTTCCTCACTGATCGTTGGCATCGCCGGCGTGGGTGACGCGAAGAAGCTCGGTCGCATCGGCGTCAAAACCATCCTTTACTTCGAAGTGGTCACCACCATCGCCATCGTGGTCGGCCTGTTGTTGGCCAACCTGTTCCACCCAGGCGCTGGCATCGACATGAGTACCCTGGGTACCGTCGATATCTCCAAGTACACCGCCACCGCTGCCGAAGTGCAGCATGAGCATGCGTTCATCGAGACCATCCTCAACCTGATTCCTTCGAATATCTTCGCCGCCGTCGCCCGTGGCGACATGCTGCCGATCATCTTCTTCTCGGTGCTGTTCGGCCTCGGCTTGTCGAGCCTCAAGCCGGAACTGCGCGAGCCTCTGGTCACAATGTTCCAGGGCGTCTCCGAGAGCATGTTCAAAGTCACCCACATGATCATGAAGTACGCCCCGATCGGCGTATTTGCCTTGATCGCGGTGACCGTCGCCAACTTCGGCTTCGCCTCGTTGCTGCCGCTGGCCAAGCTGGTGATTCTGGTTTACGTCGCCATTCTGTTCTTCGCCTTCGTGGTGCTGGGCCTGATCGCTCGCCTGTTCGGTTTCTCGGTGATCAAGCTGATGCGCATCTTCAAGGATGAGCTGGTGCTGGCCTACTCCACCGCCAGTTCCGAAACCGTGCTGCCGCGCGTCATCGAGAAGATGGAAGCTTACGGCGCGCCGAAGGCCATCTGCAGCTTTGTGGTACCGACCGGCTACTCTTTCAACCTCGACGGTTCGACCCTGTATCAGAGCATCGCGGCGATCTTTATCGCCCAGCTGTACGGCATTGACCTGTCGATCGGCCAGCAACTGATGCTGGTGCTGACCCTGATGGTGACCTCCAAAGGTATCGCCGGTGTGCCGGGTGTGTCCTTCGTCGTCTTGCTGGCTACCCTGGGCAGCGTGGGCATTCCGCTGGAAGGCCTGGCGTTCATCGCCGGTGTCGACCGTGTGATGGACATGGCGCGTACCGCGCTCAACGTGATCGGCAACGCTTTGGCCGTATTGGTCATCTCCCGTTGGGAAGGCATGTACGACGACGCCAAAGGCGAGCGCTACTGGAACTCCCTGCCGCACTGGCGCAGCAAAGAGGCCTCGCCAGCCACCCAAGCCACCCGCGGCTGATAGCCCGCGGCGTGAACACAAACCCCGGAAAATTCCGGGGTTTGTCGTTTCTGCCAGCCCCGCTATCATTCGCCCCATCTTTCGGGGGATTCAACAGATGCTTAATGGCCTGTGGCTTGGCTTCTTTGTCGTGGCAATGGTGTCAGCACTGGCGCAATGGCTGATTGGCGGTAATGCCGGGATTTTTGCGGCGATGGTGGAAAGCATTTTCGCCATGGCCAAATTGTCGGTGGAAGTCATGGTGCTGCTGTTCGGCACCCTGACCTTATGGCTGGGCTTTTTGCGCATCGCCGAAAAAGCCGGGATTGTCGACTGGTTGGCCAAGGCCCTCGGCCCGCTGTTTCGCCGCCTGATGCCGGAAGTGCCGGCCGGCCACCCCGCCATCGGCTTGATCACCCTCAACTTCGCCGCCAATGGCCTTGGACTGGACAACGCCGCCACGCCGATTGGCCTGAAAGCCATGAAGGCGCTGCAGGAACTCAACCCGATCCCCAACACCGCCAGTAACGCGCAGATTCTGTTCCTTGTGCTGAATGCGTCTTCGCTGACGCTGTTGCCGGTGACCATCTTCATGTACCGCGCCCAGCAAGGCGCAGCGGACCCGACGCTGGTGTTTCTGCCGATCCTGCTGGCAACCAGCGCCTCGACCCTGGTCGGCCTATTGTCGGTGGCGGTGATGCAGCGCCTGCGGCTGTGGGATCCGGTGGTGCTGGCCTACCTGGTGCCCGGCGCATTGATCCTCGGTGGCTTTATGGCGTTGCTGGCGACCTTGTCCGCCACGGCGCTGGCCGGTTTGTCATCGATCCTTGGCAACCTGACGCTGTTCGGGTTGATCATGCTGTTTTTGCTGATCGGTGCGCTGCGCAAGGTCAAGGTATACGAGGCGTTCGTCGAAGGCGCCAAAGAGGGCTTCGACGTTGCCAAGAACCTGCTGCCGTATCTGGTGGCGATGCTGTGCGCGGTGGGCGTGTTACGCGCCTCGGGTGCGTTGGACTTCGGCCTTGAAGGTATTCGCCACCTGGTGGCCTGGACGGGCATGGACACGCGTTTTGTCGACGCGTTGCCGACCGCCATGGTCAAGCCCTTTTCCGGCAGTGCCGCGCGGGCGCTGCTGATCGAGACCATGCAAACCAAGGGCGTGGACAGCTTCCCGGCGTTGGTGGCGGCGACGATTCAGGGCAGTACGGAAACCACCTTCTACGTGTTGGCGGTGTACTTCGGCTCGGTGGGGATCCAGCGGGCGCGGCATGCGGTGGGGTGTGCGTTGCTGGCAGAGTTTGCCGGTGTCGTGGCGGCGATTGCGGTGTGCTACTGGTTCTTCGGTTAAGGCTCACACCGCTTTCGCGAGCCAGCCCGCTCCCACATTCGAACGCATTTCGTCAGAATAAACGCGGTCAAATGTGGGAGCGGGCTTGCTCGCGAAGAGGCCCTCAGCGTTTCGCAGCACTTTGGCCCTGCTGCACCACCCAATCCACCACCTGCCTATTCAACTGATCCCCCGCCTGCCCAAACGCGGCAACCACCGCCGGCACTTTGGTGTCACCCACCGGCTGTTTCACCTCAAACCGCCGGCTGGCAATAATCCGTTGATCACTCCCGCGCACCAACCGCGCATCCAGGCGGATCAGCACTTCCACCGCGCTGCCATGGTATTCACTCTGAAACGCCTGCAATTGCCCGCCCAGCTCATAATCGGCCTGCAAGTTGGTCTCGTCGGTACTCAACAGCGTCACCCGCCCATCGCGCTGGAAACCGTCCATGAACCGGTTGCGCAGCAACACCGGCGTCGGGTCGCTCCAGCGTGAGTTCGCATAGCTGCTGATCAGGTCACCGTTGGGCACCACGGCAATGCGCGGGCTGTCGAGAAACTCGCTGCTCTGCGGCTTGCTCACGCGCAGCGACCAGCTCACCGGCGCGCCTTGGGTGGTCGTCTGGGCCGAAGCCAGGCGGTACACGTCCGAAGGGTCGGGCTTGGGCAAAATCGAGCAGGCGCTGATCAGCACCAAGGCCACAGGGGCGATCAGTTGATAAGCGCGCTTCATGGCGTGAACTCCTTATTCTTGTCGCTGCCCAGCAGGTAGCCGCTGGGGTTGGCTTCCAGGCGGCGGGAGATGGCGCGCAGCGAACCCAGGGTTTCGCGCAGTTCGCGCACGGCCGGCGCCAGTTCGTTGAGGCCCTGCATGCCGCTGTTCACCGAGTCCTTGTTATTGGTCAGTAAGGTGTTGATGGTTGCGGTGCTTTGTTCGAGCGATTTCATTGCCTGCTCGGCGCTGCCGAAGGCTTGCTTGCCTTGATCGTTCAACAGGCCGTTGGCGTTGCGCATCAGCACGGTGGTTTGCTCCAGGGCGGCAGTCGCCTGTTTGCTCACCTGCATCAATTGCTGCATCACCACCTTAATGTCACCGCGTTGCTCGGCGATGGCGCCAGTGGTTTGTTGCAGGTTGTCCAGCGTGTTGCTCAGGCGCTCGACGTTCTCCCGGGAGAACATGTGGTTGGCGTTGTGCAGCAGCAGGTTGATGCTGGTCATCAGGTCGTTGCTGTTATTGAGCAGGCGCGCGATCGGCGATGGTGAGGCGATGATTTCCGGCAGGTTGCCGTCCTTGCCCTTGAGCTCCGGGCTTTGCGGTGTGCCGCCGCTGAGCTGGATGATCGAGGTGCCGGTGATGCCGGTCAGGGCCAGCTTGGCCTGCGTGTCTTCCTTGATCGGCGTCTGCCCGGCCAGGCGGATACGTGCCAGTACGCGGCGCGGGTCGTTGGGGTCCAGGCGCAGGCTGGTGACGTCACCTACCTTGATCCCGCTGTACTGCACCGAGCTGCCTTGCGACAGGCCGCTGACCGCCTCGTTGAACACCACTTCATAATCCTGGAAGGCACTGTCGACGCTGGACTTGGCCAGCCACAGGCCAAACAGCATCGCGCCGACCACCACGATTACGCTGAACAGACCGATCATCACATGATGGGCTCGGGTTTCCATGTCATACCTCGTTGAGCGATTGAGCGGCATCCAATGCCGCGCGGCCGCGGGGGCCGTGGAAATATTCGTGAATCCAGGGGTCGTTCGTTTCCGAGACGACATCAATGGCATCGGCCACCAGCACTTTCTTCTGCGCCAGCACCGCCACACGGTCGGTGATGGTGTACAGCGTGTCGAGGTCGTGGGTGACCAGGAACACGCTCAGCCCCAGCGCATCGCGCAAGGTCAGGATCAGTTGGTCGAATTGCGCCGCGCCAATCGGGTCGAGGCCGGCGGTGGGTTCGTCGAGAAACAGGATGTCCGGGTCCAGCGCCAGGGCTCGGGCCAGGGCCGCACGCTTGATCATGCCGCCGGAGAGCGACGCCGGGTATTTGTCGGCCGCCGACAGCGGCAACCCCGCAAGGGCAAGCTTGACTGCCGCCAGGTGCTCGGCGTCGGCGCGGCTGAGGCCCGCGTGCTCGATCAGCGGCAGGGCGACGTTTTCGGTGACGGTCAGCGACGAAAACAGCGCGCCCTTCTGAAACAGCACGCCAAAGCGTCGCTCCACCTGTGAGCGTTGCTGTTCCGGCAGGCTCGGCAGGTTCTTGCCGAACACCCGCACCTCGCCTTCGCTGGGCCGGCGCAGGCCGACGATGCTGCGCAGCAACACCGACTTGCCGCTGCCGGAACCGCCCACCACCGCGAGGATCTCGCCTTTGTATAAATCCAGATCGAGGTTCTCGTGCACGCTCTGGCTGCCAAAGCGGTTGCACAGGCCGCGCACTTCGATCACCGCCTCGGTGGGCGCTCGGTGTAGACGACTCACCAGCCCATCTCCATAAAGAACAGCGCGGCAACCGCGTCCAGCACGATCACCACAAAAATCGATTGCACCACGCTGGAGGTGGTGTGGGCGCCGACCGATTCGGCGCTGCCGCTGACCTTGAAGCCTTCGAGGCAGCCAATCGCGGCGATCAGGAAGGCAAAGATCGGCGCTTTCACCATGCCCACCAGAAAATGTTGTACACCGATGTCCGATTGCAGCAGCGAGAGAAACATCGCCGGTGAAATATCCAGCGCCACCGCGCACACCACGCCGCCGCCGACAATCCCCGAGAGCATCGCCAGAAAGGTCAGCATCGGCAGCGACACCAGCAGCGCCATCACGCGCGGCAACACCAGCAGCTCCATCGGGTCCAGGCCCAGGGTGCGGATGGCGTCGATTTCTTCGTTGGCCTTCATCGAGCCGATTTGCGCGGTGAAGGCACTGGCAGTGCGGCCGGCGATCAGGATTGCAGTGAGCAGCACGCCAAATTCACGCAGGAAAGAGAACGCCACCAAGTCCACGGTAAAAATGGTTGCGCCGAAGCTCTTGAGCACCGTAGCGCCGAGAAATGCCACCACTGCGCCGACCAAGAAGGTCAGCAAGGCCACAATGGGAGCGGCGTCGAGGCCGGTCTGTTCGATATGCGCGACCATTGGCGTAATGCGCCAGCGCTTGGGGCGCAAGATGCCGCGGGCAAAGGTTTCCAGGATCAAGCCGATAAAGCCGAGCAGCTTCTTGCTGTCTTGCCACACGGTGTCCACTGCGCGGCCGATGCGCGCCAGCACCTGGATACCGGCGGCTTCTTCCGGGGCTTTGTCCGGCACACAAAAATCATTCAGCGAGCGGTAGACGGTCTTGAGCAGTGCGCGGTCGGCGGCGGACAAGCTGCAATCGGTCTGTTCGGCCGATTGCTCGATACGGTCGGGCCCCAGCAGCTCAACCAGCAGCGACGCGCCCGCGGTGTCCAGGGCGCCCAGGCCATTGAGGTCGATGCGTGCGCCGGCGTCGTATTGGCCGTCGAGTGTGTCCGACAGCTGCTTCAGGTTTGCGTAGTGGGCAAGCGTCCAGTCCCCCGTAATCCTGAGTAACGGAGGAGCGGTGGTCGTGTCGAGATGGGCGGCGCCCGCCGTAGTACTGGTGGTCATAAGCTCCGAGCTTGTTTGGCTATCCAGAATTCCTACGTAATAGCACGATACGGCCTACTTTGGCGTGTCCGTTTGTGCTGTGTCAGTGACTTTGAAGCGCAGCACGCCAATGACCTGTCCGTCCTCCGTCAGCACCCGCACTTGCCAGCGGCCTACCGCATCGGCGGGGAAGTTCTGCTTGTGCGTCCAGGCGCGGTAGCCTTCGTCGCGCCCGCCGTGAATATCCAGGGCAATGCGGTCGACCTCTTTGCCGTTGAATTTCCACACATGGTAAATCCGCTCATCCAGCCCGCGCGGCGCGTTGATCGCGGTGTAGGCGTACAGCCCGCCACTGCGCAGTTGGGCGGCGGTGACTTCCTTGAGGTCATCTCCGGGCGTCCGGTCCTGCAGTTGGGTGCTGATCGCCACTTCGGTCATCCACAGCGTGGCCGGCGGTACCCACGTGCGCAGGAACCAGCCGGCGCAGCCGATGGCGGCCGTCACCCCCAGCAGCATCGCCCAACCTTTGAAGCTGCGCAGCGGCAAGCTGACCGCCAGGCTCGGGATCGACAGCGCCATGGCCACACCCAGCGCCAATTTGTAACTTTCGGCGGTGGTCAGGTGCAGGATGATCGGCAGCGCGGTGAGCAGCGCGGCGAACAAGGTCAGTGTGTGCAGCGCCAGGAACAGCGAGCGTTTCGGCGCCAGCCATTTGTAGTACAGCGGGTCGGTGATCGACACCAATGCCGCCGCGCCGAGCAGGCCGGTGAAAACCGACTGGCCGCTGTTCCAGGTGGTGGTGACGAAAAAGAAGGGCAGCACAAAAAACAGACTTTCCTGGTGGATCATCTGGGTGGCGTAGCGCAGCAGGGGTTCGGGGATTTCGCGTTTGAAGACCTTGGCGAACAGCTGGGTGAAGCTGTTTTCCAGCATCAGCCACAGCCAGCTCACCAGCATGATCACGGCGATCCAGCTGGCCATGCCCTGTTGGCGATCCACCAGCATGAAACTGCACACACCCGAGATAAACCCACCGAGTGCGATGACCCCAGGGTAGCGCTTGATCAGGACGAGAATGCGCTGGATAAGGGGCGGCAGCTTTGGCATGAGCGATCCACAATGTGTGTAGGAAAAAACCCAGACAGAATAGCGTCTTAGCCCTGTGTTCGGTGCCTCATTACGCGATCCGTTTGCGATAAAGCCGCAGGCCGCCCAACACAATGGCGATCAACCCGAGCACACCCGCGCCGATCCAGGTCAGGCTGTCGTAGCTCAGCAGCGGTTTTTCGATACGCCAGTAACCCGCCTGGTCAAACAGTTGGCGCATGGCCTGGTTGGCCTGCTTCAGGTTGACCGCCTTGATGCGTTTGACCGGGTCGCTGAAGTGGCCGTCGGCGTAGTCGCCGGATGCACTCCAGTAGTAATCGGCCAACGCACTGTTGCCCTGCACGGCCCACGCCTGGCGCGCGATGGCAGCTTGCTGCAGGCGGGCGAAGGTGGCCGCGTCGAGGCCGTCCTTGAGCAGTTGCGCCTTGAGCGCTTGCAGCACCTGTTCGGCTTGCGGCAGGTTTTCGCGCTCAAGGTCGGCATTCAGGCTCAGGAAACCGACGCCGCCGAGCACTTCACGCTCGCTCCAGGGGCCGTAGGACAAACCGTGCTTGAGGCGCAGTTGACGGTACAGCGCCCAGTCGAGGTAGTCCTTGAGCAGGTCGTAGGTTTCATCATGCTGGTCGTCCAGTACCGGTTCCGGAAACAGCCAGTGCAGTTTGGCGCTGTCACCGATCCAGCCGTGGATCAGGTCGCGATGGCTGGCGGCGGCGTGCTGGATTTCCGGAAGTGGCAAGTGCTCGCTCGGCTCGATCGGATCAAGTTGGCCGTAGGTGCGTTCCAGGTAGGCCGGCAGCAGTTTGTCGAGGTCGCCCACGATGATCAGGGTCATGTTGTTGGGCGCGTACCAGTTTTTGCGCAGCGCTTGCAATTGATCGCGGGTCAAGTGGTCGACCTCGGCGCGTTCAGCGCACTTGAGCCCTAGCTCGACGGCCAATTGGTTGCTGGCGGTGTGGCCAAGGTCCTGGCGGTCGAGCAGGCGTTGCAGGTGCGAGTAATGCCCGCCGTCTTCGCGTTCGACCACGCGCTTGGCCGCAGTGATGTTGGCGTCGGTCAGTTCTGTGCGAGTGATGATGGCCAACAGCAAATCCAGCACTTTGCGCTGGTTTTGCGCGGGCGCTTCAATCACGAAAGTGGTGTCGGCGTTGCTGGTGTAGGCGTTCCAGTCGCCGCCCAAGGCCTGCATGCGTTCTTCGAGGTCGCCTTCGCCGCCGCCATCGATGCCACTGAACAACACGTGTTCGAGCAGGTGCGGCAGCTCTTTTTCTTCACAAGGGAAGTCATCCAGGCCTACGCCTACCACCAGGCGGATAGCCACGTGCCCGCGCTCGGTGCCCGGTTTGAGCAGCAATTGCAGGCCGTTGGGCAAGGTGTAGCCCTCGACTTGCAGGCGGTCAAAGGCAAAGGTATGTGCCGAGCCCATGAGCAGGCAGGCGAATAACAGGCGACGCATAACAGCTTCCTGGCGAGTGAGGTCCACTGTTAACTGACTTCACTCACCGTCGTACGTTCAGGGTGAATGGGTGATGTCGGCGATATCTTCGGCCGAGAGTGCGCCGGTGTCGGACGTTTCGAGCACGACGTAGGCGCTGCTGCAGAACAGCGAGTTGAGGCGTTTCATGTCGGCAATCAGCTCCAGGTGCAGGGAACTGGTTTCCAGGCTCTGTACGATCTTGCGTTGCAGACGGCTGACGTGGGCGTGAGCCAAGCGGCGTTCCTGAGCGCGGAAGCGGCGCTTCTCGCGCAGCAGTTGGCGGGCGCTTTCCGGGTCGGCACTGAGGAACACCGACAGGCCCAGACGCAGGTTGGCAATCAGCTGGGTATGCAGGCCGGCCAGCTCTTCCAGGCCTACTTCGGAGAACTGCCGACGTTGTGAGGTTTTCTGCTGCTGGACTTTGCGCAGCATGCGCTCGATCAGGTCGCCAGCCAGTTTCAGGTTGATCGACAGTTCGATGATCTCGGCCCAACGACGGCTGTCCTGTTCGCTGAGGTCTTCACGCGGCATTTGCGCCAGGTAAAGCTTGATCGCGCTGTACAGGGCTTCAACGTCGTCACTGAGGCTGCGCATTTCCTGAGTGATGGCGGTTTGCTTGCCGCGCAACACTTCGAGCATTGCGGTGAGCATGTTGTCGATCAGGTCGCCCAGGCGCAGGGTTTCGCGCGCGGCGTTGGCCAATGCCAGGCTTGGGGTGTCGAGTGCGGCAAGGTCGAGGTGGCGCGGTTTGGCTTTGCCGTTGGTCTCGGCTTGTTCCGGCAGCAACCAGGCGCACAAGCGCGCCATTGGGCCGATCGTCGGCAGCAGGATGAGGCAGCGGCTGACGTTGTAGAGCAGGTGGAAGGTAATGACCATGCCTTGGGCGCTGTAGTCCAGGCCGTCCATCCAGCCCACGAGCGGGTCGAGCACCGGGATGATCAGCAGCAAGCCGATCAGTTTGTACAGCAGGCTGCCCAGTGCCACTTGCCGACCGGCCGCGTTTTGCATGCTGGTACTGAGAAACGCCAGCACGCCACTGCCGATGTTGGCGCCGATCACCAGGCCGATGGCCACGTGCAGGCCGATCACGCCCGCCCCGGCGAGGGTTGCCGTGAGCAGTACGGCAGCCAGGCTGGAGTAGGAAATCATCGCGAACAATGCACCGACCAGGGCATCCAGCAGGATGTCGCCGGTCAGCGAGGCAAACAGCACTTTGACGCCTTGGGCATGGGTGATGGGCCCGGCGGCTTCGACAATCAGTTGCAGTGCCAGGATGATCAGGCCCAGGCCGATGCCGACGCGGCCCATCTGCCCTGCTCGCGTCTGTTTACGCGACAGGAAGAAAATCACCCCGAGAAAAATCAGCAGCGGCGACAGCCAGGACAGGTCAAAGGTCAGCACGCGCGCCATCAACGCTGTACCGACGTCGGCACCGAGCATGGTCGCCAAGGCAGGCGTGAGCCCCATCAGGCCCTGCCCGACAAAAGATGTCACCAGCATTGCCGTGGCGTTACTGCTTTGCACCATGGCCGTCACCAGGATACCGGCGACAAACGCCAGCCAGCGCTTGGACATATTCTGCCCGATGACTTGGCGCAAGTTGGAGCCGTAGACCCGCAAGATGCCGGTACGGACGATATGCGTGCCCCAGATAAGCAGGGTCACGGCGGAAAGCAGATTGAGCAAGGTCAGCATGCTCGGCCCCCCGTGTGGGTTAGCTCAAAAAGAGCAAATAAGAATTGCCGCGTGCCGCTCTACGTCTTGTACTTAAGCTGTAGTTGGCGAATGGGCTGCGCGCCAGCATCGCATAGCTAAAGTCGTGTTTGAAATAAAACTGTCATGAAATCAGTTTTTTGCAGATGAAAAAAAGGGGCTCGAAAGCCCCTTTTCAGCAGCGGGTCGGTGTTATTGACCCGGAATGTCCTTGCGCAGTTTCACTGGATCCTGCTGTTTCTTCTTTTTCGCGATGGCGGTGCGCATCTTGATATTGATCGCTTCCACCGCCAGCGAGAACGCCATGGCGAAGTAGACGTAGCCTTTTGGCACGTGCACGTCGAAGGATTCGGCAATCAGCACCGTACCCACTACCAGCAGGAACGACAGCGCGAGCATCTTCAGCGACGGGTGCTTGTCGATGAATTCGCTGATGGTGCCAGCAGCCAGCATCATCACCAGAACGGCCACCACGATCGCTGCCACCATCACCGGCACGTGAGAAACCATGCCAACCGCAGTGATCACCGAGTCCAGCGAGAACACGATGTCGATGATGGCGATCTGAATGATGGTGTAGATGAACTTTCCGCCGGCGCCTTTCGGCTCGTCGTGGGTTTCGTCTTCGCCTTCCAGTGCGTGGTACATCTCCTGGGAGCTTTTCCACAGCAGGAACAGGCCACCGAAGAACAGGATCAGGTCGCGGCCGGAAATGCCTTGGCCGAAGACCACGAACAGGTCGGCGGTCAGTTGCATGACCCAGGTGATCGACAGCAGCAGCAGGATTCGCGTGACCATGGCCAGGGCCAGGCCGAAGATCCGGGTGCGTGCCTGCATATGCTTGGGCATGCGGCTGACCAGGATCGAAATCATGATGATGTTATCGATGCCCAGGACGATCTCGAGGGCCGTCAGGGTGAAGAAGGCAATCCAGATTTCCGGATTGGTCAGCCATTCCATGTGTATTCCTTTGAGCAAATGTTAAACCGCGCAAGCTGCAGCGCCGCGCGGGTGAGTGGGTACGATTATAGAGTGCTGAACAGCGGAAAAATCCCCATCAGCAAAGCGGCGAACATTATGCACAGGCATACCAGCACTGCCCACTTGAGGGTAAAGCGTTGGTGATCGCCAAATTCGATACCGGCCAGGGCTACCAGCAGGTAGGTCGAAGGGACCAGCGGGCTGAGCAGATGCACGGGCTGGCCGACGATAGACGCGCGGGCCATTTCCACGGCAGTGATGCCATAGTGGCTGGCGGCTTCGGCGAGTACCGGCAGTACGCCGTAGTAAAACGCATCGTTGGACATGAAGAAAGTAAACGGCATGCTCACCAGCGCGGTGATCACCGCCAGGTAAGGGCCCATGGCTTCAGGAATGACCGCCAGCAGGCTTTTGGACATGGCGTCGACCATGCCGGTGCCCGACAGGATGCCGGTGAAAATACCGGCAGCGAAGATCAGCCCCACCACCGCCAGTACGCTGCCTGCGTGGGCAGCGACGCGGTCTTTCTGCTGTTGCAGGCACGGGTAGTTGACGATCATCGCGATGCTGAACGCCACCATGAACAGCACTGGCAGCGGCAACAAGCCGGCGATCAGGGTGCACATCAGGGCAAAGGTCAGGGCGCCGTTGAACCAGATCAGCTTCGGGCGACGAGCATCCGGGAACTGCGACACGCTGATCTCGCTGTGGTCGATCTCGTCACCCTGCAGGTGCAGTTCGCCCAGGCGCGCTCGTTCGCGTTTACCGTACATATAAGCAATCGCCAGGATGGCCACGACGCCGGCGGCCATGGCCGGGATCATCGGTACGAAAATATCCGAGGGGTCTACGTGCAGCGCACTGGCGGCGCGGGCGGTCGGGCCGCCCCATGGCGTCATGTTCATTACGCCACCGGCGAGGATGATCAGGCCGGCCATGATCCGCGGGCTCATGCCGATGCGTTGGTACAACGGCAGCATGGCGGCGACGCAGATCATGTAGGTGGTAGCGCCGTCACCGTCGAGAGACACCACCAGTGCCAGCACGGCGGTACCGACCGACACTTTCAGCGGGTCGCCCTTGACCATCTTGAGGATCTTGCGCACGGCCGGGTCGAACAGCCCGGAGTCGATCATCAGGGCAAAGTACAGAATGGCGAACATCAGCATCACGCCGGTCGGCGCAAGCTTGGTGATGCCCGCAAGCATCATCGGCCCGATCTCGGGTGCAAAGCCACCAAACAGGGCGAACAGGATGGGCACGATGATCAAGGCAATCAGCGCGGAAAGGCGCTTGGTCATGATCAGGAACATGAACGTGATGACCATGGCAAAGCCAAGGAAAGTCAGCATAGGAATACTCCAGGCGTAGCGCGGCTAGGGAATGGCGAACCGGTTTGGGGTCAGCGCAGTACGAAAGGCACGTGGCGTACGGGTGGAGTTGGAGCGAAAAGGCAAGGACGAGCGGACATCGGGAATCACCATTGTTGTTGTTAACAGCCGGTCTGTTGCCGACAGTGGTGGCGATCCTAGACGTGGAAGCTTTCAGCCAGCTTTCGCTGTGTAATCAGATGATGAGAGGTTTTTCTGGTTCTTCTGTAGGGCGAGTCAGCTTGTGTGGGGCGAATTATGGAAGCTCCAGGCCCCCCGCCGCTTTGTGCAGCGCCCTCAGGTGCTCGCCCACCTGTTTGAGATTGGCTTCACACGCGGCAATTTCGGCGGCGCGGGAAGGTTCGAGCAGCACCCTCACCTCTTTATCCAGATCGCCGGTCAAAGATTGCAGCTGCTTCTGGCGCTCGGCGCTCTCCGACTCCAGGCGTTTGGATTCCGACGGTTGTGGCAGGCCGTAGCCACTGCTGCCCAGTAGCTCCGCCGGGCGGCTGAGGAAGCCGCTGTTGGCGAGGATCTGTTGCAGGGTGTTGTTGGCTTTTTCCATGCCGCCGTTTTTCAGCTCGCGAGCACCGAGGTAGCGTTGTTTGACTTCGTCCTGGGCCAGCATCAGCTGTTTGCGATAGCTCGCCTGTTCCAGCAGCAACAGTGCGGCGCTGGTGCGCAGGTCGGCCTGGCTAAACCATTGGCGGCGTTCTTCTGCGCTGAGGGACAGCCAGTCTTCGACCTCGGTCTGCTTGATCGGCAAGTGTTTGCGCAGGACATCGAACATCGCCTGGTAACGCTCGCGGAACGAGTCGAAGTGATAACCCAGGCGCAGTGCCTCGCGTTTGTCCTTGAGGACGCTGGTGTCGGCCAGGCCGCGTGCACTGAGCACTTCCAGCAGGCCGTTGGGGGTAATGTTGTCCAGCCCGGTCAGCTGTGGGTTGGCGCTGCCACTGCGCAGGAGTTTGAGGCTTTCGACCGCGCAGTTGTTGGAGATGAAGAAGTAGTTGCCGTCGTAGCTCCAATGCATTTCGGCGGCATGCTCGACGGTGTCGTTGATCTCTTGGCGGGTGAGTTTCAGCGGTACGGATGCCAGCCCGCGCAGTTCGGTCTTGGTGTATTCGTCGATGACTTGGGCCAGGGGCAGCACGAACAGGCGTGACGGGTATTTGCCCACCAGGCCATCCCAGCTCGACAGCTGTACGTCACCGACAAAGGCGCGGTAGGACAGGACCAGGTGTTGGTCCAGGTCCAGGCGGCAATCCGGGCCGCGCGGGCGACCGGGCGCGCAGATCACCAGGCGCAACATGCTGTGGCCCCAGCGGCTGACCAGGTTCTGATTGGCTTCGGCCAGCAGGTAGTCGATTTCGTACACGCGCTCCGGATCGATCTGGCCCAGTGGCGTCTTGGCGAAATCGTTGCCTGCATTCAGGAAGGCGTAGGTTTTGGCGCAGGTGTCTTGCTCGGGCGGCGCCCAGCCGAAGTGTTCCTTGTAGTAGCGAAACAGCGCGGGGCGACGGCAGGCGTAGCTCGGGTCGAGCAGGAAGTACTCCATGTTGACCGCCACGAACTCCAGCGGACTGGTGGTTTCGTAGATGTCCGGGCTACGGGCAACCTGATGGTTGTGTTGTTCACGCTCGCCGCGACGGCCCACGTATTGCGGCCAGCCAGCGAGGTCCAGCAGGCGCGGGTCGTCACTCAAGGTAAAGCGCCGATCATTCTGGCCACGGCATTGATCGGGCAGGCCGATCAGGCCGGTGATGTTGTTTTGGCGGCTACACCGCTGGATGAGCGCGCGGTCGTCTTTGGACCACAGGCGCGCACGGTCATAGATGTGGGTCAGCTCATGCAGCACGGTGGCGAGCATTTCGCGGCGCACAGTGCCGTGTGGGCGATTGGTTTTTTGGGTGGCGGCGCTGCCGTCGGTCAGGCTGGCGAGCAGGTTCTGATTCAGATCAAGCTCGGACACCAGTGAGGCCTGACCATAGGCATTTTCAGGCATTTTGTCGGTCCAGCCGACATCGATGCGTCGGTCCAGTTGCTCGACAAAGCGCGGCGGCAAGGCGCGCATCGCTTCATCAAGCAATGCCTGGCTGGCCTGCTGTTCGGCCGGGCTCAAGCCATCGGTCTTGAGCCGCAGTTGCAGGCTGGCCTGGGCTGCGCCTGCACAGAGCAGCACAGTCCCGGCCAATAGCCAGGCGACCAGGCGCCTCACAGAGCGAGGATGGCTTCGGCGAGCGTCTGGTCACTGGCATCGCGAGCTTGCGGCACGCGGGTTCGCAGGGTGTCAAAGGCGGCTTCCAATTGCGCGCCACGGATCTCGCCATTGGTGGCGACGAAACTGGCGGCGTCGTCGTGGGCTTCGCGTACGACTTTGGAGTCGCGTATGGACGTGGTGGTGTCCGAGGTGAAGTCAATGGTGCGGGCCGAGGCACGCACGACGATGTTACTGGTGGCCTTCAAGGTTTGCGCGTGGGCGACATCGGCCAACAACAGCAGGCCGAGAGCGGCGGCGATCAGCGGGCTACGCATGGAATAACTCCAAAATACAAAGATGATTATTGGACGAGAATTGCTTGCGCCAGTTCAAGGTCGCTTGCATGAAGTTTTGGCTGGGTGCGGCGCAGATAATCCAGCGCGGATTCCAGACGAGCGCCCCGCCATTGGCCGTCAGTGGCGATAAAAGCGGCAGCGTCATCCTGGGCGGCCATTACCAACTTTCTGTCAAAGGGCGCTGACGTCACCTTGCTGGTGGCGTAGGCACTGATGACGGTGCTCTGGGTGGACACATCAAAGGCCGAAGCCAAGGGTGACCAGCAGATGGAAAATAATACGGGAACGATCAACAGGCGGTATGAAAAAACCATGAGACTCGACAACTGAAAGCGAGCGCCAAGGCTAGCGCAACGCCCGGGCGAGAGCCAGCGCTGACACATGAGGTAGCAGCTGGCGCGCTTTTATGTCGATCTGCGTCAGATAGCCAGGATCGCTTGGGCGAGCTGCGTGTCACTCGCGGCACTCAGTTGCGGGGCTTGTTGGCGGATCTGGGCCAGGGCGCTTTCCAGCTTCACGCCACGGATGGCGCCTTCGCTGGCAACGAAGCTGGCGGCGTCATCGCGAGCGGCCTGGACGACCTTGTTGTCACGCAGGGAGGAGGTGGCATCCGAGCTGGCATCGGAGGTGGCTTTCAGCGCGCCGACGATCGAATCGGTGGTCACGATAAGGCTGCTTGCGTTGGCATTGGCAGCCACGGCCAACAGGGCTGCAGCACTCAGCAGGCGAAGACGGGACATGGAATGACTCCTGTAGATGAACAAATAAAGCGGCGCAAAGCGGCCACTGTGAAACCGACGTTGTTGCAATTGAGCATCAGACGTCGGTTCTACAAGGTTCGCCACGTGATGACGCGATCTTAAGCTGCCGTTTATCTATTCGGAAAGCCTCACAGCGGTTTAGTCGCGCCAGAACGGTTTGGACAGCTCGGCGATCCGGTCGCCCTGGCTGATGCCTGCGTCGGACACCTCCCGAGCGCTGAGTTGGGCCAGTTGTTGGCGCTCATAGGCCTGTTTAGCCCATCGAGCCAGGGCACTGGCGGTACGAATAAGCAGTCGTTTACTCGACGAGGCGCGCATGGGGATGGCCTTTCATGAGGTATTGAAACTCCATGTTGGACGCGACTTTGATACCAATACAGATACACCAGGTCTAAATTGTACTGCTTAACTGTAGTATTTTTTAAACTGTACTGGTCGCGAAACAGCTCATCTGTTTAGCGATGCAAGAACCGAAATCCAGAAACAGCAAAGCCCGCCTCCGGTTACCCGGGGCGGGCTTTGCTTTGACAAATCAGGGTGCTGGCAGTGGACCCGGTGGGTCAGGGCCAGCGGGCGCCAATTAGCGCCAGAACGGCTTGCTCAGCTCTTCGTAGCGTTGAGCTTCGCTGATACCGGCGTCAGCCAGCAGACGCGAATCCAGACGAGCCAGTTGATGGCGGCTGGAGATGCGGCGCTGCCACAACATCAGGTTGGCGAGAACGCGCAAAGGCAGGGAAGCCTGGGTGTTTACAGCTTTTTCTTCGAAGAACAGATCGGAACTGAGTGTACGTTCCATGATGACATCCTTCCGCTTGTGGCGGGATTAGGTAGTGGTTTAACTGATGCCAATGATCCTCCTCCGGCGCAAGACTCTGTAGATACAGTTCACCTGTATTGTGAAGGGCCAGTTAACTGTTTATACCCGCTGTACTGTACGGAAATGGGGCAACTGTACCTGTCCGCACTGAAACAGTGCGAAATAGGCGATTTAGGTGATGCATGTAGGAATATTCGGTGGGAAATGACCGGTACAGCAGTACAGTTTTTTGCAGAATTGATGCGGGTGCGTTCGAGCTGATGCAACTGTGTGTGCATCAGCTCAAATCTGTATCAATCACGCCTTGAGCATATGCCCGGTTTCCTCCAGGTTAATGTGCCAGCTCAGTGCCTCGCGCAGGATATGCGGGGTATGCCCGCCGATAGCACAGGCAGCATTGAAGTAGCTGTTCAGCGCATCGTGGTACGCCGGATGCACACAGTTGTCGATGATCACCCGGGCCCGTTCCCGTGGCGCTAGGCCGCGCAAGTCGGCAAGGCCAATTTCGGTGACCAGGATGTCGACATCATGCTCAGTGTGGTCCACATGGCTGACCATCGGCACGACGCTGGAGATGGCGCCGCCCTTGGCGATCGACTTGGTAACGAAGATTGCCAGGTGCGCATTGCGCGCGAAGTCCCCGGAGCCGCCAATACCGTTCATCATCCGCGTGCCACATACATGGGTGGAATTGACGTTGCCGTAGATGTCGAATTCCAGCGCGGTATTGATGCCGATAATGCCCAGGCGACGCACCACCTCAGGGTGGTTGGAGATTTCCTGTGGGCGCAGCACCAGCTTGTCCTTGTAGTGCTCCAGGTTGCCGAACACGTCGGCGTTGCGCCGTTGCGACAAGGTAATCGAGCTGCCCGAAGCGAAGCTCAGCTTGCCCGCATCGATCAGGTCGAAAGTCGAATCCTGCAGGACTTCCGAATACATCGTCAGGTCTTCAAACGGCGATTCGATCAAACCGCACATCACTGCGTTGGCAATGTTGCCAATCCCGGCCTGCAGCGGGCCGAGCTTGTTGGTCATGCGACCGGCGTCCACTTCCTGTTTGAGAAAATTGATCAGGTGATTGGCGATGCCTTGGGTATCGGCGTCCGGCGGCGTCACGGTGGACGCGGAATCAGGCTGGTTGGTGATTACGATGGCGACAATCTTTTCCGGCGGGATCGGAATCGCGGTGCTGCCGATGCGGTCGTCGACCTTGACCAGCGGGATTGGCGTGCGCGTCGGCCGGTAGGTTGGAATATAAATGTCGTGCAACCCTTCCAGGTTCGGGTTGTGCGCCAGGTTGATCTCAACGATCACGTGCTTGGCGAAAATCGCAAAGCTGGCCGAGTTGCCCACGGAGGTGGTCGGCACGATATGGCCTTGCTCGGTGATCGCGACGGCTTCGATCACGGCAATATCCGGCAGCTTGAGCTGGTTGTTGCGCAGTTGCTCGACGGTTTCCGACAAATGCTGATCGATAAACATCACCTCGCCGGCGTTGATCGCCTTGCGCAGGGTGCTGTCGACCTGAAATGGCATGCGTCGGGACAGCACGCCGGCTTCGGTCAGTTGCTTGTCCAGGTCATTGCCCAGGCTGGCGCCGGTCATCAGGGTGATTTTCAGCGGCGAAGTCTTGGCGCGTTCGGCCAGGGCGTGAGGGACGGC
This sequence comes from Pseudomonas sp. LBUM920, assembly GCF_003852315.1. NCBI lineage: Bacteria > Pseudomonadati > Pseudomonadota > Gammaproteobacteria > Pseudomonadales > Pseudomonadaceae > Pseudomonas > Pseudomonas edsoni (SeqCode). The sequence continues at coordinate 112,023 of NZ_CP027762.1, forward strand.
CTTGGCTTCACCGGCTCGGGTGAAGCCGCTCATGCCGACGGTCATGCCGTCCTCGATCAGTGCGGCGGCGTCTGCCGCGCTCATGACCTTGTTCAACAACGAAGGCAAGCGGATACGATCACGGTACATGAATTGTTATCTCAGGCTACGGAAGCAAGGTGGGCAGTGTAGTGATTTCAAAAAAATTCGGCCCGCTACCATGGTCGAATGCCAGGCGGCGATTTAGAGCCTTTGGTCGGGTTTAATCCAGCAATAAAAAACCCCAGCCTACTGCAGGCCAGGGTTTCGGGTATTGCGCTGGCGCAGTGTTATTCGACGGCTTTGACCATGTCTTCGATGACCTTCTTGGCATCACCGAAGACCATCATGGTTTTGTCCAGGTAGAACAACTCGTTATCCAGGCCCGCGTAGCCGCTGGCCATCGAGCGCTTGTTGACGATGATGGTCTTGGCCTTGAACGCCTCAAGGATCGGCATGCCGGCAATCGGCGAGTTAGGGTCGTTCTTGGCGGCCGGGTTGACCACGTCGTTCGCGCCCAGCACCAGTACCACGTCGGCCTGACCGAACTCGGAGTTGATGTCTTCCATTTCGAACACCTGGTCATAAGGCACTTCGGCCTCGGCCAGCAGCACGTTCATATGGCCAGGCATACGGCCCGCCACCGGGTGGATCGCATACTTCACGGTCACGCCGCGGTGGGTCAGCTTCTCGGTCAGCTCTTTAAGCGCATGTTGCGCACGTGCCACCGCCAAGCCATAGCCCGGCACGATGATCACGGTGTCGGCGTTGGTCAGCAGGAAAGTCGCGTCGTCGGCAGAGCCGGATTTGACCGGGCGCGCTTCTTTCGAACCCGCAGGACCCGCCGCATCGGCTGTGTTGCCGAAGCCGCCGAGCAGTACATTGAAGAACGAGCGGTTCATCGCCTTGCACATGATGTACGACAGGATCGCGCCGCTGGAGCCTACCAGCGAGCCGGCGATGATCAGCATCGAGTTGTTCAGCGAGAAGCCGATACCCGCCGCCGCCCAGCCGGAGTAGCTGTTGAGCATCGACACGACGACCGGCATGTCGGCGCCGCCAATCGGGATGATGATCAGCACCCCAAGCACAAACGCCAGGGCCAGCATCAATGCGAAGGCGCTGAGGTTGCCAGTGAACATGAACGCCAGGCCCAGACCCAGGGTTGCAAGGCCCAGCACCAGGTTCAGCTTGTGCTGGCCGCCGAACTGTACCGGTGCGCCCTGGAACAGGCGGAACTTGTACTTGCCCGACAGCTTGCCGAACGCGATCACCGAACCGGAGAAGGTGATGGCACCGATGGCTGCGCCGAGGAACAGTTCCAGGCGGTTACCGGCAGGGATCGAGTCGCCCAAGTGTTTGACGATGCCCAGGGATTGCGGCTCGACCACGGCGGCGATGGCGATAAACACTGCGGCCAGGCCGATCATGCTGTGCATGAAGGCCACCAGCTCGGGCATCTTGGTCATTTCTACGCGCTTGGCCATGATTGAACCGGCGGTGCCGCCGATCAATAGGCCGACAATGACGTAACCAATGCCTGCGGTAGCCAACTCTGCGCCCAGCTTATAGATGAGGCCCACGGTGGTCAGCACCGCCAGCGCCATGCCGAGCATGCCAAACAGGTTGCCGCGTCGCGACGTGGTGGGGTGTGACAAGCCTTTAAGGGCCTGGATAAAGCAGATCGACGCGATCAGGTAGAGCGTCGTTACAAGATTCATGCTCATTACTTCGGCGCCTCTTCTTTTACTTTCGGGGCTTTTTTCTTGAACATCTCGAGCATCCTGCGCGTTACCAGGAAGCCGCCGAACACGTTGACCGCCGCCAGAGCCACGGCCAGAGTGCCCATGGTCTTGCCCAGGGGTGTCACCGTAAGGGCCGCCGCCAGCATGGCGCCGACGATCACAATCGCCGAGATCGCGTTGGTCACGGCCATCAATGGCGTGTGCAACGCGGGGGTGACGTTCCAAACCACGTGGTAACCGACGTAAATCGCCAGCACAAAGATGATCAGGTTGTAGATACCGGGGGAGATAAGCTCTTCCATCGTCTGAATCCCTGCTTAGGCGTTTTTACGGATGACTTGGCCGTCGCGGCACATCAGGCACGCGGCGACGATGTCGTCTTCGAGGTTGATTTCAAACTGCCCTTCCTTGGTGAAGACCAGCTTCAGGAAGTCCAGCAGGTTGCGTGCATACAGAGCAGACGCATCAGCAGCGACTGCGCCGGCCAGGTTGGTCGGGCCGCAGATGGTCACGCCGTTTTCCACGATCACCTGATCGGCGACTGTCAGCGGGCAGTTACCGCCCTGAGCTGCGGCGAGGTCGATGACCACGGAGCCGGGTTTCATTTGTGCGACGGTTTCAGCACTCAACAGGGTCGGTGCCTTGCGGCCCGGGATCAGCGCGGTGGTGATAACAATGTCGGCTTGCTTGGCGCGTTCGTGCACGGCCAGGGCCTGGCGCTGCATCCAGCTGGAAGGCATGGGGCGCGCATAACCGCCGACGCCGACGGCGCATTCGCGTTCTTCATCGGTTTCGTAGGGCACGTCGACAAACTTGGCACCCAGGGATTCGATCTGCTCTTTTACTGCCGGGCGCACGTCGGACGCTTCGATCACTGCGCCCAGGCGTTTGGCCGTGGCAATCGCCTGCAAGCCTGCAACGCCAGCGCCGAGGATCAGCACGCGCGCGGCTTTGACGGTGCCGGCGGCAGTCATCAGCATTGGCATGAAGCGTGGGTAGTGATGGGCTGCCAGCAATACCGCTTTATAGCCGGCGATGTTCGCTTGCGATGACAGCACGTCAAGACTCTGGGCCCGCGAGGTGCGCGGTGCAGCTTCAAGGGCGAAGGCCGTAATGCCGCGCTCGGCGAGTTTGGCGATGGTTTCGTTGCTGAACGGGTTGAGCATGCCCACCAACACGGTGCCGCTTTTGATCAGCGCCAGTTCGCTGTCGCTGGGGGCAACCACCTTGAGAATCAGCTCTGCACCCAACGCATCCTCGGCACTGCCAATGGTTGCGCCTGCCGTTTCATAGGCACTGTCCACGACACTGGCTTTAATGCCTGCACCGCTTTGAACCGTGACCTTATGGCCCTGGCCGATCAGCTTCTTGATGGTTTCCGGGGTGGCAGCCACCCGCGTTTCACCGGTCTGGGTTTCGAGAGGAACACCAATGTGCACGTCAAATCTCCTGCATGATCTTTTTGCTTTTGATCTTTTTGTAAAAAGGCCAGTGCACCGCGAGTGGCGCAACTGGGGCGGCCGATCAGCACGATCCCGCCGAAATGACAGCGGGGCGCGGCATTTTGCAGGCGAACTTTACGGCCATCAAGGGATTATGACGGGTGACGAAAAATTAACTACAAGTCACCCTGTGACTGATTGTCGCAATGCCCTTTAATAACCGCTTTAAATACAGGTGTTTAGAGGGGTTCAGGCTGTTTTTAGACTTTTTACAATTGTCGCGGTGAATGGGCGGGCATTGGCTGCTCATCGACGCTGCAAGCCATGTAGATCATAGCTTCGCGCCGGATTTCTGGCTGGCAGGTACAGTCTGTGTAAATGCGACATATCCGTACATCTGTAGGATTTAGAATTTCTTGACTACAGGGTCAGCAAGCGGCATCAGGCCTTTAAACATTGGGGTTATAGCGCTGTGATTGATCAATTAACCAGTCTCTGAAGGCGTGCAGTGAGGCGGATTCGACTTTTCTTTCGGGAATCATCAGGTAGTACGCCTTCGAGCTGCTGAGAGCCTCGGTGCTTGCGATCACTAATTGCTTCTCCTCAAGCTCGCGCTGGATAAGGAATGGCGGAATCAGCGCAATGCCCATGTCATGCATGGCGGCCTGAGACAACATCGAGAATAGCTCGTAACGTGGGCCTGTCATGTCACGGGGTATGTTCAGTTGTTGCGCGCTGAACCACTGGCGCCAGGCGTATGGCCGAGTGGTTTGCTGCAGTAGCGGCAATTGCGCGATCTGTTGAGGGCTGAAGTGGTCACGGTCACCCAGCAAGCGCGGGCTGCACACCGGCAGCGGATTTTCCCCCATCAGGCGGTGGGACTCGGTGCCGGACCAGTCTGCATCGCCGAAGTAGATCGCAGCGTCAAATTCGGTATCGGCAAATAGAAAGGGGCGCGTCCGGTTGGTGAGATTGACGGTCACCTCTGGGTGCTGTCGTTGAAAATCTTTCAGTCGAGGGATCAGCCATTGCGTGCCGAAGGTCGGCACTACGGCCAGTTCAATGACGTTGGCGCCCTGCTGTCCCATTACGGACAAGGTGTCGCGCTCTACGGCGTCCAGTTGCATGGCGACACGCCGGCTATAGGACAGGCCCGCTTCCGTCAGTTTTACCCCGCGCCTCGAGCGCCGAAATAGCTCGACACTCAAAAACTCTTCAAGGCTGGCGATCTGTCGACAGATGGCGCCTTGAGTGATGGAAAGCTCGTGCGCCGCCCTGGTAAAGCTCTCGTGGCGGGCCGCAGCCTCAAAGCTGACCAGGGCCGTCGTACTGGGAATTTTTCTGCGCATGTACGGAGTACTCACTTATAAAGCGCGTCTGCGCCCTTCTCAGTCGTTTCGGAGTGAGAAATTAGCACAACCCTATGCAGAAACCTCGTTTGCCCTCTGCGTCAGCCCAGCCTAGGCTGCATCCACGACTTCTGATTTTTTCCGCGAGGGCTTATTCATGGCTGGTAAGGCAAGCTTCAACTGGATCGATCCGCTGCTGCTGGATCAACAGCTCACCGAAGAAGAGCGCATGGTGCGTGACAGTGCTGAGCAATTCGCCCAGGACAAGTTGGCGCCGCGTGTGCTCGAAGCCTTCCGCCATGAAAAGACTGACCCGGCGATCTTTCGCGAGATGGGCGAAACCGGCCTGCTCGGCGCGATGATCCCTGAGCAGTACGGTGGCAGTGGCTTGAATTACGTCAGTTATGGACTGATCGCCCGTGAGGTCGAGCGTGTCGACTCCGGCTATCGCTCGATGATGAGTGTGCAGTCGTCATTGGTCATGGTGCCGATCAACGAATTCGGTACCGAGGCGCAGAAGCAGAAGTACCTGCCGAAGTTGGCATCCGGGGAATGGATCGGCTGCTTTGGCCTGACGGAGCCTAACCATGGTTCTGATCCGGGCGCGATGATTACGCGGGCGCGCAAGGTAGACGGCGGCTATAGCCTGACTGGCGCCAAGATGTGGATCACCAATAGCCCGATCGCCGATGTGTTTGTGGTATGGGGCAAGGACGATGCCGGGGATATCCGTGGTTTTGTCCTTGAGAAGGGCTGGAAGGGTCTGAGCGCTCCAGCGATTCACGGCAAGGTCGGCTTGCGGGCTTCCATTACCGGTGAAATTGTCATGGATAACGTATTTGTGCCGGAAGAAAACATTTTCCCGGATGTGCGTGGTTTGAAAGGGCCTTTCACCTGCCTTAACTCGGCGCGTTACGGCATCTCCTGGGGCGCGCTGGGTGCTGCCGAGTTCTGCTGGCATACCGCTCGCCAGTACACCCTGGATCGTCATCAGTTCGGGCGTCCATTGGCGGCAACCCAACTGATCCAGAAGAAGCTGGCCGATATGCAGACCGAGATCACGTTGGCGCTGCAAGGGTGCCTGCGTCTGGGTCGCATGAAGGATGAGGGAACGGCGGCGGTTGAGATCACGTCGATCATGAAGCGCAACTCGTGCGGCAAGTCCCTGGATATCGCCCGTATGGCGCGTGACATGTTGGGCGGCAACGGTATTTCCGATGAGTTCGGGGTGGCGCGCCATTTGGTCAACCTGGAGGTGGTCAACACCTATGAGGGAACGCATGACGTGCACGCCTTGATTCTTGGGCGTGCGCAAACCGGTCTTCAGGCGTTCTATTAATAGGAGCACGGTATGGGCGCGCTTTCACATCTGCGGGTACTGGACTTATCGCGAGTGCTGGCGGGCCCCTGGTCCGGGCAGATCCTTGCGGACCTTGGGGCTGAAGTGATCAAGGTCGAGCGGCCTGGTAATGGCGACGACACGCGTGCATGGGGGCCGCCCTTTCTCAAGGATGCATTTGGCGAGAACACCAGTGAAGCGGCGTATTACTTGTCGGCCAACCGTAACAAGGAGTCGGTGACTATCGACTTCACGCGACCGGAGGGGCAGAAGCTGGTGCGTGACCTGGCGGCCAAGTCCGACATCCTGATCGAGAACTTCAAGGTGGGTGGTCTGGCGGCATATGGGCTGGACTATGAATCGCTGAAGGAGATCAATCCCGAGTTGATCTATTGCTCGATCACAGGCTTTGGTCAGACGGGGCCTTATGCGACGCGCGCGGGTTATGACTTCATGATCCAGGGGCTGGGTGGCCTGATGAGCCTGACCGGTCGGCCAGAGGGTGACGAAGGGGCCGGGCCTGTGAAGGTGGGCGTGGCGTTGACCGACATCCTGACCGGGCTCTACTCGACGGTGGCCATTCTCGCAGCGCTGGCCCATCGCGATCATGATGGTGGCGGCCAGCACATTGATATGGCGTTGCTGGATGTGCAGGTGGCATGCCTGGCTAACCAGGCGATGAATTACCTGACGACAGGTATTTCACCAAAGCGTTTGGGCAATGCTCATCCCAATATCGTGCCTTATCAGGATTTCCCCACGGCTGATGGTGACTTCATCCTCACGGTGGGTAACGACGGGCAGTTTCGCAAGTTCGCTGAAGTGGCGGGTCAGCCTCAATGGGCAGAGGATCCGCGCTTTGCTACTAATAAGCTGCGGGTGGCTAATCGCGCGGAGCTGATTCCGTTGATTCGCCAGGCTACGGTCTTCAAGACCACGGCTGAGTGGGTATCGCAGCTGGAGCGAGTGGGTGTGCCTTGCGGGCCTATCAATGACTTGGCACAGGTGTTCGCCGACCCACAGGTCAAGGCGCGGGGGCTGGCGGTGGCATTGCCGCACGCGTTGGCGGGGATGGTACCTCAGGTAGCGAGCCCGATCAGGCTGTCCAAGACGCCGGTTGAGTATCGTAGCGCGCCTCCTCTATTGGGGGAGCACACGGTTCAGGTGCTGCAAGGAGTGCTTGGGCTGGGGCCGGCGAGTGTGGCTGCTTTAAAGGAAGCGGGGGTTATATGAGCGGTTCCCTCTATATAGAGTGTGTGAAGAGTTCCATATCGGTCGTTTTTTAATCAATCCTAACTAATTGATAGAAAAGCAAAATTAAGGGTTGACGGCAGATTCTGGAAGTCTATAATTCGCCCCACTTCCGGCGCAGTCGAAACGGAAAACTCCTTGGTAAACAAAGAGTTACGCAGAATTCGACAGCGAGTTGCTTCAGTTCATCGAAGTCCAGAAGGAGTTGGTAGAGCAGTGTTGTTTGGCTCTATTAACGTTTCGATCTTCTCGGTCGAAAGCGGAGAAAAAGAGGTGTTGACAGCAGCGTGTAACGCTGTAGAATTCGCCTCCCGCTAACGAGAGATCGGAAGCGCAAGTGGTTGAAGTTGTTGAAGAAATCTTCGAAAACTTCTGAAAATAATCACTTGACAGCAAATGAGGCTGCTGTAGAATGCGCGCCTCGGTTGAGACGAAAGATCTTAACCAACCGCTCTTTAACAACTGAATCAAGCAATTCGTGTGGGTGCTTGTGGAGTCAGACTGATAGTCAACAAGATTATCAGCATCACAAGTTACTCCGCGAGAAATCAAAGATGTAACCAACGATTGCTGAGCCAAGTTTAGGGTTTCTTAAAAACCCAAAGATGTTTGAACTGAAGAGTTTGATCATGGCTCAGATTGAACGCTGGCGGCAGGCCTAACACATGCAAGTCGAGCGGTAGAGAGAAGCTTGCTTCTCTTGAGAGCGGCGGACGGGTGAGTAATGCCTAGGAATCTGCCTGGTAGTGGGGGATAACGTTCGGAAACGGACGCTAATACCGCATACGTCCTACGGGAGAAAGCAGGGGACCTTCGGGCCTTGCGCTATCAGATGAGCCTAGGTCGGATTAGCTAGTTGGTGAGGTAATGGCTCACCAAGGCGACGATCCGTAACTGGTCTGAGAGGATGATCAGTCACACTGGAACTGAGACACGGTCCAGACTCCTACGGGAGGCAGCAGTGGGGAATATTGGACAATGGGCGAAAGCCTGATCCAGCCATGCCGCGTGTGTGAAGAAGGTCTTCGGATTGTAAAGCACTTTAAGTTGGGAGGAAGGGCATTAACCTAATACGTTAGTGTTTTGACGTTACCGACAGAATAAGCACCGGCTAACTCTGTGCCAGCAGCCGCGGTAATACAGAGGGTGCAAGCGTTAATCGGAATTACTGGGCGTAAAGCGCGCGTAGGTGGTTTGTTAAGTTGGATGTGAAATCCCCGGGCTCAACCTGGGAACTGCATTCAAAACTGACTGACTAGAGTATGGTAGAGGGTGGTGGAATTTCCTGTGTAGCGGTGAAATGCGTAGATATAGGAAGGAACACCAGTGGCGAAGGCGACCACCTGGACTAATACTGACACTGAGGTGCGAAAGCGTGGGGAGCAAACAGGATTAGATACCCTGGTAGTCCACGCCGTAAACGATGTCAACTAGCCGTTGGAAGCCTTGAGCTTTTAGTGGCGCAGCTAACGCATTAAGTTGACCGCCTGGGGAGTACGGCCGCAAGGTTAAAACTCAAATGAATTGACGGGGGCCCGCACAAGCGGTGGAGCATGTGGTTTAATTCGAAGCAACGCGAAGAACCTTACCAGGCCTTGACATCCAATGAACTTTCTAGAGATAGATTGGTGCCTTCGGGAACATTGAGACAGGTGCTGCATGGCTGTCGTCAGCTCGTGTCGTGAGATGTTGGGTTAAGTCCCGTAACGAGCGCAACCCTTGTCCTTAGTTACCAGCACGTAATGGTGGGCACTCTAAGGAGACTGCCGGTGACAAACCGGAGGAAGGTGGGGATGACGTCAAGTCATCATGGCCCTTACGGCCTGGGCTACACACGTGCTACAATGGTCGGTACAGAGGGTTGCCAAGCCGCGAGGTGGAGCTAATCCCACAAAACCGATCGTAGTCCGGATCGCAGTCTGCAACTCGACTGCGTGAAGTCGGAATCGCTAGTAATCGCGAATCAGAATGTCGCGGTGAATACGTTCCCGGGCCTTGTACACACCGCCCGTCACACCATGGGAGTGGGTTGCACCAGAAGTAGCTAGTCTAACCTTCGGGAGGACGGTTACCACGGTGTGATTCATGACTGGGGTGAAGTCGTAACAAGGTAGCCGTAGGGGAACCTGCGGCTGGATCACCTCCTTAATCGACGACATCAGCTGCTCCATAAGTTCCCACACGAATTGCTTGATTCATTGAAGAAGACGATAAGAAGCAGCCCGAAATTGGGTCTGTAGCTCAGTTGGTTAGAGCGCACCCCTGATAAGGGTGAGGTCGGCAGTTCGAATCTGCCCAGACCCACCAATTTTGTGTGGGAAACGCCTGTAGAAATACGGGGCCATAGCTCAGCTGGGAGAGCGCCTGCCTTGCACGCAGGAGGTCAACGGTTCGATCCCGTTTGGCTCCACCACTACTGCTTCTGAAAGTTATGAAAGCTTAGAAATGAGCATTCCATCAAGGTGATGGTGAATGTTGATTTCTAGTCTTTGATTAGATCGTTCTTTAAAAATTTGGGTATGTGATAGAAAGATAGACTGAACGTTACTTTCACTGGTAACGGATCAGGCTAAGGTAAAATTTGTGAGTTACTCGTAATTGAGTATTATCGAATTTTCGGCGAATGTTGTCTTCACAGTATAACCAGATTGCTTGGGGTTATATGGTCAAGTGAAGAAGCGCATACGGTGGATGCCTTGGCAGTCAGAGGCGATGAAAGACGTGGTAGCCTGCGAAAAGCTTCGGGGAGTCGGCAAACAGACTTTGATCCGGAGATGTCTGAATGGGGGAACCCAGCCATCATAAGATGGTTACCTTACACTGAATACATAGGTGTAAGGGGCGAACCAGGGGAACTGAAACATCTAAGTACCCTGAGGAAAAGAAATCAACCGAGATTCCCTTAGTAGTGGCGAGCGAACGGGGACTAGCCCTTAAGTGGCTTTGAGATTAGCGGAACGCTCTGGAAAGTGCGGCCATAGTGGGTGATAGCCCTGTACGCGAAAATCTCTTAGTCATGAAATCGAGTAGGACGGAGCACGAGAAACTTTGTCTGAATATGGGGGGACCATCCTCCAAGGCTAAATACTACTGACTGACCGATAGTGAACTAGTACCGTGAGGGAAAGGCGAAAAGAACCCCGGAGAGGGGAGTGAAATAGATCCTGAAACCGTATGCGTACAAGCAGTGGGAGCAGACTTTGTTCTGTGACTGCGTACCTTTTGTATAATGGGTCAGCGACTTATTTTCAGTGGCGAGCTTAACCGAATAGGGGAGGCGTAGCGAAAGCGAGTCTTAATAGGGCGTCTAGTCGCTGGGAATAGACCCGAAACCGGGCGATCTATCCATGGGCAGGTTGAAGGTTGGGTAACACTAACTGGAGGACCGAACCGACTACCGTTGAAAAGTTAGCGGATGACCTGTGGATCGGAGTGAAAGGCTAATCAAGCTCGGAGATAGCTGGTTCTCCTCGAAAGCTATTTAGGTAGCGCCTCATGTATCACTGTAGGGGGTAGAGCACTGTTTCGGCTAGGGGGTCATCCCGACTTACCAAACCGATGCAAACTCCGAATACCTACAAGTGCCGAGCATGGGAGACACACGGCGGGTGCTAACGTCCGTCGTGAAAAGGGAAACAACCCAGACCGTCAGCTAAGGTCCCAAAGTTATGGTTAAGTGGGAAACGATGTGGGAAGGCTTAGACAGCTAGGAGGTTGGCTTAGAAGCAGCCACCCTTTAAAGAAAGCGTAATAGCTCACTAGTCGAGTCGGCCTGCGCGGAAGATGTAACGGGGCTCAAACCATACACCGAAGCTACGGGTATCACGTAAGTGATGCGGTAGAGGAGCGTTCTGTAAGCCTGTGAAGGTGAGTTGAGAAGCTTGCTGGAGGTATCAGAAGTGCGAATGCTGACATGAGTAACGACAATGGGTGTGAAAAACACCCACGCCGAAAGACCAAGGTTTCCTGCGCAACGTTAATCGACGCAGGGTTAGTCGGTCCCTAAGGCGAGGCTGAAAAGCGTAGTCGATGGAAAACAGGTTAATATTCCTGTACTTCTGGTTATTGCGATGGAGGGACGGAGAAGGCTAGGCCAGCTTGGCGTTGGTTGTCCAAGTTTAAGGTGGTAGGCTGGAATCTTAGGTAAATCCGGGATTCTAAGGCCGAGAGCTGATGACGAGTTAACTTTTAGTTAACGAAGTGGTTGATGCCATGCTTCCAAGAAAAGCTTCTAAGCTTCAGGTAACCAGGAACCGTACCCCAAACCGACACAGGTGGTTGGGTAGAGAATACCAAGGCGCTTGAGAGAACTCGGGTGAAGGAACTAGGCAAAATGGCACCGTAACTTCGGGAGAAGGTGCGCCGGTGAGGGTGAAGGACTTGCTCCGTAAGCTCATGCCGGTCGAAGATACCAGGCCGCTGCGACTGTTTATTAAAAACACAGCACTCTGCAAACACGAAAGTGGACGTATAGGGTGTGACGCCTGCCCGGTGCCGGAAGGTTAATTGATGGGGTTAGCTAACGCGAAGCTCTTGATCGAAGCCCCGGTAAACGGCGGCCGTAACTATAACGGTCCTAAGGTAGCGAAATTCCTTGTCGGGTAAGTTCCGACCTGCACGAATGGCGTAACGATGGCGGCGCTGTCTCCACCCGAGACTCAGTGAAATTGAAATCGCTGTGAAGATGCAGTGTATCCGCGGCTAGACGGAAAGACCCCGTGAACCTTTACTATAGCTTTGCACTGGACTTTGAATTTGCTTGTGTAGGATAGGTGGGAGGCTTTGAAGCGTGGACGCCAGTCTGCGTGGAGCCAACCTTGAAATACCACCCTGGCAACTTTGAGGTTCTAACTCAGGTCCGTTATCCGGATCGAGGACAGTGTATGGTGGGTAGTTTGACTGGGGCGGTCTCCTCCTAAAGAGTAACGGAGGAGTACGAAGGTGCGCTCAGACCGGTCGGAAATCGGTCGTAGAGTATAAAGGCAAAAGCGCGCTTGACTGCGAGACAGACACGTCGAGCAGGTACGAAAGTAGGTCTTAGTGATCCGGTGGTTCTGTATGGAAGGGCCATCGCTCAACGGATAAAAGGTACTCCGGGGATAACAGGCTGATACCGCCCAAGAGTTCATATCGACGGCGGTGTTTGGCACCTCGATGTCGGCTCATCACATCCTGGGGCTGAAGCCGGTCCCAAGGGTATGGCTGTTCGCCATTTAAAGTGGTACGCGAGCTGGGTTTAGAACGTCGTGAGACAGTTCGGTCCCTATCTGCCGTGGACGTTTGAGATTTGAGAGGGGCTGCTCCTAGTACGAGAGGACCGGAGTGGACGAACCTCTGGTGTTCCGGTTGTCACGCCAGTGGCATTGCCGGGTAGCTATGTTCGGAATAGATAACCGCTGAAAGCATCTAAGCGGGAAACTAGCCTCAAGATGAGATCTCACTGGAACCTTGAGTTCCCTGAAGGGCCGTCGAAGACTACGACGTTGATAGGTTGGGTGTGTAAGCGCTGTGAGGCGTTGAGCTAACCAATACTAATTGCCCGTGAGGCTTGACCATATAACACCCAAGCAATTTGCATGCTCTGCGCTGAAAAGCAAAGAGACCAGATTGCGGTGTGTGAAGACGAAATGAACCGAAAGTTCGAATCTCACAAAACACCGAAAGCTGTCACATACCCAATTTGCTGAAGCGAGGCCACATGGTCACGACTCAGTACCCGAATTTCTTGACGACCATAGAGCATTGGAACCACCTGATCCCATCCCGAACTCAGCAGTGAAACGATGCATCGCCGATGGTAGTGTGGGGTTTCCCCATGTGAGAGTAGGTCATCGTCAAGATTAAATTCCAAAGCCCCTGTTTGCTAACGCAAACAGGGGTTTTGTTTATGTAGAAGTCCATGAATTTCACCGGCACGTTGCAAGCGCAACGCACTGGTACACAGAATTTCTTGACGACCATAGAGCATTGGAACCACCTGATCCCATCCCGAACTCAGCAGTGAAACGATGCATCGCCGATGGTAGTGTGGGGTTTCCCCATGTGAGAGTAGGTCATCGTCAAGATTAAATTCCGAAACCCCTGTCTGCTAACGCAGACAGGGGTTTTGTCGTTTTGGAGGACTGTTGCCGACTGAGAGAAATCCTCCCGAGCCGGCCACATCAGATCCCCCTGCACCCTGCCCACAAAAAAGCCAGTGCCTGAAAGCAGACACTGGCTTGTCAGAAACGCTAACAGATCAGAATTGATAGCTTACCGTCGCACTGACATTACGCTCTTCGCCCAAATAGCAGAAGTTCAGGCTGGCACAGGACGCTACATAGGTCTCATTGGTCAGGTTGTTCGCGTTCAACCGTACATCTACGCCTTTGAGTCCGATCTTGCCCAAGTCATACCCTAAGGATGCGTCGAATAAGGTGTAGGCGGGTACCTTCATTGTGTTCTCCGCGTCTGCCCAGCTGTAGCCGACGTACCGAGCCCCGCCGCCAAGTCGCAAGCCGTCAAAGGCGCCGCTATCAAACGTGTAGTCCGCCCACACCGATGCCATATGGCGAGGTGCCTGCGTGGGGGAGTTGCCTTTGTTCTCAATCAAGTTGTCGGCTGAGCTCAGCGTACTGACCATCGATTTTGAATATTTAATATCGGTAAAGGTATAGCTGCCCAAGATCTTCAGGTTATCGGTCAGTTGCATATGTGCTTCCAACTCCAGTCCCTGCGAGCGAACCGCACCTACTGCGCGATAGAAGTTTTCTTGAGGAAGCTTTGTCGCCAGGTTCTCCTGGTCAATGCGAAACCAGGAAGCTGTAAACAGGTTATCCGTCCCCGGCGGCTGATACTTCAAGCCCGCTTCCCATTGCGTTCCATTGGTGGGTGCCAGCGGGTTGCCGGCGTTGTCTGAATAGGAGTTCGGGTTGAACGACTCTGAATAGCTGACATAGGGTGCCAAGCCGTTATCAAACAGATACAGCGCACCGGCTCGCCCAGTCAGTTTGGTACGTTTGTCAGAAATTTCCGTGCCCAGCGGTCGACCCGCTTCAGCGATACGGTTCTCGTCGGACGTCTCTACCCAGTCCTGACGCAGCCCTAGAGAGAACCGCCATTTATCCATCTCGATAAGGTCTTGTAGATAAACGCCAGTTTGCTCAAGGCGACGCAGATAGCTGGTCAGGCTGGCATTGCTGATAGCAGTGTTGCCATAGACCGGGTTGAATGCGTTGATTGGCTGCAGTGACCCGCTCGTCCAGTCCACCACCGTTTTACGTCGCTGATAATCAGCCCCCATCAGCACGGTATGGTGAGTGGTACCGGTAAAAAATTCCGCCTGCAGCATGTTGTCGATGATGAACGCATGCAGCTTCTCATCACCTCCCGAATAATAGCGATTCAACTCGTTACTGGTCGGTGTGGTCCAGCCATAGGCGTACACCTGATCCAATTGCACCTTGGAGTCGAGATAGCGCAAGTTCTGTCGCGCAGTAAACACGTCGTTGAATCGATGCTCGAACTGATAACCGAACGACTGCTGATCACGTTTGTAGCCATCTACTCCAGGTTCACCTTCGAAGAAGTGGCTGGAGATGCGCTGGCCATTACGCTGATGCAATGCGCCGTCTGCCGGCATACCGCCGTGATAGCCGCCATCAGGATCATGCTGCAGGTACGCCTGGAGTGTCAGCGAGGTGTCTTCGGTAAAGTCGATGTTGAGTGTCGGCGCCAAGGCTAAGCGCTTTTCTTTGGCGTGGTCGAACTGCGTATCAGACTTGTCCGCTAAACCGGTAAGCCGATAGGCGATGCGCTTGTCGTCATCCACGGGTCCACTGAAGTCAAAACCCATGCCCTGCTGACCGTGACTGCCTGCAGTTGCTTGAACCTGATGGTAGGGCTCCAGCAATGGCTTCTTGCTGGTCAGCGCGACCAGGCCGCCGGGCGAGCTGCGTCCATAGAGGACAGAGGAAGGCCCCTTCAGAATGTCCACGCGCTCGAGAAAATACGGATCAACCTGCATGGTGCTATAGGTGCCGCTATCCCCCATGGACTTCAAACCATCAAGGTAGATGTTGTCCACAGAACCATCATTAAAACCGCGCATTGCCACGTAGTCATAACGATGGGTCGCGCCATAGGGGTTGGTCAGTACACCAGGGGTGTAACGCAGGGCTTGTGCGACGGTTTGGGAGCCTTGGTCGTCCATCTGCTCGCGCGTCACCACGGAAACGGTTTGCGACGTCTCCAGCAATGCGGCGCTGGTCTTGGTTGCGATTTGGCTATGCGTCGCGTTGTAGCCTTCCATGCTGCCTAAGGCATTACCCAGGGCGAAGCCTTTGATATCCGTGGTGGGCAGCGTCAAGGTGCTGCTCTGCGTCTGGGTCTCCAGTACAAAGCTGACACCCTCTTGCGATACCGCCTGCAAGCCAGAGCCGGTGAGCAGATGATTTAACCCCTGCTCGGCTGAATACTCGCCATGCAGCCCGGCTGATTGCCGGCCTTGGGTTTGCCCAGGCGTGCTGGAGAGGGTAATGCCTGCCTGACGGGCGAATTGATTGAGCACCTCGCCCAGGGCGCCGGCAGGCAGGTCGTAGCGCTGGTTAACCTGCTCGATGTTTGCTTGCGCAGCCATGCCGGCGATGGGAACCGCGCCCATGCCCATCGCGGTTGACAGCAATGCCGCACGGATGGATTTAGCCAAAAGGGGGTAGGAAGAGCACGGTGAGTTGCCGGGAAAACGCGCTGTCATGATCAAGATCCGTGGAGGCCGGTGAGGGCTGATTGAAGGGCTTACTGTCTAAGCCGGTCTCACGGAAAAAAACCGCCAAAAAACTTCATATAAAACATGAAAAATCAGGCTGAACGTTCCAGGCTTACCCACCAACGCGTGCGGTAGCGCACTTCAACAGGCAGCGTCTGTGCAACGATCGCCAACAATTTATCCGTGTTCTCCAGCCGAAAAACCCCTGACAACCGCAAGTCGCTGGCTTCTGCCGAACAACCCAGATAACCAGGGCGATAGCGCCCCACCTCCGACAGGAAGGCAGCCAGGCGCATGTTCCGTGTCACGATCAGCCCATCGACCCAGGCGCCCATGTCCATATCCAGCGGCGGTGCCAGAGTGGCATGTGTGTGATGTACGAGGTAGCTCTCTCCTGCGTGGACTTGAGTCGACAGTCCGTCTGCCGAGTGTGGTGAGTGAATGGCCACGTTGCCACTGACCACACTCAAGCGGGTGCAATCGCTGTCTTGGCGCACGGCAAAGCGCCCGTCGATACCTTCGAACAAGCCGTGCCGAGTTTGAACCAGCAGTGGCGCCGAAGAAGGCGCGCCGCACGTCACCAGGATTTCCCCGCGAACCAGGGTGATCAGACGCTGCTGCGCGTTGAAGTCCAGGTCCACGGCGCTGTCGGTGTTGAGTTGCAAACGAGCGCCATCCGGCAATTGCACGCTGCGCCGTTCACCGGTGGCGGTCGCAAGGTCGGACGTCCAGCGCTGCCAGCCGGTGAGGTCGCGGCTTAACCAGGCTGCGGAGCCCACCAACATGACGCCAGACAACATCTTCAGTGCCTGCCGCCGGCCCACGCCTTGCGAAACGTTTTCCAAGGCGACGCGCGCGCCGGGGATCGCAGCCATCTGACTGCTCAATTCCTGCTGCAGTGCCTGTACCCGCTGCCAGGCCAATTCATGGTCGTCATGCGCTTCGCGCCAGCGCACACATTGTGCATGCAAGCGCACGTTGGCCCGGTTATTACGCAGGCGCAGTGCCCAAGCGATGGCCTGCTTGACCACCTGAGGATCTGGTCCGGAGCGCGCGGCATTATCCATCGTAGTCACGCCCCATAACGCAGTACGTAACAGTGATACAGCGCCTGCGCGACATACCGCTCCACTGTTCGCAACGACACCCCCATCTGCAGCGCGATCTGCTTGTGCGCCAACCCATCACACTGAGCCAGTAGAAACGCCTTACGTACTTTCGGCTTCAATCCGTCCAGTAGGCGGGCGATTTCCTCCAGCAGTTCCAGCACCAATATCCGCGTTTCTGCGCTGGGGACCAACGCCTCAGGGAGATGGGCGATGGACTCGAGGTAGGCGCGCTGGATGTCTTCACGCCGCCAATGATCAATCACCAGGCCGCTGGCAATGCTTCGCAGAAAGGCACGAGGGGCTTTGAGTTCCAGGCGTTCGGTTTTTTGCAGCAAGCGCACGAACGTGTCCTGAGCCAGGTCCGCTGCATCCGCCGCATTGCCCAGGCGGCTGCGCAGCCACCGGTTGAGCCAGCTGTGATGGGTGCTGTAAAGCGTCTGCACAACACGTTCACAAGGGATGTACTCAGTAGTCGGCATTCACACAGGCTCGGCCAAACGTCACAAATGATAATTAGTCGCATTGTCTGGGAGGCTGAAAAATTTTGCAACGCCGACGCCTACCGATCTACCGTCGGTCGGTTTCCTACTCAAAATCAGGATGCTTCTCACAAATTTCTAAGATTTATCCTGGCCTGGCCGAAAGCCTGACGAGCCATGCGTGCACCGAAATAGAGCGGTCGCAGAGTCCGCCTATCCCGTTACATGGAATGTTCCACTCGGCACGCTCATCCCCCTTTGGCAAAAGAAGTCGATGAAATGAATCTTAAGTTCAGTCATAAAATTCTGCTGGCCGCATCAGGCGTCGTGGTTCTCGCGTTCGCGTTATTCACGCTTTACAACGACTACCTGCAGCGCAGCACTATCAAGCAAAACCTGGAGTCGTCTATCCAGCAATCAGGCGAACTCACGGCCAGCAGTGTGCAGAACTGGCTCAGTGGCCGCATTCTGGTACTCGAAAGCCTGGCGCAAAACGTTGCCCATCAGGGCAGCCAGGCCGATCTTCCTGGCTTGGTTGATCAGCCAGCGTTCACCTCGAACTTCCAGTTCACCTACGTCGGGCAAACCAACGGGGTGTTCACCCAGCGTCCTGATGCGAAGATGCCTGACGATTACGACCCGCGTCAGCGCCCTTGGTACAAGCAGGCAGTGGCTGCCGATAAAACCATGCTGACTCCGCCTTACATGGCCGCAGTCGGCGGGCAGATCGTAACCATTGCTCTGCCCGTCAAAAAGAACGGTGAGCTGTTGGGTGTGGTCGGCGGTGACCTGAGCCTGCAAACCCTGGTGAAGATCATCAACTCGGTAGACTTCGGTGGGATCGGCCATGCGTTCCTGGTCAGCGCCGATGGCCAGGTCATCGTCAGTCCTGACCAGGACCAGGTGATGAAAAACCTCAAGGACATCTACCCAGGTACCAACCTGCGTATCGAAAAGGTCAGCCAGGACGTTGTTCTCAATGGCCAGGACCGCATTCTTTCGTTCACGCCAATCAGCGGTTTGCCCGGTGCAGATTGGTACATCGGTCTGTCGATCGACAAAGACAAAGCCTACGCGCCACTTGGCAAGTTCCGTACTTCGGCATTGATCGCCATGTTGATTGCCGTCGTCGCCATTGCCGTGTTATTGAGCCTGTTGATCCAAGTACTGCTGCGCCCGCTGACCACCATGGGTGTGGCCATGCAGGACATTGCCCAGGGTGAGGGCGATTTGACTCGCCGCCTGGACGTGACCAGCAAGGACGAGTTTGGCGAGGTGGGCAGCGCTTTCAACCAGTTCGTCGAGCGTATCCACGCCTCTATTTCCGAGGTGTCTTCGGCAACGCGTCAAGTGCATGACCTGTCCCAACGCGTGATGGCGTCGTCCAACGCCTCGATCATCGGCTCGGACGAGCAAAGCGCGCGCACCAACAGCGTGGCCGCGGCGATCAACGAGCTGGGTGCCGCTACCCAGGAAATCGCGCGTAACGCAGCTGATGCTTCGCAGCACGCCAGTGGTGCCAGTGAACAAGCAGACGACGGGCGCAAGGTGGTGGAGAAAACCATCCTGGCGATGTCGGAACTGTCGCAGAAGATCAGCCTGTCCTGCACTCAGATCGAAACCCTGAACGCCAGCACCGACAACATTGGCCACATCCTTGATGTGATCAAAGGCATCTCCCAGCAAACCAACTTGTTGGCGCTCAATGCCGCGATCGAGGCCGCGCGTGCCGGGGAAGCCGGGCGTGGGTTTGCCGTGGTTGCCGATGAAGTGCGTAACCTCGCTCACCGTACCCAGGAGTCCGCCGAAGAGATCCATAAGATGATCACGTCGCTGCAAGTGGGCTCGCGTGAGGCCGTGACCACCATGAACGCCAGTCAGACCTCCAGCGAGGAGAGCGTTGAAGTGGCCAACCAGGCCGGCGAGCGCCTGGTCAGCGTGACGCAGCGAATCGTCGAGATCGATGGCATGAACCAGTCGGTCGCGGCGGCTACCGAGGAGCAGACCGCTGTGGTTGAAACCCTCAATGTCGACATCAACCAGATCAACCTGCTGAATCAGCAGGGTGTGGCCAACCTCAACGAAACGCTGAAGGACTGCGATGCGCTGTCTCAGCAAGCGAGCCGCCTGAAGCAACTGGTCGACAGCTTCAAAATCTGACCGGGCTCATGCAGGAGCGAGGCGTCTCGCTCCTGCTGATCAGCTGAACATCTGGCGTACATTCTCCAGGGCCGTGTCGGCGAAGGTCTGCACAAACTGTTCAAACGCCGCGTGGGTGGTATCGACTGGCTCACCCATGAGCGTCCAGGTTGCCCGCGAACATCCTGTGCCAAGCGCTTCCACCTGCATGGCAGCCCACAGCCGGGCGACGCCCAAGGTGTTGTAGAGTGTGGTCCAGGTCATGTACATGGCGTCGTCGTCGCGGCTGTTGAGTTGCTCTACGACGCAATGGCCATCGTGGAAATGTTTGGTGCGCAAGGCGCCTATGCCTGTGCCCGTCATTTCGATGTGCGAGAGAGCCGGAACGAAGGCATCAAAGCCTGCAAAATTGCCCACCACTCGCCACAGATCAGCGGCCTCGCACACGACGTCAACAGACGCCACCACCGGTGTGCCGTTCGGGTTGCGAATTAATGTATCGGGTTGCAGCAGATTCATGGAAATGTCCTGAACGGTCAGAGAAAGCCGATGGCCTTGAGGTGGTCGCAGCCTCTGCGCAACAGCGCCGGGTCTTTGTACGGGTACTGCTCGCCCATCGCCTCCACACCTTGGCGTGCGTTCTCGTGACAAATCATCGTGATGTCGCTGATGTCTTCTGCGAGGTTATCCAGGTAGAAGCCCAACACGCCAAACAGCGCGTTATCGGGGCCTACCGTTCGCAGCTCGGTCTGCCACTGCGCCACGCTCACTCGCTCGAAGCAGTGGCCCGCCTGACTGAATGCATCAAGGTAGTGATCCCAGCTCAAAGGCTGTGGGTTGTGCAGGTTGAATACGTTTCGGCTTGCAACGAAGCGGCCGCAGTGAAACGCAACAAAACGGGCAAAGAAGTCCACCGGCATCAGGTCGAAGTTCACCTGCAGGCGGGGCGCCAGGCCCAGTTGCAACGAACCCTTGAGCATCATCATCAGGCGGTTGTTGTGCGGCTTGCAGACGCCGTTGCGGCTATTGAAAGAGATGTTTCCCGGGCGATAGATGTTCACCCATGCGCCTTGCTCGACTGCACGCCGCAGCAAGCGTTCGGCGACCCACTTGGAGAGGTTGTAGCCATTCTTGAGGTAGAGCGGCAACGTGGTTGCAGCCGCCGTTTCGAGGATGTTTCCCTGGGCGTCGACACTGCTGCAGGCCGACAGGGTCGAGATGAAATTGAAGACTTTCTTGCAGTGGGTTTCACACAGGCGCAGGCACTCACGTATCGGTTCGACGTTGTCCTGGGCCAGTGAGGCGTAATCCATCACATGATTGACCCGCGCGGCGTTGTGCACCAAGACCCCGTGGTTTCGGGCGAGGTGCTCATAAACATCGCTAGCCAAGCCCAGCCGGGGCAAGCCCATATCGGCGGCGTATACCTGCACCCGGCTCAGGTCCAGATGTTGCAGCCGGTACTCGCGCAATGCCTGGGTAAACCGCGTCATCGCCGACTGCCCCGGCTGTTCACGCACCAGGCATGCCACCTCCTGGGCACCGCCAGCCAACAAGGCTTCGACCAGGTGCACGCCGACAAAACTGTTGGCGCCCGTGACAATCACCTTGCGCGGATCGCCAGCGCGGTCCTCATGCAGCGTTTCTATATTCAGCGTTTGCGACGCATCCTTTTCCACCTGGCCTGACGGTGCATGCGGCAGTGCCCCGTCTTCCATCAGTACGCAGAGCGTACGAATTGTCGGGGCTTCAAAGAAACTGCTCAGTGAAAGGCTGCGGCCAAACGCTTTGCGCAGACGCAGCAGCAGGGTAGACAGCAGAATGGAATGGCCGCCCAGGTTGAAAAACCCATCGTCGATGGAAATGTCGCCATCCGGCACCGCCAACAACTCGCTCCACAGCGCCACCAGCCGCATTTGCAGAGGCGTTTGTGCGGCATTGCAGTCGTTGCGGGGAGTGGCGTGTTTCGGTATCGCCAGCAAGGCCTGACGGTCGATCTTGCCGTGGTGAGTGCGTGGCAGAGTGGGTAATTCTGTCCACACCTCGGGCTGCATGTAGGTCGCCAGCCATTGCCGCGCATGGTGCTTGAGGCCTGCCATGCTGGCGCCTGGTTCAGGTTGGGCGGCAAAGCTCAGGATCCTGCGGTCAGGATCAATCAGCACAGCCACTTGGCGAAACAGCCGACTGCTGCGCAGGCATTGTTCAATCTCCTGGGGCTCGACCCGAAAGCCGCGGATCTTCACCTGATCATCCCGCCGACCGCCCAGTTCGATACCGTCGGCCGTCCATTTCGCCCGGTCGCCACTGCGGTATGCCCTCACTGATCGGCCGTCCGGCTGTGTCAGCTCAACAAACGGGCTGTCGACCCCCTGCGGCGCGCTCACATACCCAAGGCCCAGGCCAGGGCCGACGATATATAGATCGCCCATCACCTGTTCATCCACCGGGTGCAGGTCGTCGTCGAGGATCAGCACCTGGCTGTTGGCAATGGGGCGCCCAAGATTGCGTGTGCTGTCACCGGGCTGGAACGTTCGGTGGGTGACCAGTACCGTCGTCTCGGTAGGGCCGTAGAAATTGTGCAGGTGGCATTGGCTCGCCAGGCACTCGATCACATGCGGCTCGCAGGCATCACCGCCGGTCATCAAGTGAGTCAAACCCAAGGGCTGATCCAGCGGCAGAATGCTCAGCAGCGCCGGCGGCAGAAACGCGTGGCTGATGCCCTGTTGGCGAATCAGCTCGACCAGTTGCTGAGGATCGTGCCGTTGGCCCTCGCTCGGGACGACCAACTCGGCGCCGGCTATCAGGGCGGGGAAGATGTCGATCAGCGATGAGTCAAAACTCAGCGGCGAAAACTGCAGCACGCGGCTGTGCTCGTCCAACGACATACAGGCGCCTAGCCAGGCGGTGAAATGCGCAAGGTTGCGTTGGCTGAGCAACACGCCTTTCGGTTGGCCGGTGGTGCCTGAGGTGAAAAGCGCCACGCAGGGTGCCTCGCTGCTGGGACGATGCTGCATCAGCGGGCGTGTGATGTCGGCACAGGTCAGGTCGACAGTGCTGACATTCAGGGTAACGAAATTGTCGCGCAAAGGGTGCTGACCCTCTACCACCAACACCCTGGCGTTGCTGCTTTGCAGCATGGCGCGCTGGCGTTGCGGCGGATGATCGGGTGCCAGTGGCAGGTACACCGCGCCGCAACCCAGCACCGCCAGAATGCTGGCATACAGATCAACGGATTTTTCCACGCACACGCCGATCACCGCTGGCGTCTGCGCGTGCAGCAGCAGGGGACTCAGGCTTTGCTGGATCGACACGGCGCGATGCAGTAATTGACGGTAGGTCAGCACGCTGCCCGCGATGTTCAGCGCCGGTCGTTCAGCAAAGGAATGAAGACTGGCCTGTAGCCGCTCGATCATTGGCACCTGTGCAGCCTGTAACAGTGCCGGCTGCGAAGTACGGTTGAATCGATGCAGGAACGCCAATCCTTCAAGCCCATGAAGGCCTTGCTCAGGCCAGGCATTAGCGACGATTGTCGCCGAAAAAAACGTAGGGTCTCGCGAGAATTGACTGACCAGCGAGGCTACCCATTCCACCAGCGCACTCGTCGCATGGCGGCGCAATCGCTCGCCGTTGCCGCTGGGTTCTTCGGTGATGTCGCATATCGCCAGTACGCGGCGGGTTTGGTCATAGCAGCGCAATTGCACCGCAGGAAGCCCATGTTCAGACACCGGGCCAATGCCCAGTCGCAGGCTGATCCGCTGGGTATTATCGGCAGGCACGCGCAGCGGTTGGCTGCCGTCTTCAATCATGACGTCGAGGGACTCCGTCACTGTGACGTGTCCGTTTTGCTCCAGCGTTTGCCTGATCGCTTCCAAGGCTTTGCTGGTGCCGCTCCATCCCATGTTCAAGCGCCTCATGGCTGCCTCCCCGATTCGGGTAAATAGGTGCTCAGGGCCAGGGCGACGCTCGGGGTGTTCAGCACACCGCTGTGGTGCAGAAAACCCATGATATTGCCAAGCAGCGGGTGCTGGCGGGTGATGGGAAAGTGCAGCGCTGCGACTTCGTCTTGTAGCGCACGGCGAACGTCGGCGCTGACGTCCAGGTGTTCGATCAACTGCAGATCGAAAGCTTTCTGCAGGTCGTTGGTCAGGTAATGCGTCAAGAAGGCCGGCAGGGTGGCCGCGATGCTGTCGCGGTCGGCCGGGTTTGCCGACTGCCAGTAGATACGCACCAGGTGGGTCCAGAACTGTGCATGGCGACCTTCATCGAACAAGTGGTCGGCCATCAAGCCGCGTATGGACGGTTTGACGCTGTCATCCTTGGCAAACGCCGCGACGTCATGGGTGATGGTGTTCTCGGCGATGGCCACGCCAATCAACTCCACGGCGTCACGCAGGTGCGGCGGTGCCAATGCCTGCGCGGCGGGCAAGGCATGGCTCAGCTCGATTTGGCCGGGCAAGTCGAGCGGTTGCAGGCCCGTCATGTTCACGGTTTGTTGCAGGAAATCCAGCGCGACCAGCGCGTGGTAATCCTCATCGACCACGACAGTCATTGCGTCGTAGCGACAGGCGAGGGGGAAGGACAGCGAGAAGCGATTCTTGGCAATGCTGCGAGCGGTCTTGTCGACGATCTCGGTTTCGAAGATCACCACGTCATTGAGGAATTTGTAGAAGCTTTGCACCAGCACGAAGTCGCGCCACTGCGAGCAATGCTCAAGGAAGGTCGCGCTCAGCACCAGGGGCTGGCGGCTCGCGGGGTAGATGAGTCTGTCGTCGTTTTCCAGCATGCGCCGCGGACGTGTGCGCAGGGTTGCACGGCGTTCCCAGTCGTCGGCGAAGGAGCGATAGTCGGCGGCGTTCATGGCTGCGTCTCTTGCAGCGAGGCGCGCACGTCGTCCCAGAAGCGGAGGCGGCTGTGCACCGCGCCCAGAGCTATCTCATCGGCCTGGCGTTGGCGAGTCGGGTCTGTACCGATCAGGCGCTGGAGTAGCGCCTCTGCGGCGCGCCCGTGCCCTTGCGTGTCCAGTTCGATGTGACGGTTCAAGTAGTAGCAGAAGGTCGGCGCCTGGCGGCCCTTGAATACATCGCCGCGTAGAATGCACGCGAACATGGAGGGAATGACACTCTCGCGTCCATGCAGGAAGGCGGACGCTACGCCATGGGTGGGCGCGTTCAAGGCGATCTGCAACGTGCTTTCGACAAAGCGGGCTACGCCTGGCGGCGCATCGACCTGATGCAAGGCTGTGCTGGCTTCGGTCCCTTGACGCTGCAGCTCAATGAAGCGCCGGACGACGCGGGTGTCAGCGCCTACTTCGGCCATCGCTTGCAGGTACAGGTCGAAGTGGCTGCAATGGCCCTGTGCGGGATGTTCATCGGACTCTTCGCCGAGCACGATTTCATTGATGAGGCGCGTCGCTTGCGGGTCGAGGGGCGGCAGCCAGGGTAACTGCGTGCCGCTCAGGTCCTGCTGCAAGCGTTTGGTCAGGCTCATAAAATCCCAAACGGCAAATACATGGTGTTGCATGAAACGCTGTAACTTGGTCAGTGAAGTTATTTCTTTAAATAACGGATGGCGGCACAGCTGCAGTTTCTTTTGTTCAAGTAAGTGTTGATGCATGGTTGATGCCTATAAGTTATTGCGCTGCTCTGAAAACAGGATGGTATTTACAATTGGACGTGCTGGCGTGGCGCATAGCCAGGCCCCGCGCGCAGCGAGAACGAGACTAAGCTGCGCAGCAAAATAAAATGGTTGTTGTATTAGGTCGCGATAGTAAGCTGATTAAACGGTTGAGCGAGATGATGAAAGTATTAGATATTTTTTCGAGATACAGTGTGTTGTAAGTAACTTGCTTGAATCGAAGTGGGACGTTTCTTTAAGTTAGCCAGGCATCAATAAATATGCGATGTATACCGTGGGGGCCCTTCCGCACAGAAAGGGGCCTTCACCGTATAAGGATCTACAACGAGCGCGGTAAAACTTACTGCGTGTCGGGTGTTGCGGCGGCTTCAAGACCGCTGAGGTAGGTAGAGATAACCTCCATGCCGCGCATCAGGTGGTTGCGCAACGTCAGGATGCTCTCGTCGGTTTTCTTCTGGGCCACCAGGCTCAGCAGTTCACGGTGATCTTCCTGGGACGTCTCGCCCAGCCCCATCGCTTCGAGGTTGAAGCGCAGAAAGCGTTCTTCCTCATTCAAGCCGTGTTCAACCAACTTGAGCAAACGCTGGTTGGGTGCCTTGCTATAAAGCGCCATGTGAAACAGACGATTGAGACGGCCGATCTCGGCGTAGTCTTTCTCCTGCTCCAGCGCTTTGATCAAGGCGTCGGCTTGGGCAATGTCGGCGTCGGTGAGCAACGGGATCGACAGGCGCAGCGCTTCGGATTCCAGCAGCATGCGCAGGGCATAGGTTTCAGCCGAATTGTCTTCGATCAACGGTGCAACCACGGCGCCCTTGTGAGTCACCACATGCAGCAAAGACTGGGCTTCCAGCTGGCGCAAAGCTTCGCGCACGGGCATGCGGCTGACACCGAACAGGCTGGCGAGCTCTTGCTGGCGCATCGCGGTGCCACAGGGCAGTCGACCGTCGAGAATGGCATTGCGCAAGGTTTCTTCAATAACGGCGCGAGCAAGGTGGGCGGGAATAGGCCCGCTGATTTTGATGCTGCTTAAAGGGTTCGGCTTCTGCGTCACGGTTACGCTATCCTCCTTATTGTTGAATGGAGTGTGTTTAATTGGATCCAATGCACACTAAAGATGGCCCACACGCTTGTCAAACAGCCAAAGTTTCCGTTTGTAAGGGCTTACAAGCTGTACTTTGTGCATCCCACAGCGGCGGGTCATGAACTTCGCCCACGCATGAATGATTGCACTGTGCCATTGTTTTTTGTGGGTTGAGGCTTCACCATCCTTTGAAATTCCGTCTCTCTCCACGGACTGAACGCCTTGGCGGTAAGTTTTATTCCCTCTCGAATCCTCAGCTGGCTATTTTCAGCGATTCTGTTGGCTGGCTTGATGCTCGGCGGGCTGCATGCCGATTGGGATTTCTCTCAGATCAGCCGCAAAGCCACCGCCTTGTACGGTCCGCTGGGTGAGGGCCAGCAGCGAATTGACGCCTGGCAGCGGTTGCTGGCGACCCAAAAGCAAGTCGACGAGCAGGAGCAGCTCAAGGTCGTCAATCTGTTCTTCAACAAACAAATGACGTACGTGGAAGACATCGACCTGTGGCACGTGGTCGATTATTGGGAGACGCCCATCGAAGCCCTGTGGAAAGGTGCCGGAGATTGTGAGGACTATGCAATCGCCAAGTATTTCAGCCTGCGTCACCTGGGCGTTTCCAGCGACAAATTGCGCATTACTTACGTCAAGGCCTTGCGGCAGAATCGCGCGCACATGGTGCTGACTTATTATTCGACCCCCAACGCCATCCCGCTGGTGCTCGATAGCCTGATGGACGAGATCCTGCCCGCCACTCGCCGTACCGACCTGATTCCCGTGTATTCCTTCAACGCCGAGGGTTTGTACCTGCCCGGCGCCAAGGGCAACACGAAAGTCGGTGATACCAAACGCTTGTCGCGCTGGCAGGATGTGTTGAGAAAAATGCGTGCCGAAGGCTTCCCGGCCGAGCCTGCCAACTAGGAGTAACTGATCGGATGTCTCTGTTCAAACAACTATTGATCGCAATCTGTCTGTTCCTCGTGGTCGCCTTCAGTGGCAGCTTCATGGTCAGCCTGGAAAGCTCGCGCACCCAATACGTCAACCAGCTTCGCTCCCACGCGCAGGATGCGGCGACGGCACTGGCATTGTCGCTGACGCCCAATATCGACGACCCGGCCATGGTCGAACTGCTGGTCAGCTCAATCTTCGACAGCGGCTATTACGCGAGCATCCGCGTGGTGGACCTGGCCACGGATAAAACCATCGTCGAGCGCAGCGGCATTCCCGACAACAACGGTGTGCCCAACTGGTTCGTGAAATTGATCGGCCTGGAGCCGGCGGGTGGCGATGCGCTGGTCAATCGCGGCTGGGAGCAGGCGGCGCGCGTGGAGGTGGTCAGTCACCCGATGTTCGCCCTGGCCAAACTCTGGCAGAGCGCCCTGGGCAGCCTCGGCTGGCTGTTGCTGTGCGGCGCGGTCAGTGCGGTGCTTGGCGCGTTATTGCTGCGCCGGCAGTTGAAGCCATTGGACTACATGGTCAAGCAGTCCCACGCCATTGCCCGCCGCGAGTTCCTCAGCTTGCCCGACCTGCCGCGCACGCCGGAACTGCGCCGCGTGGTGCAGGCCATGAACCAGATGGTGGAAAAGCTCAAGGCGCTGTTCCAGGAGCAGGCCGAGCGCAGCGAAAAACTGCGCATCGAGTCCTATCAAGACAACCTCACCGGCCTCGCCAACCGGCGTTATTTCGAAATGCAGCTCAACGCCCGCGTGAGTCACCCGGAAGAGACCAGCTCCGGCTATCTGCTGCTGCTGCGGGTCAAGGACCTGGCCGGTCTCAACCAGCGCCTCGGTGGCCAGCGTACCGACCAATTGCTGCAAGCGGTCGGCGAACAGCTGCTGCGCGAGTGCGAGCCGTACCCGGAAACCCACAACCTCGTCACCCGTATCCGCGGCGGTGAGTTTGCGGTACTGGCGCCGGGGCTGGTGCGTGAAGAAGCGCTGCAACTGGCGCAGAACCTTGAGACCACGTTGCTCAGCCTGCAGGCCACTGGCGCCAGTGATGTCACGCCGGTTGCCTATATCGGCCTGGCACCGTTTAACCATGGCGATTCGCCTCAAGCCCTGTTGACCCTGGCTGACCAAGCCCTGGCCCAGGCCGAAGGGCAGGGCGACACCACCTGGGTGTGCCTCGACCATAGCGCCGCCGCCAGCGTCGGCGACGATCACCATGCGTGGCACACACTGCTCGACCAGGCCCTGACCCAGCAGCGTTTCCAGCTGTACTTCCAACCGGTCGTCGCCAGCCAGGACCCGCAGCTGGTCTTGCACTACAAAGTGCTGTCGCGCTTGCAGGATGAAGACGGCCACACGATACCTGCCGGACGTTTCCTGCCGTGGCTCGAGCGCTTCGGCTGGACGGCGCGTCTGGACCGCTTGATGCTTGAGCAGGTACTCAAGCAAATGGCCGGCCACAGCCATAGCCTGGCGCTGAACCTGTCTGCCGCGACTTTGCAGGATGCTCAGGCGCTGAATCGGATTTTTGAGCTGCTGCGCCAGCACAGCAACCTGGGCCCGCGCCTGACCCTGGAAATCGGTGAAGAACAATTGCCGGAGCAGGCGCTGCTGGAGCAGTTGACCCAGCGCCTGCGCGAGCTGGGCTTCTCTCTGAGCCTGCAGCGCTTTGGTGGGCGTTTCAGCATGATCGGCAACCTTGCACGGCTGGGCCTGGCGTACCTGAAAATCGACGGCAGCTACATCCGCGCCATCGATCAGGAAAGCGACAAACGCCTGTTTATCGAGGCGATCCAGCGTGCGGCCCACAGCATCGACTTGCCATTGATTGCCGAGCGTGTGGAAACCGAGGGTGAGCTGAAGGTGATTCGCGAGATGGGGATTTTCGGTGTGCAGGGCCAGCTGTTCGGTGAACCGGCGCCCTGGAAATAATCCAGACCTAACGGGGCACTCGCTTGTGTGGGAGCTGGCTTGCCTGCAATAGCATCACTTCGGTCCGCCTGATACACCGAGGTGCCTGCATCGCGGGCAAGCCAGCTCCCACAAAAGCCTGCCCCGATTTAGATTCGGTGTGCCTAACTAAATCAGATCAAACCAGTCTCTTCATCATTGATCAGGTGGCTCAACCCGCCCAACGCTTCCCGCGCGTGGGTACGGTCCATCAGCTTGGCCTGCGCCGCCGGCGGCAGGTCTGTCACGCTGATCACGCCCTTGCGCGTCAGCACCTGAATCAAGTCGTCCAGCACCCGAATCATCTCCAGGTCGCTTTGCTTGAGCTGCGCCAGGCTGGTTTCTACCACTTCGTTGGCGTACCAGGCCTGAATCTCATGGTGATCGGCCGGCAGGGTTTCAGTTGATTCGGCAAAGGCGGCGGCCTCCACGCGACTCAGTGCACCCTGTGCATCACGTTGCACGTAAAACATAAGAAACCCTCGAAAATGAGCCACACGCGTTCACCAGCATAGGTCAATGGTGTGTTTATGAGCGCGAGTATGCGATGCAACCGCCCGTGAGGGCCAGCGACGCATCAGCCAAATAAATCGGCCGCCCGAGTGGGCGGCCGGTTCATCGCGTCTTAGGCGGTGTGATCGATCTTGATGGTCGGGTCGGCACCACTGATCAGCGAGTTGATGCTGGTGTGAGACCAATCGTTGCCTTCCAGCTTGATCGTCACATCGGCATTGGCCACGCCGCCCGCTGCGTTGAGCTTGCCTTCACTGCTGATTTGCAGGGTCGACACGCCGTCTACCGTGGTGATCTTGAGGTAGTTGTCGATGGTGCTGTCCGTCTCACCCTTCAACAGATCCTTGAGATCGATCCGGTCACCTTCCGAGGCTTTAAAGTCCTTGATCACATCGTTGCCCAGGTCACCCGCTTTCCACACGAAGGTGTCGGCACCCGAACCACCGATCAGGATGTCGTTGCCCGGACCACCGATCAAGGTGTCGTCACCGGTGCCGCCCAGCAAGATGTCATTGCCTTTGCCGCCGTCCAGGTAGTCATTGCCGCCCTGGCCGAACAGGATGTCATCACCCGCGCCGCCCAGCAGCGTGTCGTTGCCGTCCTTGGCGCCGGACACATCGAAGTCCGCGTAATGCTCGGTGACGTACTGGTGCACGTTCGAGGTGGTCACTGCCGTGACCGCCACGCCGGTCTTCTGTGCAACAAAGGCCTGCAGTGCGTTGTAACCCTCACCGGTAATACCGCTGAAGCTCACCAGGTCGCCGAAGATGATGTCGTTGCCGTCGCCACCGCTGATGGTGTCGTTACCCGGCAGCGTTGCTTCGGTGTGGCCGAGAATTGCGTTGGCCAGGTCTTTCGGGTCGATGTTGCTTTGCGGCTTGCCATCGCTGTCGTAAGGCTTCAGGTCGCTGAGGGTGACGTCGCTGTTGATGCCGATGGCTTCCACTTGCGACAACCCGCCCAGCAAGGCAAAGGCGCTTTTGGCGTTGCTCAGCGTCGCCGAGTCGGTGCTGCTGCCGGTACCGCTCAGGTTGGACAGCTCGTAGGTGCCGTCACCCTGGGCGTGCAGGGTGCCCAGGTTGTTAACCACCCAGCGCGAGCCATTCCAGGTTTGCAACTGGGCCGCACCCGAGGAGTCGACGCTGAAGTAGTGGGTGTTATCCAGGTATTTGCTGAACGTCGTGCCCAGTGTGTAGTTGGACGTGGTCACCAAGTCGTCGAGCTTCACGTTGTAAATCGTCGGGTTGGTCTGCTCGCCGCTCTGGTAATAGGTCGGCTTGCCGTCGGTGATGAAGTAGGTCAAGTTGGTGGCACCGCTGTTGCCGGTAGCCAGGCCGCTCTGGAAGAAGTTGGCCGTGGTCTTGAACACGTCTTCATAGTTGGTACCGCCACCCGACGCCATCGAGTCCAGCACTGCCTTGAGCAAGGTCAGGGCGTTTGGATCGTTGAGGTTGATGGCGACCGACTTGTTCACCTGGGTATCGAAATCCGCCAGGAAAATATTCACAGTCCCCGACGTGTTGGCGCCCAGGCTGTCTTTGAGCGAGCTGAACACCGAGGTCAACGAAGCCTTTGCCGCGTTGATCGACGCGGTGCTCATGCTGCCGGAACTGTCCACCATAAACGCGATGTTGTAGTTCTTGCCCTGCACCACGTTCAGGCCGCCGATATCGGCCACGACGATGTCGTTGCCATCGGTGCCGGTAATCGCGTCACTGCCCGAGGTGCCCGTGATCGCGCTGTAGGTGGCCGGGTACACCGTCACCGGCAATTGCGCGGTGGTGATGGCCGAACCGCCGAGGCTTTCGGTGGACGTCGAGGTGACGGTCAGGTTGAACTGGCCGCTGTAGTAGGTCGGCGGCTTGATGGTCAGGGTGCTCAGGTCCCAGCCGGTGACGTTGACTTCGCCCACGGTTTTGGTCGCGGTGAAGGTGTGCCCGGACGCGTCGGTTAGCACCGAGCCTGCCGGTACGCCACTGATCTTCACGCTCAGGGTTTCCGAGCCGTCGGTATCGGTCAGCGCGGTGGTGACTTTGGACAGCTTCACGGTGCCGTTTTCCTGGCCTTCGTTGAGCTTGTAGCCCACGTAGTAACCGTCACCGTTGCTGCCATGCAGGTCGGACACGGTCACGCCGGCGTTGGTCAGGTCAGTGATGCCGGTGTACAACGCCGCGCCGCTGGTGCTCAGGTCTGTGGCCGCTGCGCCGTTGATCGACAGGTTGACGTCATAGCTGCCCGGGCCGGACTGGTTGGCGTGGTAAATCTCGATGCTGTAGTAGCCGCTGACGGTCGGGGTGATCGAGCCGCTGAACTTGCCACTGTTGGTGCCCCATTGCGCGCTGGCCACGTCTTTGCCGCCGACGTTGATCACCAGGCTGTCATCGCCGGTGCCGCTGAAGGTGTAGGACTTGCCGGCTTCCATGTACATGAGGCCGGAGATCTTCGAGCCTGCACCCGCCGCCACGTTGGCGGTGGATTCGACGTTGGTCACAATCCCGCTGCTGTTGGGCGTGCCGGCGTTATCAATGGCGTTTTTCAGGTCGGCCGGGGCCGCGCCGTTACCGTTGGTGCCGATGCCGGCGATGCTGTTCCAGCTTTGTTTGAGCAAGCCCACCGAATTGACGTTGTTGTCAGCCACATTCAGGGTCGGTGCGTCGGCGACCGGTGTGATATCGACTTTCACCGTGGCGCTGGTGCCCAGGTCCTTGCCGTCGGTAGGCTGGAACTTGAACTGCGCGTAATCGGCCTGCTTGTTGCCAATACCGGTGCCGCCATAACCGTCGGTGCCGGACTCGTTGGCGTTGGGCATAAAGCGCAACTGGCCGCCGTCGATCTGCGCCTTGGTGAAGGTCTGGCCGGCGGTCACGTTGGTCCAGGTGGCGCCATCTGCCGCCAGGTATTGCAGCTTGCCGGCCACCGGCAGGTCGGTGATCTTCACGCCAAGGCTGGCTTGTGGCGAGTCCACATCGGTCACGCCGAAGTTGGCCCAGGTCAGCGCCAGCGGCGTGTCTTCGGTGCCGGTCACGGCGCTGCCGGTTGCCACTGGCGCATCGTTGACCGCCACTACGTTGACCGTGGCGGTAGCGACGTTGGAGTAATTGCCGCCATCGGTCACGGTCACGGTGATGGTCCGCGGCGTGGTGCTCGGGTCGTGGCTGTTGTTGGTGAACGTGATGTTCTTGATCTGCTGCATGTAGTCAGCCAGCGACGCCGTACCGGTCAGGGTCAGCGTGATCTTGCCGGTGGCAGGGTCTGTGGTCGGGGTCACAGTGATGCCGGTAACGCCTGTGTAGTTCAGCGAATCGCCCTGCTGAGTGTTGGTCAAGACCACCGTGGCGCCGGTCAGTTGAGTACTGTCCGGATCGGTAATCTTGATGTCAGTGTCAGCAATCGACACGCCCGTGCCGCCTTCGGTGAACGAGGTCTTGTAGTCGGCACCGGTGGCGCCGCTGGAGTTGTTGGCATCCAGGTCGATGACCGGCGGCGCGTCGTTGTCGATGATGTTGGTGCTGACGCTGCCATTGCCGACCACCAGGTTTTCGAAGTTGCCGCCGGTGGTTTTATCGATGGTGATGACGATCGTTTCTGTCGGCTCGGTGATCTTGTCGTCGATCGTGCCGATGGTGAACGGCACGCTGCTGGCGCCAGCCGGGATCTTCACGGTGTACACGCCAGTGAAATCCGAGCCATCGGTGGCGGTGCCGCTGTACTTGAGCGTCACGGTCACATCGGTTTGCGCCGGGTTGCTCAGGGTCAGGGTGTAGTTCGCCGTGCCGCCTTCAGTCACCGACGCGTCGCCGGTAATGCTGATGGTGGTGTTGTTGATCACATCCGTCACCTTGGTGGTCACGGTGCTGCCGTCGACGATCAGATGCTCGTACTTGTCGCCGCCGCTGACCACGCCGGTGATCTTGGCAGTCACGTCGTTGGCGCCGACGTACGCATCGTTAGGCGCAGTGGTGGTCGCGGTGTTGCTGGACTGGCCGTTGCCGATGGTAATGGTCGAGCCGTTATTCAACTTCACCACCAGGTCGGAGCCGACGTTGGTTACGGCATTGCCGTTCTTGTCGACCAGGGACGCGGTGTAAGTGATCAGGCCGCCTTCGCTGACCGAGCCGTTGGCTTTGAGCGACACGGTGACGTCATCGATGGTGTCGTTGACGACGGTGGTTGCGCCGCCCGGGGTGATGGTGACGCCCTCGAAATTACCGCCGGTAGTGCCGGTGATCTTCACGGTCTGGGTGCTTTTGTCGATGAACACGTCATCGCCTGGCGCATTGACGGTCACCTGACCGACCAGGGAATCCTTGGCGATCTTGATCGTGGCGCCGTTATCCAGGGTGACCACCATGTCGCTGCCAGCCTTGTTGCTCAAGGTGGCGGTGTAGGTGATGGTGCCGCCTTCGTTGACCGCACTTGGCGCGCTCAGGGTGACGGTCGTCAGGTCGGTGGTGCCCGGTGTGTCGTATACGGTGGTGCTCACCGGATCCTTGACCGGCACCAGGTTCTCGAACTGCTCCCCACCGGTTACGCCCTTGATGGCCGCAGTCACCGTCTGGTTGCCGGCGTACACATCGTTAGGCGCGACAACGGTGGCAGTGCTGGAACTCTGGCCGTCGGCAATGCTGATGGTCTTGCCGTTATCCAGCTCGACCACCACAGTCTTGCCGACGTTATTGACGGTATGACCGTCTTTGTCGACCAGGGTGGCGGTGTAGACGATGTTGCCTTTCTCGCCGACGCTGCCGGTGGCGGTCAGGAGGATTCTCACCGTATCAATGGTGTCGTTGACCACGGTGGTGGCGCCGCCCGGCGTCACGCTGAGGTTTTCGAAATTGCCGCCGGTAGTGCCGGCGATCTTGACGGTCTGGGTGCTCTTGTCGATGAACACGTCATCGCCTGGCGCATTGACGGTCACCTGGCCCACCAAGGAATCCTTGGCAATCTTGATCGTCGAGCCGTTATCCAGGGTGATCACCATGTCGCTGCCAGCCTTGTTGCTCAAGGTGGCGGTGTAGGTGATGGTGCCGCCTTCGTTGACCGCACTTGGCGCACTCAGGGTCACGGTGGTGGTGTCGATCGAGTCGGTGATGCTCGTCACTGCAGCGGCCGGATTCGCCGCCAGGTTCTCAAAATTACCGCCGGTTGCCTTGGTGATCGTCGTGCTGACAGTCGACGCGTTGTTGTAAACGTCGTTCGGCGGCGTTTGGAACACGACCGTGCCCGAAGACTTGCCGGCTTCGATGTTGATCGTCTGGCCGTTGCTCAGCGTGACCGCCACAGCGGTTTGCGCCGGGTTGGTCAGCGTGGCGGTGTAAATAATGGTGCCGCCTTCAACGACCGAAGGGGTCGCCGTCAGGGTGACAGTGGTGGTGTCGATCGAGTCGGTAATCGTAGTGGTCGCTGGCGCTGGGTTGGTTGCCAGGTTTTCGAAGTTACCGCCGGTAGCGTTGGTGATCGTCGTGTTGACGGTCGAGCCGTTGTTATAGACGTCGTTGGCGGGGGTGTGGAACACCACCGAGCCCGAGGACTTGCCGGCTTCGATGTTGATCGTCTGGCCGTTGCTCAGCGTCACGGTTACCGCGGTTTGCGCCGGGTTAGTCAGCGTAGCGGTGTAAGTAATGTTGCCGCCTTCAACGACCGAAGGATCCGCCGTCAGGGTGACGGTAGTGGTGTCGATCGAGTCGGTGATCGTAGTGGTTGCTGGCGCTGGGTTGGTTGCCAGGTTTTCGAAGTTACCGCCAGTGGCGTTGGTGATCGTCGTGTTGACGGTCGAACCATTGTTGTAAACGTCGTTGGCTGGGGTATGGAACACGACCGAGCCTGAGGACTTGCCGGCTTCGATGTTGATCGTCTGGCCGTTGCTCAGCGTGACCGCCACAGCGGTTTGCGCTGGGTTGGTCAGCGTAGCGGTGTAAATAATGTTGCCGCCTTCAACGACTGAAGGGGTTGCCGTCAGAGTGACGGTAGTGGTGTCGATCGAGTCGGTGATCGTGGTGGTTGCTGGCGTAGGGTTGGTTGCCAGGTTCTCGAAGTTGCCACCGGTAGCGTTGGTGATCGTCGTGTTGACGGTCGAGCCGTTGTTGTAGACGTCGTTGGCCGGAGTATGGAACACGACCGAGCCCGAGGACTTGCCGGCTTCGATGTTGATCGTCTGGCCGTTGCTCAGCGTCACGGTTACTGCGGTTTGCGCTGGAT
Source organism: Pseudomonas sp. LBUM920 (assembly GCF_003852315.1). Classification (NCBI taxonomy): domain Bacteria; kingdom Pseudomonadati; phylum Pseudomonadota; class Gammaproteobacteria; order Pseudomonadales; family Pseudomonadaceae; genus Pseudomonas; species Pseudomonas edsoni (SeqCode). Next base: position 147,960 of record NZ_CP027762.1, read on the forward strand.
TGGTCAGCGTGGCGGTGTAAGTGATATTGCCGCCTTCAACGACCGATGGATCCGCCGTCAGGGTAACGGTAGTGGTGTCGATCGAGTCGGTGATCGTGGTGGTTGCTGGCGCTGGGTTGGTTGCGAGGTTTTCGAAGTTACCGCCAGTGGCGTTGGTGATCGTCGTATTGACGGTCGAACCGTTGTTATAGACGTCGTTGGCCGGGGTGTGGAACACGACCGAGCCCGAGGACTTGCCGACTTCGATGTTGATCGTCTGGCCGTTGCTCAGCGTCACGGTTACTGCGGTTTGCGCTGGGTTGGTCAACGTCGCGGTATAGGTGATGTTGCCACCTTCAACGACCGATGGGTCCGCCGTCAGGGTGACGGTTGTGGTATCGATCGAGTCGGTGATGGTGGTCACCGCTGGAGCTGGGTTGGTTGCCAGGTTTTCGAAGTTACCACCGGTGGCGCTGGTGATCGTCGTGTTGACGGTCGAACCGTTGTTGTAGACGTCGTTGGCCGGCGTTTCGAAAACTACAGTTCCGCTGGACTTGCCCGCTTCGATATTGATCGTCTGGCCGTTGCTCAGCGTGACCGTCACAGCAGTTTGTGCTGGATTGGTCAGCGTAGCGGTGTAAGTGATATTGCCGCCTTCAACGACTGACGGGTCCGCCGTCAACGTGACGGTAGTGGTGTCGATCGAGTCGGTGATGGTGGTCACCGCTGGAGCTGGGTTGGTCGCCAGGTTCTCGAAGTTGCCGCCAGTGGCGTTGGTGATTGTCGTGTTGACGGTCGAACCGTTGTTGTAGACGTCGTTGGCCGGCGTTTCGAAAACTACAGTTCCGCTGGACTTGCCCGCTTCGATGTTGATCGTCTGGCCGTTGCTCAAGGTAACCGTCACAGCCGTTTGCGCTGGATTAGTCAGCGTAGCGGTGTAAGTGATGTTTCCGCCTTCAACGACCGATGGATCTGCCGTCAGGGTGACGGTAGTGGTGTCGATCGAATCAGTGATGGTAGTGGTCGCTGGCGTAGGGTTGGTCGCCAGATTCTCGAAGTTACCGCCAGTGGCGTTGGTGATCGTCGTATTGACGGTCGAGCCGTTGTTATAGACGTCGTTGGCCGGGGTGTGGAACACGACCGAGCCCGAGGACTTGCCGACTTCGATGTTGATCGTCTGGCCGTTGCTCAGCGTCACGGTTACTGCGGTTTGCGCTGGGTTGGTCAACGTCGCGGTATAGGTGATATTGCCGCCTTCAACGACTGACGGGTCCGCCGTCAACGTGACGGTAGTGGTGTCGATCGAATCAGTGATGGTAGTGGTCGCTGGCGTAGGGTTGGTCGCCAGATTCTCGAAGTTACCGCCAGTGGCGTTGGTGATCGTCGTATTGACGGTCGAACCGTTGTTATAGACGTCGTTGGCTGGGGTTTCGAAAACCACCGAGCCCGCAGATTTACCCGCTTCGATGACGATGGTCTGGCCATTCGAAAGCGTCACAGTCACCGCAGTTTGCGCCGGGTTAGTCAGCGTAGCGGTGTAAGTGATGTTGCCGCCTTCAACGACCGATGGGTCCGCCGTCAGGGTGACGGTGGTGGTGTCGATCGAGTCGGTGATGGTGGTCACCGCTGGAGCTGGGTTGGTCGCCAGGTTTTCGAAGTTACCGCCGGTGGCGTTGGTGATTGTCGTGTTGACGGTCGAACCGTTGTTATAGACGTCGTTAGCTGGGGTTTCGAAAACCACCGAGCCCGCAGATTTACCCGCTTCGATAACGATGGTCTGGCCATTGCTCAGCGTCACGGTGACCGGAGTTTGCGCCGGGTTGGTCAACGTGGCGGTGTAAGTAATGTTGCCGCCTTCAACGACCGATGGATCCGCCGTCAGGGTGACGGTAGTGGTATCGATCGAGTCGGTGATGGTAGTGGTTGCTGGCGCTGGGTTGGTTGCCAGGTTTTCGAAGTTACCGCCAGTGGCGTTGGTGATCGTCGTGTTGACGGTCGAGCCGTTGTTGTAAACGTCGTTAGCTGGAGTTTCGAAAACTACAGTTCCGCTGGACTTGCCCGCTTCGATAACGATGGTCTGACCGTTGCTCAAAGTGACGGTCACGGCGGTTTGCGCCGGATTGGTCAGCGTCGCGGTGTAGGTGATGTTGCCGCCTTCAACGACCGATGGATCCGCCGTCAGAGTGACAGTGGTGGTATCGATAGAGTCGGTGATGGTGGTGGTCGCTGGCGTAGGGTTGGTTGCCAGGTTTTCGAAATTACCGCCGGTAGCGTTGGTGATCGTCGTATTGACGGTCGAACCGTTGTTATAGACGTCGTTGGCTGGGGTTTCGAAAACCACCGAGCCCGCAGATTTACCCGCTTCGATGACGATGGTCTGGCCATTCGAAAGCGTCACAGTCACCGCAGTTTGCGCCGGGTTAGTCAGCGTAGCGGTGTAAGTGATGTTGCCGCCTTCAACGACCGATGGGTCCGCCGTCAGGGTGACGGTGGTGGTGTCGATCGAGTCGGTGATGGTGGTCACCGCTGGAGCTGGGTTGGTCGCCAGGTTTTCGAAGTTACCGCCGGTGGCGTTGGTGATTGTCGTGTTGACGGTCGAACCGTTGTTATAGACGTCGTTAGCTGGGGTTTCGAAAACCACCGAGCCCGCAGATTTACCCGCTTCGATAACGATGGTCTGGCCATTGCTCAGCGTCACGGTGACCGGAGTTTGCGCCGGGTTGGTCAACGTGGCGGTGTAAGTAATGTTGCCGCCTTCAACGACCGATGGATCCGCCGTCAGGGTGACGGTAGTGGTATCGATCGAGTCGGTGATGGTAGTGGTTGCTGGCGCTGGGTTGGTTGCCAGGTTCTCAAAGTTACCGCCAGTTGCACCGGTAATAGTGGTGCTGACAGTCGAACCATTGTTGTAAACGTCGTTAGCTGGAGTTTCGAAAACTACAGTTCCGCTGGACTTGCCCGCTTCGATGTTGATCGTCTGACCGTTGCTCAGCGTGACCGTCACAGCGGTTTGCGCTGGGTTGGTCAGCGTCGCGGTATAGGTGATGTTGCCGCCTTCAACGACCGATGGGTCCGCCGTCAGGGTGACGGTGGTGGTGTCGATCGAGTCGGTGATCGTAGTGGTGGCTGGCGCTGGGTTGGTTGCGAGGTTCTCGAAATTACCGCCAGTGGCGTTGGTGATCGTCGTATTGACAGTCGAACCATTGTTGTAAACGTCGTTAGCCGGGGTTTCGAAAACCACACTTCCGCTGGACTTGCCCGCTTCGATATTGATCGTCTGGCCGTTGCTCAGCGTGACCGTCACAGCAGTTTGTGCTGGATTGGTCAGCGTGGCGGTGTAAGTGATATTGCCGCCTTCAACGACCGATGGGTCCGCCGTCAGAGTGACGGTGGTGGTGTCGATCGAATCAGTGATCGTGGTGACGGCTGGGGCAGTACCTGGAACCAAGTTCTCAAAGTTACCGCCAGTTGCACTGGTAATAGTGGTGCTGACGGTCGAACCATTGTTGTAAACGTCGTTAGCTGGCGTTTCAAACACCACCGAGCCTGCAGATTTACCCGCTTCGATAACGATGGTCTGGCCATTGCTCAGCGTCACGGTGACCGGAGTTTGCGCCGGGTTAGTCAGCGTAGCGGTGTAAGTGATGTTGCCGCCTTCAACGACCGATGGGTCCGCCGTCAGGGTGACGGTTGTGGTATCGATAGAGTCGGTGATGGTGGTGGTCGCTGGCGTAGGGTTGGTCGCCAGACTCTCGAAGTTCCCACCGGTGGCGTTGGTGATCGTCGTGTTGACGGTCGAACCGTTGTTGTAGACGTCGTTGGCCGGAGTTTCAAACACCACCGAGCCCGCGGATTTACCCGCTTCGATAACGATGGTCTGGCCATTGCTCAACGTCACGGTAACCGCAGTCTGCGCCGGGTTGGTCAACGTTGCGGTGTAAGTGATGTTTCCGCCTTCAACGACCGATGGGTCCGCCGTCAGGGTGACGGTAGTGGTATCGATCGAGTCGGTGATGGTAGTGGTCGCTGGCGCTGGGTTGGTCGCCAGATTCTCGAAGTTACCACCGGTGGCGTTGGTGATCGTCGTGTTAACGGTCGAACCGTTGTTGTAGACGTCGTTGGCCGGAGTTTCGAAAACTACAGTTCCGCTGGACTTGCCCGCTTCGATATTGATCGTCTGACCGTTGCTCAAGGTAACCGTCACAGCAGTTTTCGCTGGATTGGTCAACGTCGCGGTGTAAGTGATGTTGCCGCCTTCAACGACCGATGGGTCCGCCGTCAGGGTGACGGTGGTGGTGTCGATCGAGTCGGTGATGGTGGTCACCGCTGGAGCTGGGTTGGTCGCCAGGTTTTCGAAGTTACCGCCGGTGGCGTTGGTGATTGTCGTGTTGACGGTCGAACCGTTGTTGTAGACGTCGTTGGCCGGGGTTTCGAAAACCACCGAGCCCGCAGATTTACCCGCTTCGATGACGATGGTCTGGCCATTCGAAAGCGTCACAGTCACCGCAGTTTGCGCCGGGTTAGTCAGCGTAGCGGTGTAAGTAATGTTGCCGCCTTCAACGACCGATGGATCCGCTGTCAGAGTGACAGTGGTGGTATCGATCGAGTCGGTGATCGTGGTGGTGGCTGGCGCTGGGTTGGTCGCCAGGTTTTCGAAATTACCGCCGGTAGCGTTGGTGATCGTCGTGTTGACGGTCGAACCGTTGTTGTAGACATCGTTGGCTGGAGTTTCGAAAACTACAGTTCCGCTGGATTTTCCAGCTTCGATGTTGATCGTCTGGCCGTTGCTCAGCGTGACCGTCACAGCGGTTTGCGCCGGATTGGTCAGCGTCGCGGTGTAGGTGATGTTGCCGCCTTCAACGACCGATGGATCTGCCGTCAGAGTGACGGTGGTGGTGTCGATCGAATCAGTGATCGTGGTGACGGCTGGGGCAGTACCTGGAACCAAGTTCTCAAAGTTACCGCCAGTTGCACTGGCAATAGTTGTGCTGACAGTCGAACCATTGTTGTAAACGTCGTTAGCCGGCGTTTCAAACACCACCGAGCCTGCAGATTTACCCGCTTCGATAACGATGGTCTGGCCATTGCTCAGCGTCACGGTGACCGGAGTTTGCGCCGGGTTAGTCAGCGTAGCGGTGTAAGTGATGTTGCCGCCTTCAACGACCGATGGGTCCGCCGTCAGGGTGACGGTTGTGGTATCGATCGAGTCGGTGATGGTGGTGGTCGCTGGCGTAGGGTTGGTTGCCAGGTTCTCGAAGTTGCCACCGGTAGCGTTGGTGATCGTCGTGTTGACGGTCGAGCCGTTGTTGTAGACGTCGTTGGCCGGAGTATGGAACACGACCGAGCCCGAGGACTTGCCGGCTTCGATGTTGATCGTCTGGCCGTTGCTCAGCGTCACGGTTACTGCGGTTTGCGCTGGATTGGTCAGCGTGGCGGTGTAAGTGATATTGCCGCCTTCAACGACCGATGGATCCGCCGTCAGGGTAACGGTAGTGGTGTCGATCGAGTCGGTGATCGTGGTGGTTGCTGGCGCTGGGTTGGTTGCGAGGTTTTCGAAGTTACCGCCAGTGGCGTTGGTGATCGTCGTATTGACGGTCGAACCGTTGTTATAGACGTCGTTGGCCGGGGTGTGGAACACGACCGAGCCCGAGGACTTGCCGACTTCGATGTTGATCGTCTGGCCGTTGCTCAGCGTCACGGTTACTGCGGTTTGCGCTGGGTTGGTCAACGTCGCGGTATAGGTGATGTTGCCACCTTCAACGACCGATGGGTCCGCCGTCAGGGTGACGGTTGTGGTATCGATCGAGTCGGTGATGGTGGTCACCGCTGGAGCTGGGTTGGTTGCCAGGTTTTCGAAGTTACCACCGGTGGCGCTGGTGATCGTCGTGTTGACGGTCGAACCGTTGTTGTAGACGTCGTTGGCCGGCGTTTCGAAAACTACAGTTCCGCTGGACTTGCCCGCTTCGATATTGATCGTCTGGCCGTTGCTCAGCGTGACCGTCACAGCAGTTTGTGCTGGATTGGTCAGCGTAGCGGTGTAAGTGATATTGCCGCCTTCAACGACTGACGGGTCCGCCGTCAACGTGACGGTAGTGGTGTCGATCGAGTCGGTGATGGTGGTCACCGCTGGAGCTGGGTTGGTCGCCAGGTTCTCGAAGTTGCCGCCAGTGGCGTTGGTGATTGTCGTGTTGACGGTCGAACCGTTGTTGTAGACGTCGTTGGCCGGCGTTTCGAAAACTACAGTTCCGCTGGACTTGCCCGCTTCGATGTTGATCGTCTGGCCGTTGCTCAAGGTAACCGTCACAGCCGTTTGCGCTGGATTAGTCAGCGTAGCGGTGTAAGTGATGTTTCCGCCTTCAACGACCGATGGATCTGCCGTCAGGGTGACGGTAGTGGTGTCGATCGAATCAGTGATGGTAGTGGTCGCTGGCGTAGGGTTGGTCGCCAGATTCTCGAAGTTACCGCCAGTGGCGTTGGTGATCGTCGTATTGACGGTCGAGCCGTTGTTATAGACGTCGTTGGCTGGGGTTTCGAAAACTACAGTTCCGCTGGACTTGCCCGCTTCGATATTGATCGTCTGGCCGTTGCTCAGCGTGACCGTCACAGCAGTTTGTGCTGGATTGGTCAGCGTAGCGGTGTAAGTGATATTGCCGCCTTCAACGACTGACGGGTCCGCCGTCAACGTGACGGTAGTGGTGTCGATCGAATCAGTGATGGTAGTGGTCGCTGGCGTAGGGTTGGTCGCCAGATTCTCGAAGTTACCGCCAGTGGCGTTGGTGATCGTCGTATTGACGGTCGAACCGTTGTTATAGACGTCGTTGGCCGGCGTTTCGAAAACTACAGTTCCGCTGGACTTGCCCGCTTCGATATTGATCGTCTGGCCGTTGCTCAGCGTGACCGTCACAGCAGTTTGTGCTGGATTGGTCAGCGTAGCGGTGTAAGTGATGTTTCCGCCTTCAACGACCGATGGATCTGCCGTCAGGGTGACGGTAGTGGTGTCGATCGAATCAGTGATGGTAGTGGTCGCTGGCGTAGGGTTGGTCGCCAGATTCTCGAAGTTACCACCGGTGGCGCTGGTGATCGTCGTGTTGACGGTCGAACCATTGTTGTAAACGTCGTTGGCCGGCGTTTCGAAAACTACAGTTCCGCTGGACTTGCCCGCTTCGATATTGATCGTCTGGCCGTTGCTCAGCGTGACCGTCACAGCAGTTTGTGCTGGATTGGTCAGCGTAGCGGTGTAAGTGATGTTGCCGCCTTCAACGACCGATGGATCCGCTGTCAGAGTGACAGTGGTGGTATCGATCGAGTCGGTGATGGTGGTCACCGCTGGCGCTGGGTTGGTCGCCAGGTTCTCGAAGTTACCGCCAGTGGCGTTGGTGATCGTCGTATTGACGGTCGAACCGTTGTTGTAGACGTCGTTGGCCGGAGTTTCGAAAACTACAGTTCCGCTGGATTTTCCAGCTTCGATATTGATCGTCTGGCCATTGCTCAAAGTGACGGTCACGGCGGTTTGCGCCGGATTGGTCAGCGTCGCGGTGTAGGTGATGTTGCCGCCTTCAACGACCGATGGATCTGCCGTCAGAGTGACGGTGGTGGTATCGATCGAATCAGTGATCGTGGTGACGGCTGGGGCGGTACCTGGAACCAAGTTCTCAAAGTTACCGCCAGTTGCACCGGTAATAGTCGTGCTGACAGTCGAACCATTGTTGTAAACGTCGTTAGCTGGGGTTTCGAAAACCACCGAGCCCGCAGATTTACCCGCTTCGATAACGATGGTCTGGCCATTGCTCAACGTCACGGTAACCGGAGTTTGCGCTGGGTTGGTCAGCGTGGCGGTGTAAGTGATGTTGCCGCCTTCAACGACCGAGTTATCAGCAGTCAGGGTGACGGTAGTGGTGTCGATCGAATCAGTGATCGTGGTGACGGCTGGGGCAGTACCTGGAACCAAGTTCTCAAAGTTACCGCCAGTTGCACTGGCAATAGTTGTGCTGACAGTCGAACCATTGTTGTAAACGTCGTTAGCCGGCGTTTCAAACACCACCGAGCCTGCAGATTTACCCGCTTCGATAACGATGGTCTGGCCATTGCTCAGCGTCACGGTGACCGGAGTTTGCGCTGGGTTGGTCAGCGTGGCGGTGTAAGTGATGTTGCCGCCTTCAACGACCGAGTTATCAGCAGTCAGAGTGACGGTAGTGGTATCAATCGAGTCGGTGATCGTGGTGACCGCAGGTGTAGTACTCGGGACCAAGTTCTCGAAGTTACCGCCAGTTGCACCGGTAATAGTGGTGCTGACAGTCGAACCATTGTTGTAAACGTCGTTAGCCGGCGTTTCAAACACCACCGAGCCCGCAGATTTACCGGCTTCGATAACGATGGTCTGGCCATTGCTCAGCGTCACGGTGACCGGAGTTTGCGCCGGGTTGGTCAGCGTGGCGGTGTAAGTGATGTTGCCGCCTTCAACGACCGAGTTATCAGCAGTCAGAGTGACGGTAGTGGTATCAATCGAGTCGGTGATCGTGGTGACCGCAGGTGTAGTGCTCGGCACCAAGTTCTCGAAGTTACCGCCAGTTGCGTTGGTGATCGTCGTGTTGACGGTCGAACCATTGTTGTAAACGTCGTTAGCCGGGGTTTCGAAAACCACACTTCCGCTGGACTTGCCCGCTTCGATGTTGATCGTCTGGCCGTTGCTCAAGGTAACCGTCACAGCCGTTTGCGCTGGATTAGTCAGCGTAGCGGTGTAAGTGATGTTTCCGCCTTCAACGACCGAGTTATCGGCAGTCAGGGTAACGGTAGTGGTATCAATCGAGTCGGTGATCGTGGTGACCGCAGGCGTAGTGCTCGGTACCAGATTTTCAAAGTTGCCGCCCGTAGCCCCAGTAATCGTGGTGCTGACAGTCGAGCCATTGTTGTAAACGTCGTTAGCTGGCGTATCCACCACCACCGTGCCAACCGACTCACCCGCCTTGATGGTAATCACCGAGCCATTGCTCAAAGTGACCGTCACCGGCGTCTGCGCTGGATTGGTCAGCGTCGCGGTGTAAGTGATCTGGCCGCCTTCGGTGACAGTCTCGCCCGCCGTCAACGTGACGGTGGTGGTATCAACCGAATCAGTAATCGTAGTAACCGCAGGCGTAGTGCTCGGTACCAGATTTTCAAAGTTGCCGCCCGTAGCCCCAGTAATCGTGGTGCTGACAGTCGAGCCATTGTTGTAAACGTCGTTAGCCGGCGTATCCACCACCACGGTGCCAACCGACTCACCCGCCTTGATGGTGATCACCGAGCCATTGCTCAAAGTGACCGTCACCGGCGTTTGTGCAGGGTTGGTCAGTGTCGCGGTGTAAGTGATCTGGCCACCTTCGGTGACAGTCTCGCCCGCCGTCAGCGTGACGGTGGTGGTATCAACCGAATCAGTAATCGTAGTAACCGCAGGCGTAGTGCTCGGTACCAGATTTTCAAAGTTGCCGCCCGTAGCCCCAGTAATCGTGGTGCTGACAGTCGAGCCATTGTTGTAAACGTCGTTAGCCGGCGTATCCACCACCACCGTGCCAACCGACTCACCCGCCTTGATGGTAATCACCGAGCCATTGCTCAAAGTGACCGTCACCGGCGTCTGTGCAGGGTTGGTCAGTGTCGCGGTGTAAGTGATCTGACCGCCTTCGGTCACCGTTCCGCCCGCCGTCAGCGTCACCGTAGTGGTGTCGATGGTATCGGTAATCTGAGTCACGGCCGGATTAGGGTCGAGGGTCAGTACCAGGTTGTTGCCGCCAGTGGTGCCGGTGACGTTGACGCTGATCTGGCTAGGATCGATGTAAGGGCTGTCGTTCGGCGCCAGCGGTACGTTGACGGTGCCGGTGGTCTGGCCGGCAATGATGGTGATCACTGCGCCGTTGGACAGTGTGATGTTCAGGTTGCTGGACGGTGCCTGGGTCACCGTGGCGGTGTAGGTCAGCACGCCGCCGGCTTCGGTGATGCTCGGGGTTGCGCTCAGCGACAGGGTGGACGCCTGCAACACCAGGTTGCCGCTGTTGTCGGTCGAGCCTTGGGCGCCCGCGAGCTGGGTTTGGGTCGCCGTGGTCTGGCCCAGAGGGCCGGTCGGGAAGCCGATGGTCGGGTCCACGCGGCCTGCGGTCGCGTCCAGCACAACGAAGCTGTGGCCGCCGCCCGCGGCGCCGTTACCGGCAGCGGTAGCGCCTGCGGCAGTGGCTTCCAGGTCGGTGGTCGGGTCGGCGCCGGCGGCGATGGCTTGTTGCAGCTCGGCAACCGACGGTGCGGCCTGCTCGGTGGCTGCGGCCAGGTCGAGGCTGGAGTCCGGCATGTCGGCGCTCCATTGGGTATCCCGACCGAGGTCCAGCGTGCGGCCGTCGGCCAATTCCAGGCTGACCGCGCCGGACATGCCGGTATCGACCTGGTCGCCCGCGAACAGGCGATCACCTTCAACGAGGACGCGGCGTGTCCCTTCCGGAGAAATAACGAAAACTTGACCAACAATGCTTTTGACGATGGCAACAACACTGCTCATTAAAGATTTCTCCGGCGATCCGTTTCTGATGATTTCCATGCGGCCGCTCGCAGGTGCGAGGGCCAAACAGGAGGGGGGCGTAGTCTAATTACTTACTGGCGTCAAATAATTGGCTAGATTTATTCGCTATCTAGTTTATGCCAAACTATTGACCTTCTGGTCGCCATCCTAAACAATTGGCCCCGTAATGTCACATTGATATTTATGCGGCGAACCGTCCTACATGTGTGAAGCAGTTCCGCTTTTTGAACTTTCCGACGTACGGTCATTACGGTAGCCATTATCCGACTCAGCGAGGCCGAATCGCTGTGATTTGAGACAAGAAGTCCTGGGGAATTTTTAAATGCGTTTGCACCTGTTCAAGGCAATACCGTTCGTACTCGCCGCCAGTTTTGTACAAGCCCAAACATTGCCCCAGGCCATGCAACAGGCCTTAGACGTGCACCCGGAAATTCAAGCCGGCGTGAACAGCCGTATCGCCGCCGATTACCAACTGCGCGCTGCACAAGGTGGTTACTTGCCTCGTGTAGACCTGAACGCCGGTTATGGTCGTGAAGGCACCGACGATTCCAACACGCGCGCCGCCAGCGGCCCGAACGGCAACCAGTGGGACACCCACAACCGCGGCGAATCGAGCCTGCGTCTGCAACAGATGATTTTTGACGGTTTCGCCACCTCCAGCGAAGTCGGGCGCCAACAAGCCAACGTCAATTCCCGCGCGTACTCCCTGCTGGGTACTTCCGAGCGCACCGGGTTGACCGTCGCCCAGGTGTACCTGGATGTGCTGACACGCCGTGAGTTCGTGCGCCTGGCTGAAGAAAACCTGCGCAACCACGAACGCATTTACGACCAGATCAAACTGCGCACCCAGCGCGGCGTCGGTAACGGTGCCGACCAGGACCAAGCCGAAGCGCGTCTGGCCCAGGCCCGCAACAACCTGATCACCGAGCAAACCAACCTGGCCGACTCCCAGGTCAATTACCTCAGCGCCGTCGGCCAGATGCCCGACCAGCTCGAGCGCCCGGCGCCGTTTGTAGCCATGCTGCCGGCTGACTTCAACGAAGCACGCCGCCAGATGCTCGACAACAGCCCGGTCCTGCGTTCGGCCGAGTCGGATATCTCCGCCGCCGAAAGTCAGTACGAAGCTGCCAAGTCCACCTTCTACCCGCGCTTTGATGCAGAGCTGGGCACGAATGCCGACAACAACGTCGGCGGCGATGCCGGCCACAGCAACGGTTGGGAAGCCATGGTGCGCATGCGCTTCAACCTGTTCGCCGGTGGCAGCAACAAGGCCGACCTGCAATCGAAGTCCTACCAGGCCAACCAGGCACTGGATATCCGCAATAACGCCCTGCGCCAACTCAACGAAGAACTGGGCCTGGCCTGGAACGCCCTGAACAACGCCAACGCGCAATTGCCGGTAGCCCAGCAGTACGTGGATCACAGCACCCGCGTGCGCACCTCTTACCAGCAGCAGTTCAGCCTGGGCCAACGTACGCTGCTCGACTTGCTCGACAGCGAGAACGAATTGTTCACCGCTTCGCGTCGTTTGGAAGAGATCAAGAACATTCAGTTATTTACTCAATATCGAATCAAGGCGACCATGGGCGAATTGCTCAAAAGCCAGGGCGTGGTCGCACCGATGGCCTCCGTCGTACAGAACGACGTGAAGCCAAAAGTCCAACTGCCTGGGATGAATTGAGTCACCCCTATAGCCCCATCTGTTAGTCGAGAGTGCAGCGCGTGGAATCCGAAGTCAGTCGAGTTCATCTCAGTCATGATCCACGCACGCTGCACGACGACCCGTTATTGGACGGGTTGTTGGCGCTTTGTGCCTTGCATCAAAAACCGGCCAGCGCGGCCATGCTCACCACCGGCCTGCCGCTGCCCTCGCAGCGCCTGAGTGCCGAGCTGCTGCCGCGTGCAGCCGCGCGTGCCGGCCTGCAAGGGCGGGTGCTGCAACGCAAGCTGGAACAGATTCCGACCATCGCACTGCCGGCGCTCCTGTTGCTCAAGGACGGTCGCAGTACGGTGCTGGTGGGTTGGCAAGGCGAAGACGAAGCCCGCATTCTGCTCAGCGAAAGCGACGGCGGTGAGGTGCTGATCAAGCGCGAGCTGTTGGTCGACGATTACATCGGCAAAGTCTTCTTCGCCCAGCCGCAGCACAAATTCGACGTCAACCACGGCACGCTGATCCCGCGAGCGCGTTCGTGGTTTCGCGACACCCTCAAGCGTTCGCGCTGGCTCTACACAGACGCCATCGCCGCCAGCTTCCTGATCAACATCATCGCCATGGCGGCGCCGCTGTTTGTGATGAACGTCTACGATCGAGTAGTGCCCAACCAGGCCACATCTACCTTGTGGGTGCTGGCCGTGGGCATCGGCGGCGCGTACCTGTTCGACCTGGTGCTCAAGAGCCTGCGCAGCCTGTGCCTGGACCTGGCCGGCAAAAAGACTGACCTGATCATTTCGGCCACGCTGTTCGAGCGCATTGTCGGCATGTCCATGAAGTACCGCCCTGCACGGGTCGGCAGCTTTGCGCAGAACATCCATGAGTTTCAAAGCCTGCGCGATTTTCTCGCGTCGCTGACCCTCACCAGCCTGATCGACCTGCCGTTCACCCTGCTGATTTTCCTGGTGATCGCCATCCTCGGCGGCCACCTGGTGTGGATTCCGGTGCTGGCTTTCCCGATTGCCCTGGGCATCGGCTACGCCCTGCAAAAACCGTTGGTAGCGACCATGGAGCGGACCATGGCCCTGGCTGCCGAGCGCCAGTCGAGCCTGATCGAAACCCTCGCAGGTTTGGATGCGGTCAAGGTCAACAACGCCGAGAGCGAGCGTCAGTACGGCTGGGAACAAACCATCGGCACCCTCAGCCGGCTTGAGCTGCGCGTGAAGTTGCTGTCGGGCCTGTCGATGAACATGACCCTGCTGATCCAGCAACTGGCCGGCGTAATCATGATCGTGTTCGGTGTGTACCAGATCATCGACGGCAACCTCAGCATGGGCGGCCTGATTGCCTGCTACATGCTCAGTGGCCGTGCGCTGAGCCCGCTGGCCTCGCTGTCGGGCCTGCTGACCCGCTACCAGCAAGCCAAGGTCACCATGACCTCGGTGGACCAGATGATGGAGCTGCCCCAGGAGCGCAATTTCGAAGAACGCCCGATGAGCCGTCGCACCCTGCAAGGTGCCATCGAGTGCCGTGGCCTGAACTTCACCTACCCGAACCAACAGAACGCCGCGCTGAAAAACATCAACCTGGTGATCAAGCCGGGCGAAAAAATCGGCATCATCGGCCGCAGCGGCTCGGGCAAAAGCTCCCTGGCCAAACTGATCGTCGGCCTTTACCAGCCCGACTCCGGCGCCTTGCTGGTGGACGGCGTGGACGTACGCCAGATCGACGTGAGCGAGTTGCGCCACAACATCGGCTACGTCGCCCAAGACATCCAGCTACTGGCCGGCACCCTGCGCGACAACCTGGTCTCGGGTGCGCGTTATGTCGAAGACGAAATGGTCCTGCAAGCCGCCGAACTCGCCGGCGTGCACGAATTCGCGCGCCTGCACCCGCAAGGCTATGAACTGCAAGTTGGCGAGCGTGGGCAGAACCTGTCCGGCGGCCAGCGCCAGAACGTCGCCCTGGCCCGTGCGCTGTTGCTCAACCCGCCCATCCTGCTGTTGGACGAACCCACCAGCGCCATGGACAACACCGGTGAAGAACGCTTGAAACAACGCCTGCAAGCCGTGGTGCAAAACAAGACCGTGGTGCTGGTCACGCACCGTGCCTCACTGCTCTCGCTGGTGGACCGCCTGCTGGTGGTCGACCGTGGGCAGATCCTCGCGGACGGCCCGAAAGCCGTGGTTATGGAAGCGTTGAAAAAGGGGCAGATCAGTGTTGCTTAACTCCATCAAAAGCGCGGTCGGCCGCTACTTCAAGGGCTCCGATTCGTTGCAGGGCCAGCCGCTGCCTGAGGTCAACAAGGCACTGATCGAAGATGCGCCGCGGGTCATCCGCCTGACCATTTGGGCGATCATTGCGTTCTTCGTATTTTTGGTCGTGTGGGCGGGCTTCTCCAGCATCGACGAAGTCACCCGCGGCGACGGCAAGGCGATTCCGTCGTCCAAGCTGCAAAAAATCCAGAACCTGGAAGGCGGCATCGTCTCCGAGCTGTTCGTCAAGGAAGGCCAGATCGTCGAAGCCGGCGCGCCGCTGATTCGCCTCGACGACACGCGATTTGTCTCCAACGCCGGCGAAACCGAAGCCTTGCGCCTGGCCATGCAACTGCGCGTCGAGCGCCTGAGCGCGCAGGTGGATGACCGCCCGCTGAACATTCCCGACGACGTGCTCAAGGCCGCGCCAAGCCAGGCGGCCAACGAGCGCTCGCTGTATGAAAGCCGCCGTCAGCAGTTGAAAGACGAAGTCGGCGGTTTGCAGGAGCAATTGGTGCAGCGTCAACAGGAACTGCGCGAGTTCACCTCCAAACAAGGCCAGTACCGCAGCCAGTTGTCCCTGCAGCGTCAGGAAATCAACATGTCCGAGCCGTTGGTGGCCCAGGGTGCGGTGTCGCCGGTGGAAGTGCTACGCCTCAAGCGCGCCGAGATGGAAACCCGCGGGCAGCTGGACGCTACCACCCTGGCGATTCCCCGTGCCGAATCAGCTATCAAGGAAGTGCAGCGCAAGATCGACGAAACCCGGGGCAAATTCCGCAGTGAAGCGCTGACCCAACTCAACGAAGCGCGCACCGAACTGAACAAGGCTGAGTCCACTGGCCGCGCCCTCGAAGACCGCGTCAGCCGCACGCTGGTCACCTCGCCGGTGCGCGGTATCGTCAAACAGCTGCTGGTCAACACCGTCGGTGGCGTGATCCAGCCGGGCAGCGACATGGTCGAAATCGTGCCGCTTAACGACACCTTGCTGGTGGAAGCCAAGATCCGCCCGCAAGACATCGCGTTCCTGCACCCTGGGCAAGAAGCGATCGTCAAATTCACCGCCTATGACTACACCATCTATGGCGGGCTGAAGGCCAAGCTCGAACGCATCGGTGCTGACACCATCACCGACGAAGACAAGAAAACCACCTACTACATGATCACCTTGCGCACCGACCGCAGCCATTTGGGCACCGATGAGAAGCCGCTGCTGATCATCCCCGGCATGGTGGCCTCGGTGGACATCATCACAGGCAAGAAAAGCATCCTGAGCTACCTGCTCAAGCCGATCATCAAGGCGCGGGCCGAGGCGTTGCACGAGCGCTGATCTTCAGCGCCGGCACGGGCCTCATCGCGGGCAAGCCCGGCTCCCACATTTGAATGTGTACACCCATCAAATGTGGGAGCCGGCTTGCCTGCGATGGCGCCCTCAGCTTCACCACAGACCCCCACCCTAATGCATATCGATATTCACTAACGGTATTTAATCGCCCGTTCTTATATCTATAAAGTCACTCCCCTGTCCGACCGGGAGTGCCCTCATGTCCGCCACCTCTACTGTTCCAACAGCGACCGTAACCGCCCAAACCTTCGAGATCCGGCCATTCCCCGGCAGCGTTGGCGCCGAGATCGTCGGCCTGGATGTGTCTCGCCCGGTTAACGACCAGGACTTCGCGCGCATCCACCGCGCGCACCTGGATCACCACGTCGTGGTGTTCCGCGATCAACGCATTACCCCCGAACAACAGATCGCCTTCAGCCGCCGCTTCGGTGTGCTGCAGATCCACGTGCTCAAACAGTTCCTGCTGGCCAACCACCCGGAAATCCTGATCGTCTCCAACATCATCGAAAACGGCCAATCCATCGGCCTGGGTGACGCGGGCAAGTTCTGGCACTCGGACCTGTCTTATAAAGAGCTGCCAAGCCTGGGCTCAATGCTGCACGCCCAGGAGCTGCCCTCCGAAGGCGGCGACACGCTGTTTGCCGACATGCACAAAGCCTGGGACCAATTGCCCGAGCCCCTGCGCAAAGCGGTGGAGGGCCGCAGCGCCGCGCATTCCTACACCGCGCGCTACAGCGAAACCAAATTCGAAGGCAACTGGCGGCCAACCCTGACGCCTGAGCAACTGGCCCAAGTGGCCGAAGTGGTGCACCCGATCGTGCGTACTCATCCGGAAAACGGCCGCAAGGCGCTGTTCGTCAGCGAAGGTTTCACCACCCGCATCGTCGGCCTGCCCGAGGATGAAAGCCGCGACCTGCTGGCCCAGCTCTACGCCCACAGCGTGCTGCCGCACAACATCTACCGCCACCAGTGGCAGCCCCACGACCTGGTGTTCTGGGACAACCGCTCGCTGATCCACCTGGCCGCCGGTTGCCCGAGCCACCTGCGCCGCAAGCTGTTTCGCACCACCATTCAGGGCGATGCGCCTTTCTAATCCTGGTCCTCGGCAAGAGAGTTGAAATGAACGCGCCCCTGCAAGGCCACGCGGCCAGCAACCTGAACACCGCCCAGCCGCTGTTGGCGGTGGACCACGTCAGCCTCGAATACCGCACCCCCGAGCGCGTGGTGCGGGCCACCCATCAGGTCAGTTTCGAGATCGACCCGGCTGATCGCTACGTGCTGCTCGGCCCTTCGGGCTGTGGCAAATCCACCTTGCTCAAGTCCATCGCCGGGTTTATCAAACCCTGTGAAGGCGAGATTCGCCTGCTCGGGCAAAAGGTCGAACACCCCGGCCCGGACCGCATCGTGGTGTTTCAGGAATTCGACCAGTTGCCGCCGTGGAAAACCGTCATTCAGAACGTGATGTTCCCGCTGCTGGCGTCCAAAACCTTAAAGCGTCGCGAAGCCCAAGAGCGAGCGCTGTACTACCTCGAAAAAGTCGGCCTCAGCGCTTTTGCCGATGCCTACCCGCACACCTTGTCTGGCGGTATGAAAGCGCGTGTGGCGATCGCTCGCGCCCTGGCCATGCAGCCAAAAATCCTGCTGATGGATGAACCCTTCGCCGCCCTCGACGCCTTGACCCGACGCAAGATGCAGGAAGAACTGCTGCTGCTCTGGGAAGAGGTGCGCTTCACGCTGTTGTTCGTCACCCATTCCATCGAAGAAGCCTTGGTGGTGGGAAATCGCATCCTGTTGCTGTCGCCGCATCCGGGGCGCGTGCGGGCGGAAATCCATAGCCATCAATACGACCTGCACAGCCTTGGCGGTGTGGAATTCCAGGCGTCGGCGCGGCGCATTCATCGCCTGCTGTTCGATGAAGCGCCCGAGGCCGAACGTGAGTTGGGTTTCGCCGATATCCGCATCGCTTACTAAGGGGCCGACCTATGCGCCAGGAATTTGAAGTACACCTCGAACCGCTGCTCAGCGTCCCCGTTGAACGCGAGCTGCCGCTGCGCCAACGCTTGTGGCAGCAAGGCTGGCTGCGCAAGGGCCTGATCCTGATCGTGTTGGCGATCATTTGGGAGGCAGTCGCGCGTTACCAGAACAATGACCTGCTGCTGCCGAGCTTTTTGCAGACCGCTCAAGCGTTATTCGACGGCCTGCTCAGCGGTGAATTGTTGAGCAAAGTGAGCATCTCGCTGGCGGTGCTGATCAAGGGCTATGTGATCGGCATCGTGCTGGCGTTTGCCCTGACTACGCTGGCGGTCTCGACCCAGCTTGGCCGCGACCTGCTGAGCACACTGACCTCGATGTTCAACCCGCTGCCGGCCATCGCATTGCTGCCGCTGGCCCTGCTGTGGTTCGGCCTGGGGCAGAACAGCCTGATTTTCGTGCTGGTGCATTCGGTGCTGTGGGCCTTGGCGCTGAACACGTATTCGGGGTTTCTTGGCGTGTCTGAAACCCTGCGCATGGCCGGCCGCAACTACGGCCTCAAGGGCATGCGTTTTGTGCTGTTCATCCTCATCCCGGCGGCGCTGCCGTCGATCCTTGCCGGCCTGAAAATCGGCTGGGCATTTGCCTGGCGCACATTGATCGCCGCCGAACTGGTGTTCGGCGCCACCAGCGGCAAGGGCGGTTTGGGTTGGTACATCTTCCAGAACCGCAATGAGCTGTACACCGACAAGGTGTTTGCCGGCTTGGCCGTGGTTATCCTCATCGGGTTGCTGGTCGAAAATCTGGTGTTCAACACCTTTGAGCGGCTGACGGTGAAGCGCTGGGGCATGCAGCGTTGATACTAATAGGGTGGCAGACCCCCCGGTTCAAACAGGAGTCATTGTTCTTTATCGGCGCGAGCTCTGATAATGCCGTCCGAACCTGACGTCGCCCTGGCGTCAGGCATGCGCGGTAAAAGGATTTACGACGATGCGGTGTTTTGTACTGGCGGCGGCCTTGTTGTTCTCGACCTCGGTGTTTGCCGAATTTACGCCCGACGCGGTGGCCATGCCCAAGCCGCTTTATCCCTCTGGCCTGATCAGCACCCAGGGGCATGCGCGCATCAGCTTGAAGATTCACAGCGACGGCACGGTCAGTGATGTAAAGGCGCTCTCCGCCACCCAGCCGGCCTTTGGCGAAGCTGCCGTGGCCGCGGCGACGCTGTGGCGTTTCAAGCCCTGGACGGTCAGTGCCGACCGCCCAGCGGTGCTTGAGGCGCATAACGACATGATCTTCACGCCTGAACCGCCCAGCCCCAAAACGGTTCAACTGACGTTTACGCAAACTCTGTTTCAACCCTGCAGCGCGTTGACCGCAGAAGTCAGCCAGTTCCGTCGCGATTACCCCGCGCGCCCGCTGATCGATATCAAGAGCTTTGCCATCACCCGCGTTGCGGTGATGTTCCCCGCGCTCAGCGGTAAAAGTGACTACAAACAAGGCCTGGCCAAGGCCGACGAACTGGAAAAAGCCCTGCCAGACATCGTGCGCCAGTGCCAGGCTCACCCCAAGGCTGCCTACGCGGACTACTTGCCGCGCACCTTCAAGCGTTACCTGTAAAGCCTGCTAGGATTGCGTGCAGTTCACTCCCCAACGATCACGAGTGCTTGGCATGCAATTACCGGACATGAACCTGTTGGTCGCCCTCGACGCCTTACTTGATGAAGGCAGCGTGGTCGGCGCCGCGCGGCGCATGAACCTCAGCCCGGCGGCCATGAGCCGCACCCTCACGCGTATTCGCGAAGCGGTGGGCGATCCGATCCTGGTGCGCGCCGGGCGTGGCCTGGTGCCGACGCCCAAGGCGCTGCAGTTGCAAGGCCAGGTGCGCAACGTGGTGGAGCAGGCGGCGTTGTTGTTCCGCTCGGCAGACCAGGTTGACCTCAGCACCTTGCGCCGGCGATTCAGCGTGCGTGCCAATGACTTCTTTGTCGGCGTGTATGGCGGTCGGCTGTTCGACACCATGGAACGCATGGCACCGCAGTGCGAGCTGTGTTTCGTGCCTGAAGGCGACACCGACGACGAGGCATTGCGCGAAGGTCGGCTGGACCTGCGGGTGAGTAATTCCATGCCATCCAGCCCCGAAGTGAAGGTGCAGAACCTGTTTTCCACCACCTTTGTGGGCCTTGCGCGCGAGGATCACCCGCTGTTCGACGAAGAAATCACCGCCGCGCGGTTTGCCAGCTACTCCCACATCAGCATTTCGCGACGCGGCATCGCCCGCGGGCCAATCGACACCGCGCTCAATGCCCTGGGCCTGGAGCGCCGCGTGGCCATGATCGCCCCAGGCTTTCATGGCGCGATGTTCATGCTGCCCGATTCCGACCTGCTGCTGCCGGTGCCCAAGGAAGCCCTGCTGAGTGCCAATCGCCTGAAGCTGCCCCTGCGCGCATTCCAGTTGCCGATCTCCCTGCCGACCCTGATGCTGGCCCAATTCTGGCACCCGCGTTTCGACAAAGACCCTGCCCATAAGTGGCTGCGCGAAACCATGCGCGAGAGCTGCCACGCCACCTGGCTGGAAGCCCAACCCAGCTGAGATTCACTCGATCAATGTGGGCGCTGGCTTGCCTGCGATGGCGGTCTGACTGTGTAGGGATTCATTGCCTGACCCACCGCTATCGCAGGCAAGCCAACTCCCACAGAGATCAGCAGTGCCCCTGAGGATTGCGTCTGACGCACTTATAAGCTTCCGGCAAGTAACTTTTTGTTATGGGTGTGCCTGATTAAACTGCTCGGGTATTTCTAATCCCGAGTTACCTGTCCATGACCTCCCTCGCTGCCCCCGCCCTCCAGGCTGCAGCCAAACCCACTGCGCTCAACCCGCCCGTGTTCGGCCCGCGCATCATCATTGGCTTGGTCGGCGTCTTGCTGGCGGTGCTGGTGTCCGGTCTCAACGAGATGGTCACCAAAGTCGCCCTCGCCGATATCCGTGGTGCGCTGTACATCGGTTTTGACGAAGGCACCTGGCTGGTCGCGGCGTACACGGCGACCTCCGTGGCGGCCATGGCTTTCGCGCCCTGGTGTTCGGTGACGTTTTCCCTGCGCCGCTTCACGCTGTGTGCCATCGCTTTGTTCACCGTGCTGGGCATCCTGTGCCCGTTTGCGCCGAACTACGAAACCCTGCTGGTGCTGCGCACCGTGCAAGGCCTGGCCGGTGGCGCGTTGCCGCCGATGCTGATGACCGTGGCGCTGCGTTTCCTGCCGGCCAACGTCAAGCTGTATGGCCTGGCGGGTTACGCACTCACCGCCACGTTCGGCCCAAGCCTGGGCACGCCGTTGGCGGCGCTGTGGACCGAGTACGTCGGCTGGCAATGGGCGTTCTGGCAGATCGTCGCGCCGTGCCTGCTGGCGATGGCCGCCGTGGCCTACGGCTTGCCACAAGACCCGGTGCGCCTGGAGCGCTTCAAGCAGTTCAACTGGCGCGGCTTGCTGCTGGGTTTCCCGGCGATCTGCATGCTGGTGATTGGCTTGTTGCAGGGCAATCGCCTGGACTGGTTCGAGTCCGGCCTGATTACCTTCCTGCTCAGCGGCGGCACGCTGTTGCTGGTGCTGTTTCTGATCAATGAATGGTCGCAGCCGATTCCGTTCTTCAAGTTGCAGATGCTCGGCCTGCGCAACCTGGCGTTTGCCTTGATCGTGCTGGCAGGCGTGCTGATGGTGCTGACGTCGGTCATCATCATCCCGTCGAGTTTCCTCGCCCAGGTTCAGGGTTACCGGCCGCTGCAAACGGCGCCGGTGATGTTGCTGATGGCGTTACCGCAGTTGATTGCGCTGCCGTTGGTGGCGGCGCTGTGCAACCTGCGCTGGGTCGATTGCCGCTGGGTCCTGGGGATTGGCTTGAGCATGCTGGTGCTGTGCTGTGTGGGCAGCTCGCACCTGACGTCGGAGTGGATCCGGGATGATTTTTACGGCCTCTACCTGCTGCAAATCTTTGGTCAGCCCATGGCCGTTCTGCCGCTGCTGATGCTCTCCACTGGCAGCATCCAACCGATGGACGGGCCATTCGCCTCGGCGTGGTTCAACACCGTCAAAGGCCTGGCCGCCGTGGTCGCCACCGCCGTGCTGGATGTGCTGACCACCCAGCGTCTGCACTTTCACTCGACCATGTTGGTGGACCGCCTGGGCAACTCGCCCCTGGCCGACGGCGACGCGCCGGGCCTGGCGCACCGCCTGCACGAGCAGGCCGTGGTGCTGACTTCTTCGGACCTTTATTACGTCATGGCAGCCGTCGCGGTGGCGTTGATTCTGCTGATTTTCTGGATGCCGACGCGGATTTTTCCACCGCGCGCACCGACCTAGCCAAAAGGATTTCTCATGAAACGCAAAGACAAAATTGCCGTCGCCGTTATTGCTGTATTTGCCGTCGGTGTACTGGTTTATCTGGTTGCGCCCGGCCTGTTGGGCAGCAAGCGCCAGACCACCAACGACGCCTTCGTTGCCGCCGACTTCACCTTGGTGGCGCCGCGCGTGGCCGGTTTTATCAAGGAAGTGCTGGTGGAAGACAACCAGCGCGTCAAGGCCGGCCAGCTGTTGGCGTTGATCGATGACCGCGATTTTCGCGCCGCCGCCCAGGCGGCCGATGCCGACACGCTCGTCGCCCAGGCCCAACTGAAAAACGCCACCGCGACCCTCGAACGCCAAAGCTCGGTGATCGCCCAGGCCCAGGCCACCGTAGCGGCGGACCGTGCCGAAGTGGCTTTTGCCGAACACGAACAGAACCGCTACAACCACCTCGCCGGTGTAGGCGCGGGCACCGTGCAGAACGCCCAGCAAGCCAAGACCCGCATCGACCAGGCCACCGCGCGCCTGGCTAATGCCACGGCGGTGCTGGCGGCAGAGCGCAAGCAGGTGGAAATCCTCACCGCCCAGCGCGATGCCGCCGAAGGTGGACTCAAGCGTGCTCAGGCAGCGCTCGAAATGGCCAGCTATCAACTCTCTTACACGCGCATCGTCGCGCCGGTGGATGGCATGGTCGGTGAGCGCGCGGTACGGGTGGGCGCCTATGTCACGCCGGGCAGCAAGATCCTCGCCGTGGTGCCCTTGGCCGAGGCCTATGTGGTGGCCAACTTCCAGGAAACCCAGTTGTGGCATATGCACGCCGGCCAAGCCGTGCAGGTGCGCGTCGACAGCCTCGACGGCGAACTGCTCAAGGGGCATCTGGAAAGCCTCGCACCCGCCACGGGCGTGACGTTCGCCTCGGTCAAGCCCGACAACGCCACCGGCAATTTCACCAAGGTGGTGCAACGCATTCCGGTGAAAATCGTGCTCGAACCCAATCAACCACTGACCGAGCGCTTGCGTGTCGGCATGTCGGTGGAGGCCAGCGTCGACACCCAGCCTGTCGCGCAGCCGCGTGAGGTGGCCCAGCAATGAAGCAATTTGCCTGGCTCACCTTGAGCCTCATCAGCCTCAGTGCCTGTACCGTTGGCCCGGATTTCCAGCGGCCGCAAGGCCCGCACATCACGCAATG
This sequence comes from Pseudomonas sp. LBUM920, assembly GCF_003852315.1. Taxonomy (NCBI): domain Bacteria; kingdom Pseudomonadati; phylum Pseudomonadota; class Gammaproteobacteria; order Pseudomonadales; family Pseudomonadaceae; genus Pseudomonas; species Pseudomonas edsoni (SeqCode). The sequence goes on from NZ_CP027762.1 coordinate 171,222, forward strand.
GGGCGAGCCCCAAGGGCGCCAAGCCGCCAGCCGCGCCGTCACCGAGCCTTTGCAGGAGCGTTGGTGGGACGTGTTCCACGACGCGCAACTCTCGGCCCTCACACGCCGTGCGCTCACCGATAACCTCGACCTGAAACTGGCCAGCAGCCGCCTGCAACAAAGCCGCGCCGTGCGTCAGGTAACCACTGCCGAGCGTTATCCCAACGTCAACGCCACCGGTGGTTATCAGCGCGAGCGCAACAGCGCTAAGGGCTTGAATGATCCCTCTGGCGAGAATGGCCGTTCGGCGTTCAACCAATGGGACATGGGCTTCTCTGCCGCTTGGGAAGTGGACTTCTGGGGCCGTGTAAAACGCGAAACCGAAGCCGCCGACGCCACCCTGCAAGTTGCCGAAGACGACCGCCGCGCCGTGCTGTTGTCGGTGCTCGCCGAAACCGCCCAGGACTACATCCAGTTGCGCGGCGTGCAGAACACCCGCGCCGTCACCGAGCAGAACCTCGACGTGGCGCGCCACAGCCTCAAACTCTCGCAACTGCGCCTGGCCGACGGTGTGGCGACCGACCTGGACGTGGCCGAAGCGGCTGCCCAAGTGGCCGCCATCGAAGCGCGCCTGCCGGATTTGCAGCAGCGCCAGGACCAATTGATCAACGCCCTGAGCCTGTTGATGGGCGAGCCGCCACAAGCCCTGCATGCGCAATTGTCCAAGGACGCCGCCGTGCCGCAAACCCAGCGTCAGGTCGCCATCGGTTTGCCGTCCGAGTTGGCTGAACGTCGCCCCGACATCCGCCAGGCCGAAGCGCGCCTGCACGCGGCCACTGCCACTATCGGCGTGGCCAAGGGCGACTTCTACCCGCGCATCACCCTGTCCGGCAGCCTTGGCTCCCAGGCCCTGCAACTGTCGGATTTCGGCTCATGGGGCTCGCGCGCGTTCGCCTTCGGCCCGCAATTCAGCTTGCCGCTGTTCAACGGCGGGCGTCTGCAAGGCATGTTGAACCTGCGTGAAGCGCAGCAACAGGAAGCTGCGCTGGCCTACCAGCAAACCGTGCTGCGCGCCTGGCATGAAATTGACGACCAGCTGACCCGTTACAACGCCAGCCAACTGCGCCGCGACAGCCTCGCCGAAGCGGTGCGCCAGAACCAGATCGCGCTGAGCACCGCGCAGCAGCAGTACGTCGAAGGCGTGGTGGATTTCGTCAATGTGCTCACGGTGCAAAGCGCGCTGCTGGCCACGCAGGAACAATGGGTTGAAAGCTCCACCGGCGTGTCGCTGGCCATGGTTGGGTTGTATAAGGCGTTGGGTGGCGGTTGGGAGTCGGTGTATCCATTGCAAACCGCTGGGCGATAACGGTTCTACAGTCGAGCTCGGTCAAATTGTGGGAGCGGGCTTGCTCGCGAAGGCGGTCTAGGAGGGGGCATCGTTGTTGCGTCAGCTATCGCCTTCGCGGCCAAGCCCGCTCCCACATGAAATCCGTGCGTGGGTCACGGATTCTGCAGAAAAACCACATACCCGCGAAACCACTCATTCCCCTTCAAATACCCCGGCGCCTCCCACACCCCACCCTGAATCAACCCCACCTTGAATGGCAGCCCCAGCCGGTTCATGCGCGGTAAATACGCGGCGTAATCCGGGATGCTGTGGCGCCCTTGATACGTTTGTACCACTACTTCATCCACCACGCCTTTGAGCTGGGCGATGGCGCTTGGGTCGGCGTTGCTGCTCCAGTCCATCAGCCCGGTGATGCTCAGCTTCAAGTCGGCGGGCAGGCGGTGGCGCAGGTCGCGCAGGAAGTCGGCGTATTCGTGCAGGTATTGAGTGCGGGCGTCGAAGTCGATCTGAATGCCGACCACCGGGTTGCCCGCGTCGCGCCAGCGCTGCACCTGGCCGAGCAGTTGGGTGTAGACCTGTTCTGGCCAGTGCAAGGTGTGGGCGCGGTAGACCACCCAGACTTCGCCCCGGGTGAGGCGTGGTATGCCCAGGCCCTGGGCGATCAGTTGCACGCCGCGCTCGGGGGCGCGGCGGGTGGAATTGATCTGGCCTTGCAGGATGTACAGGGTGTTGGCCTGTTTAAGCACCGGTTGCGGGGTGACGCCACTCCACAACCAGAAGGCGTCGTAGTCGCGAGCATCCACGGCGCCAAAGGCCGGGCTTGCCAGCAGGAGCAAGCCGAGCCACAGGTGCTTCACCAGTAGTACTGCAGCGATTTGCCCCATTGGGTGTCGGCGAAGCCGCTTTTGAGCTGGCGGAACCAGGCTTTGCGCACGGCCGGTTCAACGTCATCGCCGCCGCAGCTGTTGTAGCCGGCCGGTGCATAGCAGTTGATGGCACGGAACAGTGCGTAGGCTTTGTCGTTCTTCGGCGCCTTGGCGTTGGCGATCACCTGCTTGTAGCCGTTGAGCCGCGAGAAGGTTTCACCTGGAAATTGCGACGCGGTGCTGCCCAGGCTGCCGGCGGCGCGTGTCTGCTCCAGAGGCATGCCGTCGAGGTTATTGCGCAAGATGAACTCACCGAAGCAGTTCAGGGCTTGCGGGTTTTTCGCGTCGGTTTGCAAGGTGGCGGCGGTTTGCGCGATGGCCGGGCAGCTGTAGCCGGATTCGGCTTTTTCACCGTTCCACTGGAACAGTTTCAAACTCTGGCCGCCGCTGTAGACATAGCCCAGGCTGGTGCCCAGCTTGTCTTCAGGGGCCGGCGTTGGCAGTTGCTTGAGGTCGTCGGCGAAGGTGGCGAACTGGCCGCGCAGCAAGTCTTTATAAAGCAGCACGAATTGCGCGGTCTGGCGCTCGACCGGATCGTCGGCCTTGGCGATCTGCTGGCGCAGCAAGTCAGGCCCGGCGACGTTGCGCAGCAGGATATAACGCACTTGCTTGGCGCTGATCGGCGAATCGGCGGCGAACACCTTGGCCAGCTGGCCGCTGCGTTCATAGTTGAGTGCCAGGGCCAACTCCAACTGGTCGCGTTGCAGCGGCAAGTTGGCCAGCGGCAGCAGTTGCAGCCACAGGTCCTGTGCGCCTTTCCAGTCTTGCTTGGCCTCCAGGGCCAGGGCGCGCAGGGTTTGTTGGCTGAAGGCGAAGTAGTTCAGGCTCGACGGCACGCTGTGCGGCAACTGCTTCAAGGCGGCATCCGGTTGATGCTCGACGTACAGCGCGCTCACGGCTAACAAGTAGTCGTAAAACGCTGGCTCATCGGCAAACGCTGCTTTTTGCTTCTCAAGGTCTGCGCGGCTGAGGGCCGGCTGGTTGCCGCCACGCATGACCATCAGGTCGCTGACGAGTTGGATCATCGGCGTCTTGACCGTGTCGCTATTGACCATCAACAGCTTGAGGTCGGCCTCTTCGACCAATTCATCCACCGACACATTGCGCTGCTCGTCGGTAGCCTGAGTCAGTTGCCAGGCAAAGGCCTCGGCGAGTTTTTCGTTGTCGTCCGCCAGCCAGTACACCCGGCGCAGCAAGCCGCGCGCGGAGGCGCTGTACTCGCCCTGTGGATGAGTTTTTAGATAAGCATCGAAACCCTTTTCGGCCTCGGCAAGCGCGGGTTTATCCACACGGTCAAGGTGCGGCACGCCGTCTTCGTCATAGGTGTTGGCCTGGGCCTGGTTGAGTGCGTTGCGCGCGGTCATGTAGAGCGCGGTTTCTTTCAGCCAGGGCGAAGCGGCGTTCTGGGTGGCGACGAAGCCAGGCCCGGAGTCGGTGAAACGACCTGCGTAGAAATCGGCGGCGGCTTGCAGGTACGTGCGAAACAACTGACCTTCGGTCGACTGGATATCTTGCGACGGCTCCACCACCGGGCCTGTCCATTCACAGGTGGTGAGCAATTGCAGGCGCGCCTTCACCAGCAGATTGCGCTCTGCGGCTGGCATGTCGGCTTTGACCACTTGGCTGATAAAGGCGGCGGCGCTGTTGTCGTCGTTGCTGCGGCAGCGGCTGCCCTCGCCATTGAGGAACGCATCGCCGGCAGCTTTAGCGTCGTCGCGCTTGATGCCCAGCGGTTCAAGCAGTGCATCGAGCGGCGAGGTTTTGGGGGTGTCGGGCGTGCTGGCGGGCTCGGCTTCGCCACGCGGCACTAGGCGATACACCGGGAACGGCACCGGGCCAAAACCTTCTGCCAGGTCATCTTCGCTCAAGGCATTGGGCGTCAGCGGCGCGGCTTTCTTGTCGGCCAGCAACAAGCGCAGGTTGGCCCGGCTGTCATTGCCAGGGCTCAGGAACGGCAGATTGTTGCAGGGGTCCAACGTGTCACGCGACACCCGCCAGTCGGGGTAACACGAGTCGTCCGAACTGGCCTGGGCCGGTAGGGAAATGCCGGCAAGCAGGGCCAGTGCCAGGGGTGACAAAAAACCGATGCGCATGACGTGTCCTTGATCCTGAGTCCTTGGAGGGTGCTAATCATAGCTTGATCCAACAGCCGCTTCGGTGAAGGCCTACACAAATTGCTGATTTGTCCGATTTTTGGTCGTGGCATTGCTCAGCGAAACCCAGGCGCAGTCGCAGGTCCATCAGGTACCAGTCAAGTGCTGCGGCGTGCCGCCCAACGGTTGTAAAACAGCGAGCGAAAACGGGGCTTTTGTCCTAGAGTGGCGCTTGTTTGCGCATGTGCAGGTTTTTCCCGGAAACGGGCAGTATCAGGGGAATTGAGGTGCGACGGTCTGTGGTAGAGCAAGACGACAAAGTTGGGGCATTTCACGCGGTCAATCGCCTCTCGGGCGCCTGGGAAGGCGCCGGTTGGCTCAGCCGGTTGTGGTGGGTGCCGATTCTGGCGCTGGCCATGGCCGTGCGTTTCTATGGCCTGACCGCTTCGGCGATCTGGGGCGACGAAGCGTCGAGCCTGCTGCTCAGCGAATACGCCATGGAGGACCTGTGGTTTCACGCCGCCCATGATGTGCACCCGCCGCTGTACTTCTTCATGCTGCGCGGTTGGATCGAGCTGTTTGGCGATGGTATCTGGTCGATTCGCGGCATGAGTGCCCTGCCCGGCGCAGCGGCGGTGGGGCTGGGCATCTGGCTCACGCGACAGCTGTCCACGCGTCGTGCGGCGGTGCTGGCCGGTGTGCTGCTGGCGTTGTTTCCGACGGCGGTGCGTTACAGCCAGGAAGTGCGCATGTACTCACTGCTGGCCGTGTGGTTGCTGGGCGCCACGCTGGCGCTGGTGTACTGGGTGCGACAGCCCGAGCGCACGCGTTACCTGGCCGTCTATGTAGTGCTGATGGCTGCCGGGTTCTACACCCACTATTTCACTGCGCTGTGCGTGTTGGTGCACTGGGCGTACCTGGGCGTGTTGTGCCGCTCACAGGCGCCCGGCCAACGCTTGATCATTCGCCCGTCGTGGTGGTGCGCCAATGCGCTCATTGTGGCGTTGTACCTGCCGTGGCTGCCGAACCTGCTGGACCTGACGCAGCACATTGAACAGCTCAAGGTTGGCGGTGATATTGGCTGGGAAGACCCGGTTTCGCTGATTTCCGTGCCGTCGATGGTCTGGCAGTTCATGCTTCAGGATGAAGGCATCGGCTTTTGGCCGCCGCTGTTCTGGCTGTTCCCGCTGCTGCTGATCGCCGTCGTGGGCATCGCGGCCTGGCGTGACCGTGAGCGGTATCGCCCGGCATGCCTGCTGGCGCTGTTTTTTCTGCTGCCGCTGTTGCTGGTGTACGGCGTCTCTTTCATTTCCCCGGTATTTATCGAGCGCTACCTCACGGTCTACGCACTCGGGTTGCCGATCCTGATGGCCCTGGCCATCGACCGCCTGCCCAAACGCCTGGCATGGTTGGGCGCGGCGTTGTTTGTGTTGTTCGTGGGTGTGGAACTGCTGGGGTTGAAGAACAACGCCACCGTGGATGCGCATGATCAATTCAACGTGCCGGTGGAGTTCGTTAACCGCAACTATCAGGAAGACGACCGCATCGTCCTCAGCGATATGCTGTGGTACTTGCCCTACGTTTATTACGACGAAACCGACGCCCAATTGCAGCTCTACACGCCCCCCAAACCCGACGGCACGCCGACCCGGCCGAACGCCTACGGTTTCGGCACGTTGGTGGATCAGGACGGCGGGCGTATTTACCTGGACCGTTTGTCGGCATTACCGGCCGATACGCACCGCGTGTGGCTGATCAGCAGCACCGAAATGCCGGATGAGTTCGCACCGATTCCTGCCGACTGGCGCCAGCTTTTGCAGCAGGACGGCGGCGGGGCACGGGCGCGCTTGTTTGTGCTGTGTCGCGGGCCAGAGCCCTCGCAGCCCGAGGGTTGCCGTTAATCAGGCATCGGTATCAAGTACATGCCCGCAACGCCTGTTGCGGGCCAATCCCTTCGAAACCACTAAGCGGGTTGACGACTTCGTTGATGGCACGGCGGTGCGTCACGCGGTTGTTGGCCTGGCTGGCGCCTGGGCTAGACTCACAGGAATGGTCTTCGTAGGAACCCACCATGGAATCGCCTGTGCACAGCTTGCCGTCACTGTTCAAACAGCTGGGGCTGCCGGATGACCCGGTGAGTATCGAGCAGTTTGTGACGGTTCATTCACCGCTCAAACCTGAGTTGCACCTGGCGGATGCGTTTTTCTGGACGGCCAGTCAGCGAGCATTTTTGCGCGAAGAGATTTTGGATGATGCCGATTGGGCGGAAGTGGTGGATCAGCTGAGTGTGTTGTTGCGCACGGGGCGTTAGGGTTAAAAATATCGGCCTCTGCGGCGTTGGGATTTTGCCGACGGCTTGTACCGATGACCTTCAGGTGCGACGCCAACGCTGACCCAACGTGGGAGCCACAGTGGAAAAACCAGCACACCCATTCAAACCCGCTTTACTTGCCCACAGCACCCCGCACCACCCATCACAAACTTGTTTCAAAACTTGACTGCTTTGGACGCATCCACCATATTGATAGTTAGCAAACTAACTGTATGCGAACAATCCAGTGCCTCATACCCTCGAACAACTCCAGATGAACCTCAGCAGCAGCATGGTGGTGGGCGCCCGCAATTGGCGCAAAATCTGCCAGACCACGCTGGTGAGCTACGGTATTTCCGAAGCCTGCGCCGTGCCCTTGTTGATGATCGGCCGCTTGGGCGACGGTGTGCACCAAGTAAAAGTCGCCCAGGCCTCCGGCATGGAAAGCCCGTCGTTGGTGCGCCTGCTTGACCAGCTGTGCAGCGGCGGCTACGTGTGCCGGACCGAAGACGTGCATGACCGTCGCGCCAAGGCCTTGAGCCTCACCGAGCGCGGCCGCGAGCTGGTGCAAGCGGTGGAAGCGCAGCTGGTGCGCCTGCGTCAGGAAGTGTTGGCGGACATTGCCCACAGCGACCTTGAAGCCGCCCTGCGCGTGCTGCGGGCGTTCGAAGCGGCTGGGGTTGCATCGCCTTGAACGGATTTTTTACCGGTTTTCCGCCAGCCCGCGATTGGTTTTACGGGGTACGTACGTTCGCAGCGTCAATGATCGCGTTGTACATCGCCATGCTCATGCAAATGCCACGTCCGTACTGGGCGATGGCCACGGTGTATATCGTCTCGAGCCCGTTTGTCGGTCCTACCAGTTCCAAGGCGCTGTACCGCGCCATCGGCACCTTCATGGGTGCAGCGGCGGCGGTGGTGTTTGTGCCGATGTTTGTGCAGGCGCCGTACGTGCTGGTGGTGGTGATTGCGTTGTGGACGGGCATTTTGCTGTTCCTGTCCATGCACCTGCGTACCGCGAATAACTACGCGTTGATGCTGGCCGGCTACACCTTGCCGCTGATCGCCTTGCCGGTGGTGGATAACCCGCTGGCGGTGTGGGATGTGGCCGAGGCGCGGACCGAGGAGATCTTTCTCGGTATCGCCGTGGCGGCGGTGGTGGGCGCGATGTTCTGGCCGCGGCGCCTGATGCCGGTGTTCGATGGCTCGGTGACCAAATGGTTTGCCGATGCCCAGGTCTACAGCCTGCGGTTTTTGACGCGCAACGTGCAGCCGGAAGAGGTCAGCACCTTGCGCGGCGGCATGGTCGCCACCTTCAACACCCTGGAATTGATGATCGGCCAGTTGCCCCACGAAGGCGCGCGGCCGCAGACCGTGCGCAACACCAAGGAACTGCGCGGGCGCATGATTCACTTGCTGCCCGTGGTGGATGCGCTCGACGACGCCCTGTACGCCGTCGAACACCGCGCGCCGGAGTTTCTCGACCGACTCACGCCGGTGCTGGAGGCAAGCCGGCAGTGGCTGGAAAGCACCGTTGAAACCGCCCCGCTGGAAAGCTGGCGCGTGCTGCGTGATCAGGTCGATGCCCTGCAGCCCCAAGGCGAAGCGCTGGATGATCGCCACACGTTGCTGTACTCCAACGCCCTGTATCGCCTCGGCGAGTGGATCGACCTGTGGCAAGACTGTCGCAGCCTGCAGGCCGCCATCCAGTGCGAAAGCCAGGACACCTGGCGCGCGGTATACCGCCACTGGCGCCTGGGCCGGCTGACGCCATTTCTCGACCGTGGCTTGATGTTCTATTCGGCGTTTTCCACCGTTACCGCGATCATCGTCGCCTCGGTGCTGTGGATTTTGCTGGGCTGGACCGACGGCGGCAGCGCGGTGATCCTGGCCGCCGTGGCCTGCAGTTTTTTTGCCTCGATGGACGACCCGGCGCCGCAGATCTACCGGTTCTTTTTCTGGACCGCAATGTCGGTGTTGTTCGCCAGCCTTTATCTGTTTCTGGTGCTGCCTAACCTGCATGATTTTCCGATGCTGGTGCTGGCGTTTGCCGTGCCGTTTATCTGCATCGGCACGCTCACCGTGCAGCCGCGTTTCTACCTCGGCATGCTGCTGACGCTGGTCAATACCTCCTCGTTCATCAGCATTCAGGGCGCCTATGACGCAGACTTCCTGAACTTCGCCAACGTTAACCTGGCCGGCCCCGTGGGTTTGTTGTTTGCCTTTGTGTGGACGTTGATCGCGCGGCCGTTCGGCGCCGAACTGGCGGCCAAGCGCCTGACCCGTTTCAGTTGGCGCGACATCGTCACCCTGACCGAACCTGCGACCCTCGCCGAACACCGGCACATGGCCGCGCAAATGCTCGACCGCCTGATGCAGCATCTGCCGCGCCTGGCCCTCACCGGCCAGGACACCGGCATCGCCCTGCGCGATTTGCGTGTGGCGCTGAACCTGCTCGACCTGCTGGCCTACTCGCCGCGTATCTACGGCGTACCTCGGATACTGCTCAACCAGGTGGTGGAAGGTGTGGGCGGTTACTTCAAGGCCTGCCTGAAGGCGGGTGAACGCTTGCCCGCGCCGAGCGGTCTGCTGATGACCCTGGACCGCACGCGCCGCGCCCTCAACGGGCAAGGCCTGCAAGACGAAGACGACACCCGCCTGCATCTGCTGCACGCACTGGCCGGCTTGCGCCTGTCGTTGCTGCCTGGCGTGGAATTTATTGGCGGCACCGAAATGGAAGCGCCGCTGCCTGATGGAGCGCCTTTATGATCGGTGATCTGGATATCAGCGGGGTGTTCCTGCCCACGCTGCTGGTGCTGATGGGCATTACGTACGTGTTGTTTCTGGTGGTGCACGGGCTGTTGACGCGCATTCACTTCTATCGCCTGGTCTGGCACCGGGCATTGTTCAATGTGGGGCTCTACGCGCTGTTGCTGGGCGCGGTGGACTCACTCAGTCGATATCTGATGACATGAAAAAACCTTTTTTGACCATCGGCCGTGTTGTCCTGACGTTATTGATAGTGACCTTCGCTGTCGTCGTTGTGTGGCGCATGGTCATGTACTACATGTTTGCGCCCTGGACCCGTGACGGGCATATCCGTGCCGACATCGTGCAGATCGCTCCGGACGTGTCCGGGTTGATCCAGCAAGTCGACGTGCGCGACAACCAGTTGGTGACCAAGGGCCAGGTGCTGTTTGCCGTGGACCAGGACCGCTTCAAGCTGGCCCTGCGCCAGGCCCAGGCCGCCGTCGCCGACCGCCAGGAAACCCTGGCCCAGGCCAACCGCGAGTACAAGCGTAACCGCGGTCTGGGCAACCTGGTGCCAAGTGAGCAACTGGAAGAAAGCCAGTCCCGCGTGGCCCGCGCCCAATCGGCCCTGGCCGAGGCGCAGGTGACGGTGGACGCCGCCCAGCTCAACCTCGACCGCTCGGTAATCCGCAGCCCCGTGGACGGCTACGTCAACGACCGTGCGCCGCGCAATCAGGAGTTCGTGACCGCCGGGCGCCCGGTGCTGTCGGTGGTCGACAGCAACTCCTTCCACATCGACGGTTACTTTGAAGAGACCAAGCTCGACGGCATTCACGTCGGCATGGCCGTGGATATTCGTGTGATCGGCGACAACGCGCGCTTGCGTGGCCATGTGCAAAGCATCGTTGCCGGTATCGAAGACCGTGACCGCACCAGTGGCTCCAACCTGCTGCCCAACGTCAACCCGGCGTTCAGCTGGGTGCGCCTGGCCCAGCGGATTCCGGTGCGCATTGCCTTTGATGACGTGCCGGCGGACTTTCGCATGATCGCCGGGCGCACAGCCACGGTGTCGATCATCGATGACAAGACCGCCGCCAAAGACAACGCGCAGCAGGGAGAAACGCGATGAAACCGGCGGCGTTGCTGGCCACGACTGGCTTGGGTTTGCTGCTGTCGGCCTGCCAGGTGGTAGGCCCGGATTACCAATTGCCGGACAAGGCCGCTATCAACCGTGGCGACCTGCAAGGGCAGATCGCGGGCGAGGGCCACAACGTGGTGTCGGCGCCGGTGCCAGCGGACTGGTGGAAGCTCTACAAAGACCCGCGCCTGGATGAGCTGGTACGCCAGGCCATGGCCTCCAACACCGACCTGCGGGTGGCTGCCGCCAACCTTCAACGCGCGCGTTTCCAGACCCAGGAGGCTGAATCGGCAGGCGGCTGGAGTGCCGGCGCCAAGGCTGAGGCCCAACGCTTGCAGGAATCGGGTGAAGCGTTTTTGCTGACTGAAAAAGTCCCGGTTGGCAACATCGGCAGCGCCAGCATCAGCACCTCTTACCAGTTCGACCTGTTCGGCACACTGCAGCGCGGCATCGAAAGCGCCCAGGCCACCACCGACGCCGCCCAGGCCGCCGCTGACATCGCGCGCATCACGCTGGTAGCGGATGTGGTGCGCTCCTACACCCAGGTGTGCGCGGCCAACGAAGAACTGGCGATCGCCAACGAGTCCCTCGACCTGCAGGCCCAGAGCACCAAACTGACCCAGCGCCTGCGCGATGCCGGGCGTGGTGATGAAACCCAGGTGACGCGTTCGCAAACCCAATACAAATCGTTGCGCGCCGACATGCCGCGCTACGAAGCATTGCGCCAGGCGGGCTTGTTCCGGTTGTCGATGCTGCTGGCCAAGCCGGTAGACCAACTGCCAGCGGGCACCGGCACCTGCGCCGAGCTGCCGCACATCGCCCAGTTGCTGCCGGTGGGCGACGGCGCGACCCTGCTCAAACGTCGCCCCGATGTGCGCCAGGCTGAGCGCCAACTGGCTGCCGCCACCGCGCGTATCGGCGTGGCCACCGGCGCGTTGTACCCGGACATCAGTATCGGCGCCACCGTGGGCACAGTGGGTCTGCTCGATGACTTGGGCACGCCGGCCACCAACCGCTGGGGCTTTGGCCCGTTGATCAGTTGGTCGGTGCCGACCAACGGCGCGCGTGCGCGCATTCATGAAGCCGAAGCGGCGACCCAGGGCGCCCTGGCGCACTTTGACGGCGTGGTGCTCAATGCCATCCGCGAAACCCAGACTGGCCTTGCGCAATACACCGCGCAGTTGCAACGCCGCGACGCGTTGGCCGATGCCGGCCAGTCTGCCAAGGAGGCGTCGGAGCAGACGCACCGCTTCTTCCAGGCCGGGCGCGCCTCGTTCCTGGCCGACCTGCAAGCCACGCGCACCTACACCGATGTGCGCGCGCAGCTGGCGGCGGCGAACACCCAGGTTGCCATGAGCCAGATCGATCTGTTCCTGGCCTTGGGCGGTGGTTGGGAAAGCGGACGAACGCAAGCGTCACAGGCCAGCAAACCCTGAGCTAAAAGCTATGCTTTGTCAGTGAGTCGCGGTGGCGGCTCACCTGACACTGCTCGCGTTTGCTCATGGGGATTCCAATAATGAAAAACCCTTATGCTCCCGCTTTCTGGTGCGTGTGCTTCGCACTGGTGTTGTTATCGGCTGCCTATTTCTACGGCGTCATGCTTGCCCATCAAATCGACAAGGCCATGGTGTTTCTCGACAGCGCGTGCCTGGTGATTGGCACGTTGTCCATTGGCGTGGTGGCGTGGGCGTCGTATCAAAATCAACGGGTGAAGAAAAAACTGCTCGAACAAGGCAAGACCCGCGTGGCGATCTGGGACACCAAAGTTGCCTTGCGCCGCGTCGAAACCGTGTTCGACCGCTATTTCTGGGGCAGCTACTGGCAGCCCGGGCGGACCTTCCAGGAAGTCATGGGCGAACTCACCGGCACCCCGCTGGAAAAAAGCCTCGAAGCCCTGAAAAAACAGTGCGTGCTGCTCGACCAGCAGGTAGCCGACGGTAGGCATTGGCTGAATAACGCACGGGAATTGTCCGACGTGGCCAACGCCATGGCACGCGAGCGCTACCAACTGGACTTCTGCAACCCCAAGGTCGACACCCCGGGAAACGCGGTCATACACCGCGAATTCGAGGTGTTGGTGTACACCTGGACCGCCCGTTTGAAGAGTTTTGATCATCAACTCGATGAGATTGAATTGGAGTACTCGTGAACCAACGGTTGACCTGACCCCTCTGAAAAGCTGGGCCGTTCGCGGCCGCCAGTGCTAATCTTCCCCCGTTTTCGGCGGGTTTGAGCCAACCCCTCTTGGGGGGTTCAAGGAAGACAGCCCACTTCTCACAGGATTTGATCAGGTCACTTCATGAATAAGCCAGCAGTTGTTCTTTTGGGTTTCGTTGTCGCCGTCGGCGTCGTCAGTGCAGGCGGCGCCTGGTACACCGGTAAGCAACTGGAGCCGGTGCTGCAGACCGCGATCCAGAACGCCAACAAGGAACTGCAGACCTCCATGGCCGGCGTCGACGGCAGCGTGAACCTGGAGCTGGTGTCCCTGGACCGTGGCCTGTTCAGCAGCACCGCCCACTACCGCCTCAAGGGTCAAGGCAGCGTATTCGGCGAAGAAAACCCCAACCCTGAGCTGCTGTTTGTCGACCACATCGAACACGGCCCGCTGCCGTTTTCGCGTCTGGTGTCGCTGAAATGGCTGCCGGTCATGGCCACCAGTCACTATGAGCTGGAGAAGAACGCCACCACCGAGAAATGGTTCGCCGCCAGCAAAGACGTGTCGCCGCTCAGAGGCGTGGCCAATATCGGTTACAACCGTTCGGTCGATGGCAACGTCGAACTGCTGCCTCTGGAACTCAAGGACGACAAGTCCTCGGTGAGCTTCTCCGGCGCCAACCTGGACTTCGACGGCACCGCCGAAGGCCAGAAGGTCAAGGCTGAAGGTTATATGAACAGCCTCAAGGTTGCGGTGATCGATGCCAACGGCGCGCCCTTTGAAGCCGAACTGTCCGGCCTGACCGTGGCCAGCAACCTGGAGAAGACCACATTTGGTTTCTACACCGGGCAAAACACCGTTGAGCTGACCGACACCAAAGTGACCTTCGGCCCGCAGAAAGCCGTGCTGACCCTCAAGGGCTTCGAGCAGAAAGACACCAGCGAGACCAAGGACAACAACCTGGCCGGCCGCGTCGATTACAAAATCGATGAGATCGGTTACCAGGGCAAGCCTGTCGGTTCGGCCGCCATGGCCCTGAGCATGAAAAACGTCGACATCCCGGCCATGCTGGTACTGACCAAGCTGTATCAAGACAAGATGCAACCGGTGCAAGCCGCCGCCGCTGCCGGTCAGCCTGTGCCTGAGCTGCAACTGACCGAAGCCGAGCAGACCCTGGCCGAGGCCAACGTCAACCAGGTGCTGGCTGCCAAGCCACAAGTGGCGGTGGAAAACCTGTCGTTGAAAACCACCCACGGCGAAAGCAAATTCAACCTGGTGGTCGACCTGACCAAGCCGGCCTCGATGGAGCTGCCGCCGGTTGAACTGGGCAAGCAAGTCATCGCGCTGCTGGATGCCAACCTGACCCTGTCCAAGCCAATGATCGGTGACGTCGCTGCACTGCAAGCGCAAGTGGGCGGCGTGACCGACCCTAAAGCCATCGAGCAGCAATCGCAGATGGCGGCCGAGATGGTCAGCGGCATGGCCGTCGGCACCCAGTTGGCTACCCTGGTGGGCACGGATGTGGTCTCCAAGCTGCATTACGCCAACAATGAAGTGACCTTCAACGGCCAGAAGATGACGGTTGAGCAATTCATTGGGTTTGTGATGGCCAAAGCCGGCGCGGTCAGCGGCGCGCAGTAAGATTTCTTACATCAGTAAGAAATAAATAATGGGGGAGCAGGGTTGCCCGGGGCAGCGGTCAAACAGTCGGCATACGGGCCGGCGGTGACCGGTCAGCCCAGGCAAGTCTGCTCCCCCATTGGCTTTTCTGTTGCCGGGACAATTCTGAACAATTGTTCCGAATTGGACTTTTCCCTACATTCATAGGGGATAGTTCCTACAGGAAAGCTAGGCCGGGTCATCAGACGCCGGCACCCTGATGCAAACCGCTCAGGACCACCTATCGTTACAGCTTTCCGCGTGTAAGGAAGCTCACGATATGTTGCGAAACCTACCCATCAGTGCTTCAGGCCGGTTGCGACTGCTCATCGGGGCTGCCTTGTGCAGTCAATTGCTGATGCCCGGCCTCGCCCTGGCCGATCCGGCCTACGACGCGTTGATTATTCAGGCGCGTAACGGCAACTTCACGCCGGCCCTTACCCAACTGCGCCAATTACCTGCCGAACGCCAGACGCCAGGCCAGATCAGCGATCACATTGTGATTGCCGGCTGGGCCGGGCAAGACGCCGAAGTGCTGAAGGTGTACGAGGCGCAAGGCAAGAATCGCAACCTGACTACCCAGGCGCTGGCCACGGTTGCCCGTAACTATCGCAATCAAAAGCAGTGGCCACAGGCCCTGGCGGTATATCAGCAGGCGCTGCTGCGTGAGCCGAATAATATCGACCTGCAACTGGGCCAGGCCCTGACCCAGGCCGACGGTGGCCAAACCAATGAAGCGGTGCAACGCACCCGCGCTTTGGTGGCGGCGCAACCCAATGACCCCAACCGCCGCATGGCCCTGGGCTACGCGCTGACCCGCGCGGGCTTGAACTACGACGCGCTGTTTGAGTTCGACCAGGCTTTTATCCGCGCGGGTGACAAACCCGAAGTGGTGCGCGAATACATCGTCGCCCTGCAAAAGGCCCGTTTGCCGGAGCCAGCCCTGCGCCTGTCGGCCAAGCACCCAGGCGTACTCGATGTTGTGACCCAGCGCCGCCTGGAAGGCGACCTCGCCGCCGAACGTGTACGCATGGCCGAGTACGCCACGCGCACCGAGAAAGAACGTTATGTGGTCGCTGATCGCGCCCTCAGTGACTACGACACACTGCTCGCCCGCTGGACCCCTGACCAGAGCGCCCATGACGACGTGGTGCGCTGGCGCATCGACCGCCTGGGCGCCCTCAAGGCACGCGCGCGCACCGCAGAGGTGATCCGCGAGTACGAAACCCTCACTGGCGAAAGCGTGCAATTACCTACCTACGCTTTGCGCTGGGTGGCTGCGTCCTACCTCGACCAGCGCCAGCCGGAAAAAGCCGAGCCGTTGTACCGCCAGGCGCTGACGGCACCGGATGCCGATCCCGGTGATCACGTCGAAGACAGCACCGCATTGTTTTACGCCTTGCTCGAAAGCGACAAGGTGATGCAAGCGCGCGAAGTCGCCAATAACCTGGCCACCAACCAGAAGCCTCGCGTTGAACTCAAGGGCTTGCCCATCGGCAACCCCAACGACAGCTGGATGGACGCGCAGCAACTGGCGGCCCAGGCCGGCACTTACGGCGGTGACCTGCCAGGCAGCGAAACCGGGCTGGAAGCCCTGGTGGCGAAAGCCCCTGGCAACGTCGGCCTGCGCCTGGCCCAGGCCGATATGTACCGCGCGCGTGATTGGCCGCGGCGCGCCGAAGGCTCGCTCAAGGAAGTTGAAACCCAGGCCCCGCGCGATATCGGCCTGGAAGTGTCCCAGGCCTACACCGCCATGGACCTGCAGGAATGGCGGCAAATGGACGCGCTGACCGATGACGTGCTGGCGCGCAACCCCGACAGCCGCCAGGTGCAGCGCCTCAGCCGCCTGCGCGACGTACACGACATGGCCGAACTGCGCGTCGAAGCCTACACCGGCAAAAGCTACGGCGGTGGTGGTAACAATGATGTCGGCGCAGTGGCAGGCAGCCGGGACTGGGGCATCGAAAGCGTGCTTTACAGCCCGCCCATCGATGAAGACTGGCGCGTCTTCGCCGGCGCCGGTTACGCCACCGCAGACTTTACCGAAGGCACCGGCCAGCATCGTTTTCAGCGCGTCGGCGTCGAGCAGCGCACCCGCGACATGACCCTGGAAGCCGAGGTGTCCAACCACTCCTACGGTTATGGCTCCAAGCAAGGCGCGAGCGTGTCGATTGCCCGCGACATCAATGACAACTGGCAGTACGGCGGCAGCCTGGGTTATCTCCTGGCGACCACGCCGCTGCGCGCATTGAATGCCGATGTCACGGCCAACGGCGGCAGTGGCTTTGTCCGCTGGCGCGAGAATGAGAGCCGCGAATGGAAGCTGTCCCTGAGCCCGTCGCATTTCAGCGACGGCAACAACCGCCTCGAAGCGCTGCTCACCGGTCGCGAGGGCATCTACAGCTCGCCGCACGTGCAAGTGGACCTGGGCCTGGAAGTCGGCGCCAGCCGCAACACGAAGGAAGACGTGGTGTATTTCAACCCGAAATCGGACTTCAGCGTGTTGCCCACCATGACGGTCAATCACGTGCTTTATCACCGCTATGAGACCCAGTGGAGTCAGCAGTTCCAGATCGGTGCGGGCACCTATAGCCAGCGCGATTATTCCACCAGTGGGGTCGGCCTGATCGGCTACGGCCAACGTTTTCGCTGGAACGACGTGCTGGAAACCGGCGCCAACCTGAGCCTGATCAGCCGCACCTATGACGGCGATCGCGAACGCGATCTGCGCCTGCTCGTCGACCTCACTTACCGTTTCTAAAAGAGCCTGAACATGACTGTCCTCAGCCGTTGTTTATTGGTCCTGGGTGTATTGCTGGCCGGCGCCTGCGCCCAGCAACCTGCGCCCTATACCCCACCCGCCGAGCGGCCGACACCTGCGCGTGAAGCGCCGTGGCCGAAGAACCATTTCCTGGGCATTGCCTACCACGACATCGAAGATCGCGACCCCGATCAGGCGGTGGTGGCGGTGCGCACCGAACGGTTGGTCGACCAACTGGCCTGGCTGCGCGAAAACGGCTACCAGCCGGTCAGTGTCGATCAGATCCTGGCAGCGCGCAGCGGTGGGCCGCAGTTGCCGCCCAAAGCCATCCTGCTCAGCTTCGACGACGGCTACTCCAGCTTCTATACCCGCGTGCTACCGATTTTGCGTGCCTATAACTGGCCGGCAATCCTGGCCCCGGTGGGCTATTGGATCGACACGCCGCTGAATAAACCGGTGGATTTTGCCGGCACACCGCGCGCGCGTTCCGACTTCCTGACATGGGAGCAGGTGCGCGAAATCTCCAAGTCGGGCCTGGTCGAAATCGCCGCCCACACTGACGCCAGCCACACCGGCATCCTGGCCAACCCGCAAGGTAACCAGGAGCCGGCCGCCGCAACGCGACGTTATGACGCCGCCACTGGCACCTATGAAACCGAGGCGCAGTTCCAGGCGCGGATGCGCGCCGACGTCACGGCCATTACCCACAAACTGCGCGCCGTCACCGGCAAGGCGCCGCGTGTATGGGTGTGGCCTTACGGCGCCGCCGACGGCACCTCGTTGGCGGTCGTCGGCGAACAGGGCTACCAGATGGCCCTGACCCTGGACGACGGCCTCGACGACCTCGCCAACCTCAAAAGCAGCCCACGCTTCCTGGTGGCCTCCGACCCGGACGGCGAGCACTACGCCAACGCGATTGTCGGTACACAGGCGCGGACCTCGATGCGCGTGCTGCACGTGGACCTGGATAACGTCTACGACCCGGACCCGGCCCAAGAGGCCCGCAACCTCGACCAGCTGGTGCAGCGCGTGGTCGACATGGGCGCCAGCACCGTGTTCCTGCAAGCCTTCGCCGACCCCAAGGGTGACGGCCTGGTGCATTCGCTGTACTTCCCCAACCGCCATCTGCCGGTGCGCCGCGACTTGTTCAACCGCGTCACCTGGCAACTGCGCACCCGTGGCCACGTGGCGATCTACGCGTGGATGCCAGTGCTGAGCTTTGCGCTCGACCCTTCGTTGCCGCGTGTCACGCGAATGGACCCGAAAACCGGCCAGGTCGGCCTCGACCCGGACCAGTACAAGCGCCTGTCGCCGTTTGACCCGGCCGTGCGCCAGCAGATCGGTGAGATCTATGAGGACCTGGCGCGCAGCACGGCCATCGACGGCGTGCTGTTCCACGACGACGCAGTCCTCTCTGATTTCGAAGACGCCAGCCCCGCAGCGCTCAAGGCCTACGCCGCCAACGGCCTGCCGGGCAGCATTGCCGCACTGCGTGCCGACCCGGCCGTGATGCAGCGCTGGACGCGTTTCAAGAGCCGCTACCTGATCGACTTTACCCAGGAGCTGGCCGCCAAAGTGCGCGCCATCCGTGGGCCGCAGGTGCAGACCGCGCGCAATATCTTCGCCGAGCCGATGCTCAACCCGGCGAGCGAAGCGTGGTTCGCGCAGAACCTCGATGACTTCCTCCAGACCTACGACTGGACCGCGCCGATGGCCATGCCGCTGATGGAAGGCGAGACGCTGAAAAACTCCAACGCCTGGCTGGAAAAACTCGTGGCCACCGTCAAGGCCCGTCCCGATGCCTTGCAGCGCACCGTGTTTGAACTGCAAGCCAAAGACTGGCGCACCAAAGACGCACCCGATATCGACGGCGCGCAGATGGCTGAATGGATGGGTGTGCTCAAACGCCAGGGGGTCAGGAGTTTTGGCTACTACCCGGACAACTTCCTGGAAAACTCGCCGGACCTGAAGACGGTACGTCCGGCCCTGTCCAACCAATGGAACCCTTGACCATGTTCGACAGAATCCTGGCTTTATTCGTGTTGGCGCTGGTGTTGGGTGTGCCCCTAGGCCTGATCTTTCTGGTCACCGGGCAGTTCCTGATGGACTTCGTGTTTTTCTACCCGCTGTTCATGTCGGCATTGTGGATCGCCGGCGGGCTGTACTTCTGGCTGCACTGGGAGCGTCACTGGCCGTGGAAGGAAGACACGCCGGCGCCGACCCTGGCCGGCAACCCGCTGATCTCGATCATCATCCCTTGCTACAACGAGGGTGATAACGCCGCCGATACTATTCACGCGGCGCTGGACCAGCTGTACCCGAACATCGAAGTGATCGCCGTCAATGACGGCTCCAAGGACAACACCGCCGCGGTACTCGATGCCCTGGCATTGGAACATCCACGCCTGCGGGTGCTGCACCTGGCGCAGAACCAGGGCAAGGCCGTGGCCTTGCGCATGGGCGCTGTGGCCGCGCGCAGTGAATACCTGGTGTGCATCGACGGCGACGCCTTGCTGGATAAAAACGCCGCAGCCTATATGGTTGCGCCAATGCTGGACAACCCACGCCTCGGTGCCGTGACCGGCAACCCACGCATCCGCACGCGTTCGACCTTGATCGGCCGGGTGCAGGTGGGTGAGTTCTCCTCGATCATCGGCTTGATCAAGCGCACCCAGCGGGTGTTCGGTCGGATCTTCACGGTTTCGGGTGTGGTCGTAGCGTTTCGCAAGAAAGCGCTGGACCGCATCGACTACTGGAGCACCGACATGATCACCGAGGACATCGATGTCAGTTGGAAGCTGCAGCTCGATCACTGGGCAATCTTCTATGAGCCGCGCGCCTTGTGCTGGATCCTGATGCCTGAAACCGTCGGCGGCCTGTGGAAACAACGCCTGCGCTGGGCCCAGGGCGGCGCCGAAGTGCTGTTCAAAAACATCCGTGGCATCTGGCAATGGCGCCATCGCTACCTGTGGCCGCTGCTGTTCGAATACTGCCTGTCCACCGGTTGGGCGTTCACCTTCCTGCTGTCGGTGATCTTCTGGGGCTTGGGCAAGTTCATGGTGCTGCCACAGGCGATTGCCGTGGACTCGCTGGTGCCACCGGCGTTTACCGGGCTGGTGCTGGCGATGGTGTGCCTGCTGCAATTTGCAGTCAGCATCCTGATTGACCGGCGCTACGAAAAAGACCTGTGGAAAACCCTGTTCTGGACCGTGTGGTACCCGATGGTGTTCTGGCTGGTCAGTTTGCTCACCACATTGGTCAGCTTTCCCAAGGTGCTGTTCAACCAGCATCAGAAGCGCGCACGCTGGGTCAGCCCGGACCGCGGTATTAAACCTAGCGAAGAGGAGGCGTGACGATGAAACTGGTCAGAACTCGCCAGAACACAGTGATGTGGATCATCGACGTGCTGCTCACCTTGCTGGCCTGGGCCGGGCTGGTCTGGCTGCTGGCACGCGGGATCGGCGCAATGCTGGAAACCCACGGCGGCCCGCGCATTGAAGCGCCGATTTTTGCGGCGCTCAACACCTTGCAGATCTACCTGTGGATCGCCTTGTTCAATGCGGTGATCCTGATCAGTTGGGCACGCTATCAACAGCGCCGCGGGCGCAAGTTTGCCCAGCGTCGCGCCGAAGCCAACGCGCTCAGCGATAAAAGCCTGAGTGAAAGTTTCAACTTGGGCGACGGCCACCTCGAGCAGTTTCGCAAGTCGGGCGTGCTGGTGATCCACAACGATGACGAGGGCGGCGTAGAAGATGTGAAGGCCCATGTTTCGCGCGACGTTGAGCGGCCAGGGCTGACCTTGGTGCCAGGGCAGGAAAAAGACAAAGGCGCAGGCTGATTGCCCCGGGCTCTTTGCCCCGAGCTCTGTGGCGAGCGGTCTCTGTGGCGAGCGGGCTTGCCCCGCGTTGGGCTGCGAAGCAGCCCCAAACCTGACGCCACGATGTTCCTGACGTAACGCGGCGACACTGACTCGGGGACGCTTCGCGCCCCAACGCGGGGCAAGCCCGCTCGCCACAAGCGGCGCATCCCAGACTAATCCGATAAATGGGATCCAATTCACAAAACATCCGCGAACTTTTCTGTATTCCTCTGCACTAACCTAACTCGGCATTTAATTGATGGCTAAATAATGGCATCTGCTGGGTTGTTTGCCCAAGGGTTATCAAAAACAGTGGCCGCTTGTCGGAATAAAAGTTTCAACAACAAGCGCTGTCGCCGTTTTATGATTATTTGTTGTTATTAATCAATATGTTGCGGTTGCAATAAGTACGAATGTTCGACAAGTCCAGCTTCTTGGGCTAGCGCGAGTTCGATGTTAGTTTGCCGCCCCTTGATTTTCGATGGATCGAACATGTCTTTGTTATTGCCACGGACTCGGTATTTGCTGTGCACTTTCCTGCTCGCCTGCCTGGGCCTGAACAGCGCCACAGCCGCTCCCACGCCAGGGGATCAAGACTTGATCCGCGACCGGCAAAATCGCCTGCTCGAAGAGCAGGGCCGGCGCCTGCAAGAACTCCAGGACCTGCCCGGCAAAGAGGCCAAGCCCCAAGCCCCGGCGACGCCCGCTGACACCCGCTGTTTCCCGATCAAAGACATCGAGCTCAAGGGCGCCGACAGCCTGTCCGCTGCCGACCGCACGCTGTTGCTCAAACCCTATGTGGGCCAATGCCTGGGCGTCTCGCAGCTCAATGAGCTGCTTAAAGTCATCACCGACTATTACATCGCCAAAGGCCGCGTCACCAGCCGTGCCTACCTGCCGCAACAGGACCTGTCCAGCGGCCACCTGCAAGTGCTGGTGGTCGAGGGCAAGCTCGAAGCCTTGAGAAGCGCCGAAGGCAGCAACGTGACCGACCGCGAGCTGGCCATGGCCTTTCCCGGCAAGGTCGGCGAGGCGCTGAACCTGCGCGAGGTCGAGCAACTGGTCGACCAGCTCAACCGTCTGCCGTCCAAACAGGCACAAATGGAACTGACCCCCGGCAAAGAAGTGGGCGGCAGCGACGTGGTGGTCAAGAACACCGCGCAAAAGCCGTGGCGCGCCAGCCTGTCGCGCAATAACGACGGGCAAAGAAGCACCGGCGAGCAGCAATGGGGCGCGGGCCTGGAGTGGGACAGCCCGCTGGGGCTGGCCGACCAACTGGTGCTGCGCGGTGGTCACGACGCGATCAGCGACCACCAGAAAACGTCGAAAAACACCATGCTCTACTACAACGTGCCCTGGGGCTGGTGGAACTTCAGCTACACCTACAGCGAGAGCGATTACCGCGCGCTGGGTTACACCGACACCTTCAAGTTCAAGCAGTCGGGCGATAACGAAAACCACCAACTGCGCGCAGAGCGCGTGATTCACCGCGATGACGTGAGCAAGACCTCAGTCAACGTCGGTCTGGCTCACCTGCGCACCAACAACTACATCGACGACGCACACCTTGAAACCAGCAGTAACCGCCTCAGCGAACTGCAATTTGGCATCAACCACGGCCGGCGCATCGGCAATGCCTTCGTCAACGTTGACCTGGGCGTGCAGAACGGCATCGGTGCATTTGACGCCCAGCGCGACGACCAGCATCGCGATCAGTACGGGCACCTCACGGCCACTCCCGATTACCGCAAATACACCGCCACCGTCAGTTATCTGCAGCCGTTCAGCCTGTGGGGCGAGTCGTTCAGCTTTACCAGCTTGGCCACCGGGCAACGCAGCGAAGACGTGCTGTTCTCGCCGCAACGCATCAGCCTCGGCGGCTCTTCTTCGGTACGCGGTTTCAAGGATCAGCAACTGTCCGGCGACAGCGGTGGCTACTGGCGCAATGAAGTGCGCTGGGCCCGCCCGGTCACGTTGGAATGGCTGCGCCCGGCCTTCGCCGAATACGGCACCAGCCTGGGTTACGACCAAGGCGTGATCCGCAACGACCGTTACAACGACGACTACCACGGCCGCGTTTCAAGCAACTCCGTGGAGCTGTTCGCCCGGGGCAAATACGTCAGCACCAGCGTGACGTTTGCTCACTCGTTAGAAAGGCCTGGGGTCGTGACGGAGCGCGAAGCACCGATCTACTTCCGCATGGATTTCTTCCTGTAATTCAACGCCCTGCTGCAACGAGAATCTGAAAATGGATGTTCGCCACTTTGCCTTTCTGGCCCGCCAACCTTCTGCTGCCCTGAAGCGCCGGGACGCGTTCCTTGGCCTGCCCAAGCGCGGCCTGGTGCTGATTCTGGCCAACGCGCTGTTCTGGCAGCCGTTGCTCGCCCAGGCCGAAGGCATTGTGGTCAGCAACCCGGCCACCAGCGTCGGCCAGGCCGGCAATGGCGTGCCGGTGGTGAACATCGCTGCGCCCAATGGAAGTGGCTTGTCCCATAACCAGTTCAAGGACTACAACGTCGGCCCCAACGGCGTGATCCTCAACAACGCCACCGGCGCGGTGCAGAACACTCAGCTCGGTGGCTACATCGTCGGCAACCCGAACCTCAAGGGCGGCGCGGCCAACGTCATTCTCAACGAAGTCAACGGCGGCAGCCCCAGCCAGCTGCGCGGCTACACCGAAGTGGCGGGCCAGTCGGCCAAGGTCATCGTCGCCAACCCGTACGGCATCACGTGCAGTGGCTGCGGTTTTATCAACACGCCCAACGTGACCCTGACCACCGGCAAACCGGTGATGGACAACGTCGGCCGTTTGGACCACTACCAGGTCGACGGCGGCGCCGTGACCATCGACGGCGAGGGCCTGAACGCCAGTAACGTCGACCGCTTCGAAATCATCACCCGCTCGGCCAAGATCAACGCCCAGATCAACGCACGCGAGCTGGCCGTAATCGCCGGGCGCAACGACGTCGATGCCAAAAGCCTGAAAACCACCGCACGCGCCGACGACGGCAGCGCCAAACCCGAGCTGGCCATCGACTCCAGCGCGTTGGGCGGCATGTACGCCGGCGCGATCAAATTGGTAGGCACCGAAGCCGGCGTGGGCGTGAAGCTCGACGGCACGCTGGCAGCCAGTGGCGGGGATATTCTGCTTGATGCCAATGGGCATTTGAGCATGGCGCAGACCGCCGCCAGCGGCGCGGTCAACGTCAAGGCCGCGAGCCTGGACGCCAAGGGGCCGGTGTACGCCGGCACGGCACTGGACGTGCAAACCCAAGGTGATCTGACCAACCGCCAAAGCCTGGCCGCCCGTGACCGCATTGCGCTGTCCAGCGGCGGCACGTTGACCAACAGCGACATTATCGAAGCGGGCGTCAACGCTGATAACACCCGCAACGCAGCGGGCGACGTCAGCCTGCGCGGCAAGACCGTCAACAACACCGGCACCAATGTCATCGCCAGCCGTACGTTGAGCGTCGATGCCCAGACCCTGAACAACCAGGGCGGCACCTTGAGTGCAAAACAGCACACGCAGATTACGGCAGGCACGGTCGACAACCAGAACAAAGGCCACATTCTGAGCAATGCCGGTTTGGCCCTCACGGCCGATCGCCTGCAGAACACCCAAGGTGGGCTGGTCACCAGCAACGGTCCGCTGACCGCGGTTGTCGGTGAGTTGCATAACCAGGGCGGCGAAGTCTCCAGCCTGGACACCGCAGCGCTGATGGTCACCACCCTCGACAACGTCGCGGGGCTGGTCACGGCGGGTAAGGCGTTGAGCCTTAACGTCGGCAGCCTGAACAACCAGGGCGGTCTGGTCACCAGCCAAGGCTTGGTCAGCGTGGCCGGTAACAGCCTGGACAACCGTGAAAAAGGCTTGGTCGCCGGCGTCGAGGGTGTGCAGGTCACTGTCGCCAACATCGACAATCGCAACGGCGAGCTGTCCAGCCGTGCGGGCGTGCAGGTCACCGGTACGCAACTGGATAACAGCGATGGCGGGCTGGTGATTGCCGGCAGCGGCGCAGGCCTGACTGTCGATCAATTGCTCAACCGCAACCAGGGCCTGATCAGCAGCGAAGGGCTGTTGAGCGTCACGGCGCGCAACGTGGCCAACAACGGCGGTACGCTGTCCAGCGCCGGCCCGCTGACCCTCAACGCCCTTGGCGCGGTAAACAACCAGGGCGGCCGGCTGGTGACTGACGCCCGCCTGATCCTCAACAGCGCGAGTCTCGACAACAGCCAAAAAGGCACCCTGAGCGCACGTCAGGCCGCGCAGATCACCACCGCTGACTTGAACAACCAGCAAGGCGGCCAGATCACCAGCGCCGAGGCCCTGACCCTGGACCTCAACCGTGGTCAGCTCAATAACCAGGGCGGACTGATCAACGCGCCGCTGCTGATGCTCAACAACCTCAAGGATGTGCATAACCAGGGCGGCGAGATTTCCAGCAGCCAGGCGTTCACACTCACCGCCGACAACCTGGACAACAGCGGCGGCAAACTGCTGAGCAATACCGCGCTGACCTTGCGCATCGGCCAGGCCCTGGCAAACGTCAAAGGCATGATCGCCGCAGCGTCGGTCGACGCGCACGCCGCCAGCCTCGACAACAGCGGCGGCACACTCACCAGCCGTGGCGACACCGTACTCAACATTGATGGCCGCCTGACCAATCGCGATCAGGGCCTGCTCAACGCAGGCGCTGCCCTGACACTCAACAGCGCCGAGCTGGATAACCAGAATGGCTCACTGCTGGGCAGCGCAATTGCCCTGGACTTCGGCAACGCCACCGGCGACCTGAACAACACCGGGGGCCTGATCACCACCGCCGGCAATCTGACCATCAACCATCTGCGTGACCTGAGCAACGGCGGTGGCGAACTCTCCAGCGCGCAAACCCTGGACCTCAGCGGTCGCACGTTGAACAACAGCAACGGCAAGCTGATCAGCAATAACCTGCTGCTGCTCAATGCCACAAACCTGATCAACCAGAACGGCTTGATGTCCGGCTGGCAGGGCCTGACCGTCAGCGGTACCAACCTCGATAACCGCAACAACGGCACCTTGTCGAGCCGTTATGGCGACCTTAATGCCACGCTGACCGCCAGCCTGCTCAACAGCGGAGCGGGTGCGCTGGTGAGTCAAAAAGCGCTGTACGTGACCGCCGCCGAGCTGGACAACAGCAACACGGGCGTACTCTCCAGCGCCGCCGGCCAACGTCTCGACGTGGGCGGTTTGCTCAACAACGCCCAGGGCGGCGTGATCGACAGCGGCGCAGCCCTGAACCTGAACGCGCAAAGCCTGGACAACAGCGCCGGCAGCATCAGCGGCGGCACCGCCACCACCCTCGACCTGCTCGCGACCCTGACCAACACCAATGGCAAGTTGTCCAGCGGCGGCCCGCTGCTGATCAGCCGTGCCGCGCAGATCAACAACCAGGGCGGCCAGATTGCCAGCCAGGGCCTGTTGACCCTGCTGACCGGCGGCCTGGACAACCGCAACCGTGGCACCCTGGCCGCCAACGACCGCTTGAGCCTCACCGCCAGCGGCCTGGTGCAGAACGGCAACGACGGCTTGATCTACAGCCAGAACGCCGACCTCAGCCTCACGGCCAACCGCGTGGAGAATGGCAAAGGCACCGTGCAAAGCCAGGGCGGCATGACCGTCGACGTGGCCGACGCGCTGGACAACCAGAGCGGCAAACTGATCGCCCAGGCGGGCGATTTGAGTGTCAACGCCGCCAGCCTCGACAACCGTGGCGGCACCCTTGCCAGCCTCAAGGCCGCACTGCAAACCCGTGTGGTTGGCGTGCTGCGCAACGGTTATGACCTCAACAACAACCGTCAGGGCGGCGTGATGCAGGGGCAAAGCCTCAACCTGCAAGCCGGCAGCGTAGACAACTATGGCGGGCGCATCGCGGCGCAGGGCGGCAACGCACTGGTGACCACCGGCAATTTCGACAACCGCAACGGCGGGCTCTATGCCAAAGGCCTGATGCGCGTGGTCGGGCATGACGTTGATAACAGCGGCGACAACGACGGCCAGATTGCCGGTCAACAAATCGACCTGGACCTGAGCGGCGCACTTAACAACCGCCTGGGCATCATCGAAAGCGAAAGCACCCTCAAGGTGCGCGCTGCCAGCCTCGACAACCAGACCGGGCGCCTGCGTGCCCTGGGCACGGCGGGCACCACCGAATTCGCCATCGGTGGCCTGTTCGACAACCGCAACGGTGTGCTCGAAACCGCCAACAACGACCTGACCCTCAACGCCGGCAGCCTGCAGAACCTGGGCGGCAACGTACTGCACGTGGGCACCGGCACCTTCGGCATTGCCCCCGCCAACCTCAACGACGTGGGCGGCAGCCTGGTCACCCGTGGCGACCTGACCATTAGCCAGGGCCACTGGACCAACAGCAGCGTGATCCAGGCCGGGCAACTGACAGTCAACGTCGACACCCTCGACCAGACCGCCACCGGCCAACTGCTCGGCGCACGACGCTTCATCGGCAGCGGCGCCAACTGGAACACCCAAGGCCTGATCGCCAGCGACGGCACGCTCGACCTGACGTTGAGCGGCGCCCTTAACGGCAGCGGGCGCATCAGCAGCCTCGGCGACCTCAACCTCAGCGCGGCACAGGCCACCCTGAGCGACACGGCAAGCATCGCCGGCGGCGGCATCACTACCGCCAACATCGCCGGCACGCTCAACAACCGCGGGCGCATCACCGCCGCCACCGACCTGGTGCTTAACGCGGGCGCGATCAACAACTACGCGACCCTGGGCAGTGGCCAGCGACTGACCGCTACCACCGGTGCGTTACTCAACGACCACGGCCTGATCTTCAGCGGCGGCGACATGAGCCTGCGTGTCGACGCGTTGAACAACAGCTACGCCGACCTCTACAGCATGGGCAACCTGAGCGTCGACCGTGACGGCAAGGGCGGCCTGGCCAGCAGCATCCTCAACAGTTCATCGACGATCCAGAGTGACGGCAACCTCAGCCTGTCCGCCAACTCGATCAAAAATGAAAGGGCGGTACTGACCGTTAACGACGCGGGTGTCTATACCGCGTCCGCCACCGAAGGCACCTGCATCAAGTACGTCAATGCCGGTGACTGCCACGCCGGTGGTACGGGGCGCAACTACGTTTGGGAGCTGGTGACCCGCGACAAACTGGAAGTGACCGCCGCCAGTGCCGGTTCGAGCATCACCTCGGGCGGTAACATGACGCTGGCGGGCGGCGACTTGCTTAACAGCAGCAGCTCGATTGCGGCCGGCGGCAACTTCACCGCGCGCCTGAACAACCTGGTCAACACCGGCATCGAAACCGGCGAGACCGAGACCTACCGGCTCTTTACATCGGCGCGCACCGAGCACCCAAGCGGCTGGTTCAATGCGGCTCGCGCACTGACCAATAAATACTGGTATCAAAGCCCTGGCTACAATCCCAATGACCTCGGTGGCCTGGAGGCTGCCGTGGCCAACTTCATCGGGATCATGGAGATCGAGCGCACCCAGTTCGGCAAAGTCACCAAAATCGCCAGTGATGACCAACGCTACGCCGCGGTGATTCAGGCTGCCGGCGCGGTGGACGTCAAGGCGCAAGCCGGTATCGACAACAGCGTGGTGCGCCTGGGCTACAACTACATCGGTGCGGGCGCCAAAACCACCACCGGCGCTACGGGCGCCAGTGGTGCAGCCGGTTACTCGACGCGCGTCACCCTTAACCAGCAACTGCCGCCTGACCTCGCCCAACAGCAGATCAACCCGCTGAGCCTGCCCGGCTTCACCTTGCCCAGCGGGCAGGGCGGGCTGTTCCGCCTCAGTGGCGAAAGCGCCAGCGCGCCGGCCACTACTGGCCCGCAAGGCTGGACCCTGGGCGGCGGCAGCGTCGACCGCACGCCGGTTACCGGCCCGGTCGTACCCGGCAGCGGCACCTCGGCCGACGGCGTGGTGATCAACCGTGTGCAAGGCCTGCCAGACAGCCAGTTCGTCTCCAACCCACAGAAATACCTGATCGAAACCAACCCGCTGCTGACCAACCTCAGCCAGTTTTTAAGCTCTGATTACATGCTGTCCAAACTGGGCTACGACCCAGACCAGGCCCAAAAGCGCCTGGGTGACGGCCTGTATGAACAACGCCTGATCCAGCAAGCCGTGATCGCGCGTACCGGCCAGCGCTTCATCGATGGCCAGACCAGCGACGCCTCGATGTTCAAGTACCTGATGGACAACGCCATCGGCACCAAACAAGCGCTTAACCTGGCCGTAGGCGTGAGCCTCACCGCCGAGCAAGTCGCGGCCCTGACCCACGACATCGTGTGGATGGAAAACGCCACCGTCGCTGGCCAGCAAGTGCTGGTGCCCGTGCTCTACCTGGCCCAGGCCAACAACCGCCTGGCGCCCAACGGCGCACTCATCACCGGCAGCGACCTGAACCTGGTCAGTGGCGCCGACCTCAACAACGTCGGCACCCTGCGCGCCACCAACAACCTGGCTGCCAGCGCCGGGCGCAACATGGTCAACAGCGGCCTCGTGCAAGCCGGCAACCGCCTCGACCTGCTCGCCGGCAACAACCTCACCAACCGCGCCGGCGGCATCATCGCCGGGCGCGACGTCAACGTCAGCGCAGTGAATGGCGATGTGCTCAACGAACGCACCGTCACCAGCCACCAAAGCAGCAGCGGCTACCGCACCGAACGCACCGACTTCGTCGACAACGCCGCCCGCATCGAAGCCGCCAACACCCTCACCCTGCAAGCCGGGCGCGACGTCAACAGCACCGGCGGCGCCTTCAAAAGCGGCGCCGACCTGGGCGTTCAAGCCGGGCGCGATGTAAACCTGGCCACCGCCGAACAGCGCAATGCCAACACCGTCAGCACCAACATGCGCAGCAGCAGCGCAAACCAGTACGGCACCGTGATCGAAGCCGGGCGCGACTTCCAGGTGGTGGCTGCGCGCGATATCAGCGCCATCGGCAGCCAGTTGAATGCCACGCGTGATCTGGCGCTGGTGGCCAAGGGCAATGTGAACCTGGCGTCGGCGGCGAATGAACAGCATTCGGCGTTTAATTCCAAGAAGGTCACCAGCCAGGAAGACCACGTTCAGCAAGTCGGCACATCGTTGGTTGCCGGTGAGAACCTCTCCCTCAGTGCCGGCAACGACCTCGTGGTCAGCGCCAGCCGTGCGAGTGCCGGCAAGGAAGCCTACCTGTACGCAGGCAATGACCTGGCGCTGAACGCTGCGCAAGACAGCGACTACAGCTATTACCGCAAAACCAAAACCAGCAAAGGGTTGCTGTCCAGCACCCAGAAAACGCGCATCGACAGCAGTAACCAGATCAGCCAGCAGGGCTCTTCCATCAGCGCTGATACCGTGGTCGTGCGTGCTGGCCGTGACATTGGTACTACCGCCAGCGATGTGGTTTCTACCAACGCCACCAGCCTGATTGCCGGGCGCAATGTGGTGATTGATGGGGCGACGGAAACCTTTGAACAAAGCCATTCGTCCTCGACCAAAAAATCGGGCTTGATGAGCAGCGGCGGCATCGGCGTGACGTTGGGCTCAAGCAGCAACCAGAACACCTTCACCAGCAGCACCGAAACCACCCGGGCCAGCAACATCGGCAGTGTGCTGGGCAGTGTGGATATTCAGGCTGGCAAAGACCTGACCATACGCGGTTCTGACGTGGTTGCCGGTAAGGACATCAGCCTGGTTGGGCAAAATGTCAGCATCCTGGCTTCCGAGAACAACAACCGTAGCGAGCAGATCTCCAAGAGCAAAACCAGTGGTTTGACCCTGGCGTTGTCCGGCACCGTGGGTAGCGCGGTGGACTCTGCTTATAAGACCGCCAAGCAAGCCAAGAGCGAGGACGACGGCCGCCTCTCGGCGCTGCAAGGTGTGAAGGCGGGGTTGACGGGGGTGCAAGCGTGGCAGGCGGCGCAGCAGAATGGTGGCATGACCGGCGCTAACGCCGCGGAATTTGTCGGCATCGCCATCTCGCTCGGCTCGCAAAAATCCAGCTCCAAACAGACCCAGGAGCAGACGGCAAGCCAAGGTAGCAGCCTCACCAGTGGCAATAACCTCAGTATTGTAGCCGCCGGTAACGGCACGCCTGGCGCAGATGGAGACATCCGCGTTCAGGGCAGCAAGCTCCAGGCCGGTAATGAAATGCTGTTGGCAGCAGAGCGTGATATCCGCCTGGAAGCAGCCGCCAACACACAAAAACTCGATGGCAAGAACAGCAGTGGCGGCGGGGCCGTAGGCCTTAGCTTTGGGGCGAGTTCCAATGGTGCTGGCCTTAGCATCTTCGCCAATGCCAACAAGGGCACCGGCAGTGAGAAAGGCAATGGCACAACCTGGACGGAAACGACGCTGGATGCGGGCAAGCAAGTCAGCCTGATCAGTGGGCGAGACACCGTCCTCAAAGGTGCACAGGTCAGTGCAGATCAGATCAAGGCCGCGGTAGGCCGCGATCTTATGCTGCAAAGCCTGCAAGACACCGATGACTACAAGTCCAAACAAACCGATGTCAGCGGTGGCGCAAGTTTCACGTTTGGCACCATGACGGGCAGTGGTTCGCTCAGCATCAGCAAGAGCAAGATCGACTCCAACTATAAAAGCGTGCAGGAGCAAACCGGCCTGTTCGGCGGTAAGGGCGGCTATCAGATTGATGTGGGCAACCACACGCAACTCGATGGCAGCGTGATCGCCAGCACTGCAACAGCGGACAAAAACCGCCTGAGCACCGGCACCCTCGGCTGGAGCGTTTTAAAGAACAAAGCCGACTACACAAGCCAGTTGCAGAGCGCCAGCGTCAGCAGTGGCGCAAGCAGTGCGAACGCCTTCATCAGCAATATGCCTTCCGGTAGCTTGATCGCGTTCAATCATGGCGACAGTGACAGCGGCACCACGTCATCGGCCATTTCCAACGGCACCCTAGACATTCGCGACCCTGCCAAACAGCAGCAGGACGTGGCAACGCTGAGCCACGATGTTGAACACGCCAACGGCAGCATCAGCCCCATTTTTGATAAGGAGAAAGAGCAGAAGCGCCTGCGGCAGGTGCAGTTGATTGCGGATATTGGTACTCAGGCAGTAGACATCGTTCGAACCCAAGGCCAGATCGATGCTGATAAAGAGGCGCGTGCTGAACTTGATAAGCGTGGCATCAAGGACCCTGGAAAAGATGCCAAAAAAGAGGACGTCGATGCCTACAAGAAACAACTGATTGCCACTGACGCTTATCAACGGATCATGGCGGACTACGGGGTCGGCGGCAATTACCCACGTGTAGCGCAGGCGGTGACAGCAGCATTGCAAGGGTTGGTGGGAGGCGACATCGGTTCCGCTATTGCGGGCGCGTCGGCGCCGTACATGGCGCAAGTCATCAGGAAAACCACTGGAGACAACGCTGTACTCAACACCATGGCGCATGCCGTATTGGGTGCGGTGGTGGCGCAGGCGCAAGGCAACTCTGCGGGGGCGGGGGCTGCGGGAGCTGCGACGGGTGAATTCATCGCCCATCAGTTGTATCCGGGCAAGAAGACAATCGAGTTGACGGAGGAGGAGAGAGAGACGGTTGTTGCACTTTCGGGTCTAGCAGCAGGGTTGGCTGGGGGGATTGCTGGTGGTGATCTGGGCGGTGCGGTTACAGGGGCAAAGGCGGGAAGCAATGCGGTGGAGAACAACTCCCTCAGTGATATTGCAGAAGCATTAGCAGAACGTAAAACACTTGAACAAAAGGCCGAAGAGCGCGTCAAGGCTGAAAACGAGCGATACAAGGAGCAAAACTGTGCAGGAATGAGCGCGGATGCGTGCTCGGCGCAAATGTATGCTGAGCGTCGCGAAACACTTGCTTATACCGTGGCGGGTGTTGGAGCTGTAGCCGCAGCAGTGCTGCTCGGTCCTGCATTGTTAAATTCCTGTGCGATGAACCCAGCTGTTTGTACCGAACTGTCATTAACAGCAGTTGAGTTGCCCTTTGGCGCCGCAACGGCTGGCGGTACAGCGTTGGGTGTAGGAGGATTTGGTAGTCTTGCGGCCAAGGAGTTAGCTGCTACTGCGGATGCTGCGGCTGCGGCGCGAAATGTCGAGACTGCAAAAGCTAGCGTTCTTGATGCAAAAGGGCCGGGCCAGGTTACCCCTGATGCAATAAGCCCCTCCAAGCTCAGCTCGGTTGAAGACCTGTTTGGGCAGACATTTGAAAGTATCCCGCTGTCGCACCTTCCCAATTGGAAGAGCGGTTCGCTTGTAAATGATGGGGCGTTGGGCGAGCAACTGGCCCTGCAAACCCTTAACGAGAAAACCGGCCTCAATTTCAAACCTCTGCAAAACAGTAGCAACCACGGCTGCGATGGCTGCGCGGTGGCGATCAATGGCGATACGATTACCGTGGTGGTGATGGATGCGAAGTCTTCGGTGAATGGTGTGAGTAAGGCCGGTACGCCGCATGGGGACCCGAGGACGCGGTTGGAGGGGTGGCTGGGTAATAGATCAATTGCCGACTCTGATCCTGCTTTACGCGATGCTTTGCAAGCGGCGTTGGATTCAGGAAAAGCCAAGGTTCAAGGTGTAACAGTCAAAGTCGGTGTTCCCGCCCCGAGTAAAACAGGTGTAGCAGAATTTAAGGTGGAACCATGGATCAAGAAGTAATTCAGTGCGAGCGCTCGGGCGTAAACCCGAAATGGCCCTCCTTCAAAAGTGTGCTGGGGCGCATAGCCAAGGGGCCACACGTCTCAGATGAATACGAGTTGAATGGCATCCGTGAATATGTTGAGCGCGGCGATGCATTTGCGAAGCCATCAATGCCTGTACCGAATAGTGACAACGTTACGCGTAGTAGCTCCGAATGGATGGCCGTCACACGAGCCCACAAGGTATTGGCAACCGCCCCAGATAACCCGCAATGGCTTCTGGAATTGGCCCATTGGCTGCGCTATTACCAAGTAGGAATTTGGCAGTTGTTCTTCTGGGCGGGTCAGTTCGACATTATTGCCAAAGCGACAGGCAATGATCGACGCCGCCAAAACTACAGCATCCAAACCGCCACCAATATGATGGCCGCCATGGCGATCCTAGGATGGAAGGATGCCGTCATCCATCAGGGCTATCTCACCCATGCGGCTCTCAACCGTGGGCATCAATTAGTGATTGAGTACGAAGAGCAACACCGCCGCGCCCAAGCCTTTATGCTGCGTGTGTTTGCCGATTGGGTGGGCGATGTCTCGCATCAATGGCCTGCTTATGCTTACGACGAACCCATCTACGAAGCCTTGTTGGCCAAGTGGCGCACTCCCAGCCCCGACGACCTGATGCCCTGCCTGTTGGCCGCGTGTGACCGCCACACTTGGCAAACCGGCAAAGAGAGCCTGAAGAATTCCTACGACTTCAATCAGGACTGGCACTTGGAGCGCGTGCCGGTGGAAATTCTCTATATCCTGCGCCTACGCCAGTGGGAAGGTTTAGCCAATCCGCAGAAGATTGATCATCCGCTGCTGGCCGCGCCCTTTGACCAATTGCCGCCCGAGCAACCAGTGCCTGAGTTGGACAAGTTGATGCAAGGTGTGCTAAAGCGCGCAAGGGAAGACTGGCCACAGTACGATGAAGTGCTGTCTTTGCCAGCATTGAAGAGTTGAATAGGTGCAAAAGGGCTTTGAAGGGAAGAAATAGGGGTCAGACCACGGTTTTTTTCTTTACCCCCTGGATATATAGCGGTATCTCGCTGGGTTTCTGCTGACGAGATTCCTTATTGGATACAAAATGGAGGAACGGCTATTCCCAATGGCATTGGAGCTGGTGGACGTGTATATGTAACAATTCCGGGTGCGGCTAAGCCAGGCGGGACTGGTCCTGTACGGATAGACTTTGCCATTCCAGAAAAAGCTCTAAGTCAGGAGGGAAGCCAGAATGGAAGCAAATTTTTCAACCAGCTCAGAGTACACCTGTTTATAACGTTAAAATAAATGTGCCCGATGGCGTCAAACTTCCAGGAGTGACACCATGAGTTATATTGATGTGGTTGAATTTGGATTGGTTATTCGTCGGCAAGAGCTATTATCTAAGTTAATAGATATTGATAGGTTGTCAGCGGTGCTTGAGTTTGATATGCCGCTTGATATAAGCGCTGATCTGGTTTCCTTTGGGCCCTGTTTCGGTGGAGAGGCTGCGAATGAATTCATTCGCCGTTTGGAGGCGTTGGGCTTGCAATACGTTGATGATTTTTTTGTTTTTTCTGGGGACTTCCCGTTGTGGTGTAAATTTAAAGTAGCTATAAATAAAGGTTAGTTGGCAAAAAAATTATAGGTGCAAAAAGTATCGGTAATTGATATTTCATCTGGTAAAAAAGGCGCGGGGGCATCCTTGGAGCGAGATCTGTCTATGGCGACCCGTAAATTTTTCCAAAGTCGTGTAAGTAAAATTCATTCACATATCTACGAACTCTCACGGTCGAGTAACTAGGAAATAGGGGGCAGACCACGTTTTTCCGTTTTTCGTTTTTTAGAGTTCAGCAGAGTTGCTCTTTAAAAACATGATTTATTTTTTGTAATTATTCCAATCTGTTGGCCTGTTGAAGGGCGGCTAAGCTGTAAGCTCCTATCCAGTTAGGGGTTTATATGGCTCGCCGTCCTAGAGTTTTACTGCCGGATATCCCGTTGCATATTATTCAGCGGGGAAACAATCGGTCTGCGTGTTTTTATTCAGATGAAGACTATATTTTTTACATCGATACATTAGCCGTGCTTGCTGAATTGTACGGCTGTAAAGTTCACGCATTGTGCTTGATGACAAATCATGTTCATTTGTTGTTGACTCCCAGCTGTTGCGCAGGGGCCGGCCTGCTTATGAAGGGGCTGGGGCAGTGCTACGTTCAATATGTCAATCGAACATATCAACGAACGGGCACGTTGTGGGAAGGCCGTTTCCGCTCCTGTTTGGTTCAACAAGACAACTATGTTTTAGCTTGCTATCGATATATCGAAATGAACCCTGTTAGAGTCGGTATGGTTGCTCATCCGGGCGACTATCGCTGGACCAGCTATAGGGCAAACGCACAGGGCGAGCTGTCAGGCTTTATAAGCCCGCATGCGGTTTATAACGAATTAGGTAGCGGCACCGCGCAACGAGCCGAAGCTTACCGGTCTATATTCAATGAACGACTTTCACCTGGGCTGATAGAACAAATTCGATCTTCTACAAACGGTAATTATGTTTTGGGCGATCAGAAGTTTGCGTCCGAGATCGCGCACGCATTAGGTAAAAGAGTTTCGCAGGGTGTGTCAGGGCGCCCAAAAAAGTATGAGTTAAAAGAATAGAAAAATAGTGGTCTGACCCTTATTTTCCCAGCTGGGGCCTAGTCCATGCCGGTGAGAAAATGATGATTGCACATATGAAAAAAAATGAAATATACGTCAGGATGTTTTCTCTAGCGTTGCCTTATATAAGAAATATTCAGACTCTTGAGGAAAAAATAAAGGGTAAAGATAGGTCTTGTTATTTTGAAGCAGAGTTAGTGCATAACCTTGCCAGTAGTTTGTTGAGTTCTGAGTTTTCCGAGCATGACATATGGTTTTTAAATCATCAGGCTAAGTATTACTTTGATAATTGTAGTGATGATATTTCACCAAATTACTGGGAGCATCTTAAATTAATTCGGGCTCTTTTTGAACTGGTTCCTGATATATTCAAAGCGAAATTATTATGGGTCGGACCCTGAGGGATCCCCACAAATCTATCCTGGAGAAATAGGGGTCAGACCACGATTTTGTTTTTTAAAGTTCAGCAGAGTTGCTCTTTAAAAACATGATTTATTTTTTGTAATTATTCCAATCTGTTGGCCTGTTGAAGGGCGGCTAAGCTGTAAGCTCCTATCCAGTTAGGGGTTTATATGCTCGCCATTCTAGGGTTTTACTGCCGGATATCCCGTTGCATATTATTCAGCGTGGAAGCAATCGGTCTGCGTGTTTTTATTCAGATGAAGACTATAATTTTTTACATTGATACATTAGCCGTGCTTGCTGAATTGTATAGCTGTAAAGTTCACGCATTGTGCTTGATGACAAATCATGTTTAGGAAATAGGGGTCAGACCACGGTTTTGTTTTTTGGAGTCCAGCAGAGTTGCTCTTTAAAAACATAATTTATTTTTGTAATTATTCCAATCTGTTGGCCTGTTGAAGGGCGGCTAAGCTGTAAGCTCTTATCCAGTTAGGGGTTTATATGGCTCGCCGTCCTAGGGTTTTACTGCCGGATATCCCGTTACATATTATTCAGCGGGGAAACAATCGGTCTGCGTGTTTTATTTAGATGAAGACTATATTTTTAGAAGAATAGTGGTATGACCCCTATTTTCCCCGAATAAAATGGGGGGCGGTGAAAGCTCCAACTAACTTGGTGTGGGCCTACGGCGATGGAAAAGTGGTAGTTGCTCCGAGATCCCCTTCGAATCCAAATTGCCCGGACTTATCGAAGCAAGGTGAGTTCAAAATTTTTAATCCAGGTAAGCCATAGTGTCTATTTCATTAGTTGTGTGCGAGCGATGCGGCGGTGGTTTGGTAAGTTTTGAGGAAAACAGCGCTAAAGGGCTAAGGTGTTCAGTTTGTGACTGGTCGTTAGTTACTACGAACATGTCTGGTATTAAGGTTGATGAAGAGATATACGAAGTATTTTGTGTTGGTGATTATAGAAATAAATCACATATAAAGGCTGTGTCCGAGGTGTTCGGCTCTAATTTTTTAAAGTCCAGGGATTTACTTCAGCAGGGCATGTTTAGAATTTTTTCTGGAAAGGCTGTAGACGTATTAAGAGTTCGAAAAATTCTTGCTGAAGTTGGAGTTGAGTATATAATTAAACCCGATTTTATCTAGGTTTGATGGCATAGATGCAAAAGAAATACAGGCTGGGGCTGGCAGGAATTGGAATGTTTTGGACGAGATTGCTATCCTTAACGTGGTAACGCAATCCACTCCTACAGCTTGCGGTGCTGCCTGTTGTGAGATGCTGTTGTGTGATATCTGTCATCTTTCCGCCTGAGATGAAAGTGGCCAGTACCAATTCGCCACCCTCTAAGCACATTGGGGCTACGGTACGAAACATGATGGCGGTGAAAGGGATCAGGCCACGGATTTATGTTTTTTTGAGGTCAACAGTGTTAATAGTGGTCTGACCCCTATTTCCTCCCTGCAAAGGTGACATAGCCGCTGCCGCAGAAAAGGCTGAGTTGAAATCTTTAACCGTAAGAGCCATAGATGATAAAACAGGACTTCCGAAAAGCTATTACTGGGAGTCAGGTATGAAGTCTATTAAGGAGAAAAAATAGATGATCATCGGAGGGTATACCCTTAGTCCTGAGCACGGCAGATCGCAAATCCCTCTCATTGATCAGCCGACCATGGAAGATGTAAGGTCCATTATATGTGAATATAGTAAAGTCGACGGCGTCGCTTCGTTGTCTATTTCCCCGGCGCCTGAAGCCGGACCTTACGAAATCAATCTTTATGCTGATTCTGGAAATTATATTCTGATGCTGAACCAATACCTTGATGATGGTGAGCATGTTGTGCGTACTCTTAATAATACGTCGACTGGAGCAAAATTGGTTGATGTTCTGGGCGATTACTATCCGGAGAGTTTTGTCACAAGAAATATAGAAATCGTTATTTCTTGTTTTCAAGAATTTTTGAGGTCCGGTGATGTAAGCTTTGCAGTGTTGAATGCTTAAAGTAAAAAAAGGAAATAGGGGTCAGACCACGGTTTTGTTTTTTGGAGTTCAGCAGAGTTGCTCTTTAAAAACATGATTTATTTTTGTAATTACTCCAATCTGTTGGCCTGTTGAAGGGCTGCTAAGCTGTAAGCTCTTATCCAGTTAGGGGTTTATATGGCTCGCCGTCCTGGGGTTTTACTGCCGGATATCCCGTTGCATATTATTCAGCGGGGAAACAATCGGTCTGCGTGTTTTTATTTAGATGAAGACTATATTTTTAGAAGAATCGTGGTCTGACCCCTATTTTCCCGAAACATGATGGCGGTGAAATAGCGATCAGGCCACGGGTTTATGTTTTTTTGAGGTCAACAGTGTTAATAGTGGTCTGCCCCCTATTTCCTCTATTTCTCTGGGGAAGTTAAATATATTGATAACACATCTGGGCACTATGAGCCTTCTGGTAGCGCTGCCCAGGCCGCAGCAGAAAAGGCACTCTCTCAAAAGGGGCTTGATGTGGGAGGGAAGTATATAGAAAAGTCTGGGTGCCAGATCCTGGCAATTCCAGAAAAGGTGCTTGGGTGCCGAAATGAGTAACGTAATTAAACAATTTGATATGCTTTGCAATGCGGCTGTGGCCGCTTTTAGCGAAGAGCTAGAGATTTCCTATGAGATGTCTTTGTTGAATATTTTGGAGTTTGTAAAAAAAAATCCTGGCTATAGAGAGGATTTTATAGACAGATTTAAAATGATGTTAACGTCTGGAAGCTCACCATTTGAAGCTGTAGCGTTTTGCATGCGTGAGCTTCAGTGGCGTGAAATTAAAGAATTTGTAATTTTAAATATGAATCCTTCGGAGAATCCTCGTAGTGAGGCTCTGCGAAGCACATTAACCGCATATGACGAACTTTGGCCTGATGCGGATCTTTATAGTTACTACCGCATGGATTAGTTGGTGCAAAAGAAACAGGTGCAGGAAAGGCGCCATACTCCTCGACTGCCTCGCCGGATGCTGAGGCTGGCATGCCGTACACCTATCCGGTAAAGGAGGCCGGTGCAAAAGGTATTTCTCCGGTTGTCACCGCAGAGGGAAAAATTGGAGATGCGGCATTTACTGATGTAAACCAAACAGCTCGTCCAGTAGCTCAGGCAAATCCAGATGAGCCAACTCTGATAGCTGATCGAGTAAAGGCCAAAACTGAAGCACCAGGAAAATCTTTGCCGAATGGAAATATGGCTGACGCTCATGCAGAAATTGGCGTCATACAGCAGGCAAATAATGCTGGCAAGACTCAAGGTGCTGATATGGCTATGAGCGTTGCAGGTAAAGATGTATGTGGATTTTGCAAAGGTGATATAGCGGCCGCTGCGGAAAAATCCGGATTGAGTTCTTTGACTATTCAAGCGATAGACGACGTAACTGGGAAATAGGGGTTAGACCACGTTTTTCCGGTTTTCGTTTTTTAGAGTTCAGCAGAGTTGCTCTTTAAAAACATAATTTATTTTGTGACTTTTCTGTTGTTGTCGTCCTCGGAAGAATAGTGGTCTGACCCCTGTTTTTCTCAGGGCGAGCTGTCAGGCTTTATAAGCCCGCATGCGGTTTATAACGAATTAGGTAGCAGCACCGCGCAACGAGCCGAAGCTTACCGGTCTATATTCAATGATCGACTTTCACCTGGGCTGATAGAACAAATTCGATCTTCTACAAACGGAAATTACGTTTTGGGCGATCAGAAGTTTGCGTCCGAGATCGCGCAGGCGTTAGGTAAAAGAGTTTCGCAGGGCGTGTCAGGACGCCCGAAAAGTGTCAGTTAAAAGAATAGAGGAATAGTGGTCTGACCCCTATTCCCCTCAGGGTCTGTCCCCTATTTCCCTCAGCTCAAGGCGCGACGGTGGAGTAGTGCCCGTCGCGATCAGGGCGGCAGATGTTGGTTGAAACGGGCTGGGTTTCCTGGAAGGAGCCGGCGCCGCTGAGTGTTACCAGCTCGATAGAACACTTGGCGGAGTAGAAATTCTGCTTGTGGAATTCGATGCTTGCTTCGTAATCCTTTCCGGCCTCTGGGACGAACTGGATGGTAGGTGGGTAGCAGTAACCGTTTTCGGATTTATACCCGATGTCGACCAGAACTGGCTGGTGGGCGGGGATGACGAATTCGTCGTAGCCCAGCCGGTCGGTTTTCACTGCTTCGGTGTGCGCGGTGGCGGGCATGCCGATCACGCGGTTTTGGTAGTCCTCGGCCTTCATGCCAAGTAGGTCGGCGGTGCGCCAGAGGATGTAGCTTTGTTTGGGATCATGGGCGCGAGTAGCAATGCTTCCCTGTAAGCGACCATTTTCTGGATGGTTGTAGTAGGCCTCACAGGTTTTACCGGGGACATAGATGGCGTACTTTTCCGGTGCAGAATAGATGCGGATGCGCGCGCTGGTAGTCGGATCGTACTTGGCCGCTTCAGCTTCGTTACGCAGGTTCGTCTTATCGTAGCTGGTGCACCCTATTAGAAGCAGTGCGCTTGCGGTGAGTGTGAGTAATTTCATCGTGTAACAACCCTCCTTGTCGTTTCTGTAATCAGCATCTATTTGATGCGAAAGACCTCGATCTTACATGTGCGAGTCTTCCGGCCCAATCTCTCAAGAAGGAAAAAGCCGCAGATTTATTTAATCTCGTTGGAGTGATTTTCTTCTCTACCACCCACATACAAAACGGGCGACGTCTAAGCCGCCCGGCTTTCACTCAAGATGGATCGGCATTGAGTCTACGACCGATGACATCCAGCAAATCACACCCATCGCGCAACGGAATGGCCAACAATTGGGCG
The DNA here is from genome assembly GCF_003852315.1 of Pseudomonas sp. LBUM920. Lineage (NCBI taxonomy): Bacteria > Pseudomonadati > Pseudomonadota > Gammaproteobacteria > Pseudomonadales > Pseudomonadaceae > Pseudomonas > Pseudomonas edsoni (SeqCode). The sequence goes on from NZ_CP027762.1 coordinate 212,711, forward strand.
AAGTCTTGAAGCACCACGGCATCGCTGCTGAGCTGTTCGCGAAAGGCCAGGTTTTCCAGCAGTTGGGTGACGGCGCGAATCCGGTACGCAGCGGCGTCGTGGAGCACGTCGAGGGGCGCACTGGTGTCGATAAGCAGAGCGGGGACGGTGCAGTCGTGGCCCGTTAGGGGCATGTATTGGTTCATTTTCAGTACTCTGTTGGTGGATTAAGCCACCACGCATTCGTCGCCAAACGAATGGGTGGCAGCTGTACGCAGGTTGGCGAACCGGAACAGAGTAACCGGCAGACCCGAAGGTCTCCCGCGCACAGCCGCCATAACATGCACAGCTTTGCGGGTGCAAAAACACCTGCATGGAAGCGGGTTGCTTTTGCACTCTGTTGTCAGGTCGCCAAACCTGATCGCCATATGGGCGACGGGCCGGACTATAAGCCCCGCACCCAAACCCACGCAAGGCATCAACGCCCTGACTCAAACCCCTGCGTCCTATCCCTAACCCCCACCTACGCCAACGCTTCCCGCCGTCTGCTCACGGGTATTACGCAAATCCCCAGTCGTTTCGGGAAGCGTCCCACCGCAAAAGGAACCATCTCCCTCAAACCCAGGTCTTTACCCCGCCCACCCGCAACCGGTAGGGCTGCATGGACTGCAGCGTTTTCAAAATACATTAAGGATTAATGTGAACCTCACCTCCCCAACCCCTTTTCTGCCACCACCGGCTGCGGTGCGTTTGCTCGCGCCTGCGTTTCAGAAAGGCGCCTTGGGAGCATGCACTCGGATCAAGTGATCCTTCGCTCAGCACACCTACGGCCGCCGGGCTTATTGGCGGCTTTGACTGTAGTTCATGGAGTTTGAAATGAAGCGTAAGCCGTTCCAGAAAACCCTGTTGGCCTTGATGGTCAGCACAGGCGCCGCGCACGTTGCTGCGGTGGAATTTGACGTCAGCAGCGGCCAGAACAAGTGGAAAGGCCAGGTGTTCAACGAGCCTGTGACCTTGGTCGGTTCGCGCAATGTGGTGGCCACCCAGCGTTATGTCGATGGGGCGAGTGTTGCCGAGACCGATATTCAGGGCTCGCTGATCAACCGCGCCGACTACACCATCGATGGCAGTGGCCTCAACATTCGCGGGTTCGTGGTGGATGGTGCGATTGACTCAGATCTCAGAGCCCGTGGCGGCATTATCACCGGCGATGTGGTTCAGTCCGGTGTGATCAGGCTGACCAACCAGACCTGGGCCGAAGGGTTTGAGGTAGGCGCCGCCACCGTCGGCGGCAACGTGATCAACACTGGCACCATCATCACCGTCGACGTGCCGGGTTCCGGCCCCGAGAGCGACGGCGAGGGGATCTACCTCAACGGCACCACCGTAGGCGGCGATGTCGTCAACTCCGGCCTGGTGGACGTGACGTCCTACTACGGCTTCGGCCTGATCCTGGACACCCACAACAATTTGCCGGTGACCGTCGGCGGCAAGATTCTCAACTCCGGCACTATTCGCGTCACCGGTGAAGAGGCGCTGGGCATTGAGGTTGAAACCGACACCAGTGACCTGCGCATTGAAAACAGCGGGTTGGTGACGGTCAATGGCGGCCTTGCCAGAGCGGTGCGGTTCGACTCCGGTACTTACGACTATCTGCTCAACACCGGCACCCTCGAAGCCAATGGCGCCAACGCGGTCGCTGTCAGCCTGCGGGGCGCGACCTTTACCTTGAACCCACAGACGGGCGCGCGCGGCATCGTCAACCGTGGCCTGATCAAGGCCGACAGCACGGCGATCCTGGTGGACGCGCGGTACCAAACCTCGCCTTTTGAAATCAACCAGCAAGCCGGCGAGATCCGCAGTAACGCCGGCACCGCCATCGACGCCGCCAACCTCGCCACGCTGAACTGGACCGGCGGCAAAATCACCGGCGACCTGCTCAACTTGAGCGCGGTGAATGTCGCAGGCCAGGCTGATTTCGTCGGCCAGCGCATCATCGCGCCGGTCTCGGTCAACGCCGGTTCGTTGAACCTCTCTGCGCCGGGCACCACGATCACTGGCGACCTCAACGTCGCCAGCGGCGCGGGCATTGATATGCACTTGGCCGACAGCGTGGTGCCGACCACGCCGTACCTGACGGTCAACGGCACGGCCAATTTTGCCCAGGCCTCAAAGCTGACCGTGAGCGCCAACCCTGGCGACTTCACCCGCACCAACAACGGCACCCAGTACACACTGCTGCAAGCCAGCAGCGTGCAAAACAACGGGCTGTCTGTTGCCAGTTCTTCATCGCTGCTCAACGTGCTCAGCTACTCGGCGGATGCCCAAACGGTCAAGGCTGTCGTTGCGGTTAAAGACAACCAGCAAGTGCAGCAGGAACTTACCGGTGCGGGTGCCACCGCCGCAGCGGCGACGGCGGTCAATACCTTCAAGAACGAGGTGCTCGGCGGGCTGAACCAGAACGACCCCGTGTTCCAGTCCCTCGCCAACGCCGGTACTGCGCAACAGCTTGCTCAGGTGAGCGAGCAGCTCAAGCCAGACGTCAACCGTGGCGCGCTGGATGTGGCCTTGTCGGGTCAAACCGTGATCAACGGCGCGATCTTCAACCGCCTCACTGATCAGCGCGAAGGCCATCAAACCGGCGGCGTGTGGGTGCAAGGCCTGAGCAGCAACATGGACCAGGACGGCCGTGGCGGCAACAACGGCTACTCGGCCAACAGCAGCGGCATGGCGGTGGGTGTGGACGGTCGCTTGAACGACACCACCCGCTTGGGCGTGGCCTACAGCTACCTCAACTCCAACATCCATTCCGACCTGGGCAACAAGACTGACGTCGAGGGCCACGCGCTGTCGCTGTATGGCAACTGGGCGCTGCAAAACTGGTTTGTCGACGGCAGCCTCAGCTACGGCCACAACGACAACGACAGCAAACGTCATGTGGCAGGCACCACGGCCAAGGGCAGCTACGACAGTAATGTATTGGCGGCCAGTGTGATCGGCGGTTATAGCTTCAAGCCGTCGCAGGCGGTGGTGATCGAGCCGCGCGTGGCGGCGCGTTATGCCAACGTGCGCATGGATGGCTACGACGAGAAGGGCTCTTCGGCAGCGCTGAGCACCCGCTCGCAACGCTATGAAGTGGGTGAGCTGGGCGCCGGCCTGCGGTTGGCAGGCAACCTGCCGATGGGTGCTGGCAAGCTGCAACCGGAAGCAACCCTGATGGCCTATCACGACCTGATGGGCGATCGCGTCGCGCAAACCTCCAGCTTCGTGGCGGGTGGCTCGCCATTCACCGTCACCGGCGCTTCGGTGGCGCGTGACAGTTATGAAGCCAGCGTGGGCGTGAACTACCAGGTGTCGGACTTTACCGTGGGCGCCAGCTACACCCGCCAGGCGCGCAGCGGGTTTGACGCCGATGGCGTAATGCTCAAGGCGCGGTATGCGTTCTAAGCCAACACCTTAACCCTGTGGGAGCGGGCTTGCCCGCGATAGCGGTAGATCAGTCGATACTTGAGGTGACTGAAACACCGCCTTCGCCAGCAGGCCCGTTCCCGCATGTGGATTTGAGTACGCGGGCGCGTTCTGCTGTCAGAACAGCTTGCGCTGCACCGCCTCGTCCAGTGTGCTGCGCGTCAGCGCTTCAACCACTTCACCCGTGTTCGCCTGGAACGGGATGCCCAGGATCAGCACCAGGTGCATCCAGGTGCGCACGGATTCGCTTTTGCTGACCCGGCCCAATTCTTTGCCGTCCTTGTCCTTGAACACCGTTTCCATCGTGAAGGTGTTTTTCGCCGTGGACGGAATAATAAAAAAGGTGACACCGGTAATGATCGCCGAGGCCATGCTGAACTGTTCGTTGTTATACAGCTTGGCGTCGGCGTAAATGTCCGAGTCCACTTTGTCAGTGCTTACCCGCGCAAAGCGGTTGGACTGGCGGAAGGCATCCGCAACAGCTTTTTCCCACAGCGCTGCCGGGGCGCCGGCGGCGGCGTTGGCGGGGCCGCCGTTGACCTGGTTCAGCGCTGTGGTGCGCACGAATGCGCTGGGTTTCTGCGCTGGCGCGTTGGCGGTCGGCGGCCAGGTCTGCACCGGTGGCAGTTCGTGTTGCGAGTAGGACACGCAACCGCTCAGCAAGATCGCGGCGAGGACCAGGCTGTGCTTGATCAATCCTTTCATGTGTTGCTCCTTGAATTCAGGGTTTGGCCAGTTTGGCGGTAGCGGTGTCGAGCAGTTGCGCGACCAGTTTGTTCAGCTGCTGGGCACCCATCGACGGTGCCCAGTATTCGCCGCCATACAGACCGACGTTGTGTTCGAACTTGAGCGCTTGCTCGGCCGTGGCCAGTTCTTTGCCGTTGCGGTCGACGATCACCAGGTTGCCGGCCACGTCGAAGCTGTCGACGTAGATTGGCCCGTTGACCCAGATCCAGATCGTCAGCGTCAGCAGTGCGCCGGGTATGTAGGCCGGGTGCGGTGCGCGATGGCCCTTGAGCGAGGTCATGTTGAATTTGAGCACCACGTCGTTTTCTTCCAGACGCGTGGGGTACTCGGTGACCTGCTTGAAGTAACCTGCCGCGCGCACGTACTGGTTGAGCTGGGCCGTGAGCGAGCGGCTGATCGCAGTTTTGTTGGCCTCGTTGACGTCGGCGGCGTTCACCGTCACGTCAGCGATTTGTGCACTGCGCGGGCTGCTGGCGGCAGCCGGGTGGAGCGGGGCACCGATGGGGCCGGTGACGGTGTAGGAGACGCAGCCGGTCATCGACAGCGTCGCGATCAGGGCCGCAGCCCTCAGGAGGGTGTTCAACACGCAATATCCCTATTTAATGAGCAAGCCAAGCCAGTGTCTCGACCGGTGGCTGTGTAACTTGAGGTGGGCGCGCAGCTTAGCAGGCTGCCGTTGGGCGGCGAACTTCACTGTGGCGGCAAAACCGCTTGAGTACATCGGGCAACCCCGTAAAATGCCGCGGCACTGGCTACATCGCATTTTTCAAGGACGAATCAAGCAATGCGCACTTCTGTTTTTCTCCCCGTCACCTGCCTGATGGCTGGCTGCACTTTCCAGTCGGACCGCTGCGCGCCGGCCATCCTTGCCAAAACACCTACCTGCTGGCCCGACACGTTTGATGTTGAGGTGCTCGGCAAGGTCGCGCGTTTTTTCAGCAAGTTCTGATCGCCGCGACCGCGTAGTTGACGTACACAACAGTCCCTCCCGCGGGTTCACCCGCTGCAACCGCGGACCTCTCACCCTAGGAGCACCCTGTGAAAACACTGTCCAAAATCCTGCTGTCTGGCCTCACCGCCGCAGCGCTGCTGACCGTGGCCGGTTGCGCCACGGAGAGCAACCGCGCGATGCCGGTGGAGCAAGTCGCCAGCGCCAACGTCGCCTACTCCGGCGTGCGTGTGCCGATTGCCGTGGGCAAGTTCGATAACCGCTCCAGCTACATGCGCGGCATCTTCTCCGATGGCGTCGACCGCCTCGGTGGCCAGGCCAAGACCATCCTGATCACCCACTTGCAGCAGACCAACCGCTTCAGCGTACTGGACCGCGACAACATGGGCGAAATCTCCCAGGAAGCCGCGATCAAAGGCACCGTACAAAAGCTTAAAGGTGCTGACTACGTAGTGACCGGCGATGTGACCGAGTTCGGCCGCAAAGAGACCGGCGACCGCCAGCTGTTCGGCATCCTCGGTCGTGGCAAAACTCAAGTGGCTTACGCCAAAGTCGCGCTGAACATCGTCAACATCAGTACGTCGGAAGTGGTGTATTCCACCCAGGGCGCCGGTGAATACGCCCTGTCCAACCGTGAAGTCATCGGCTTTGGCGGCACCGCCAGCTACGACTCCACCCTTAATGGCAAGGTCCTGGACCTGGCCATGCGCGAAGCCATCAACCGCCTCGTCGACGGCATCAACGCTGGCGCCTGGAACCCGCGCAACTGATCAGCAGCACCTCAAGGAGCAGTACACGGATGAGCAAGGCAGTGAAGTTGGCGCTGATGCTGACAACAATCGCGACGGTCGCCGGGTGCCAAACGGCGCCCCAACCCCTGTATCAGTGGGAAAGCTACCAGCCGCAGGTTTATGAGTACTTCAAGGGCGAGCCCAAGGAAGCGCAGGTTGAGGCGCTGGAGCGCGATCTGCAAAAGATCAACGCCAGTGGCCGCAAGGCGCCGCCGGGTTACCACGCCCACCTGGGCATGCTGTACATGACCATGGGCAAGGATGACCAGATGGTGCAGGAGTTTCGCACCGAGAAGGCACTGTTCCCCGAGTCTGCTTCCTACATGGACTTTCTGCTGAAAAACGCCAAGACCGGAGTCGCCACCAAATGAGCCTGTTAAAACTCACGGGCGCCTTGCTGGCCCTGGCCTTGCTCGGCGGTTGCGCAGCGCCCAAGACCATCGATTACACGGCATACAAACAGGCGCGGCCAAAGTCGATCCTGGTACTGCCGCCGATCAATGAGTCGCCGGAGGTGCAGGCGTCCTACAGCATGGTGTCGCAAGTGACTTACCCGCTGGCCGAAGCGGGCTACTACGTGTTGCCGATTGCCCTGGTGGACGAAACCTTCCGCCAGAACGGCCTGACCACCGCCAACGACATCCAGGGTGTGGCACCGGCCAAGCTGCATGACATCTTTGGTGCGGATGCGGCGCTGTACATCACCGTCAGTGAGTACGGCACCAAGTACATGCTGATCTCCAGCGACACCTCGGTGACGGCCTCGGCCAAACTGGTCGACCTGCGCACCGGCACCACGCTATGGACCGGCTCGGCGCGGGCGTCGAGCGAGGAAGGCAACAACAATGGCGGCGGCCTGGTGGGCATGCTGATCACGGCGGCGGTCAAGCAGGTGATCAACAGCTCCACCGACGCCGCGCACCCGATTGCCGGCATCACCAGTGCGCGCCTGCTGTCGGCGGGGCAACGCACCGGGATTCTGTACGGGCCGCGTAACCCGAAGTACGGCACCGACTGATCCGGGTACGGAAAACACTGCAGCTCCAATGTGGGAGCTGGTTTGCCTGCGATAGCGTCACCTCGGTTTAACTGAAAAACCGAGGGCTTTGCATCGCAGGCAAGCCAGCGTCTACACACTTGCACAGTGATCGAGGTGTTATCCCACGCCGGTTTAACCCGAACCCTCCACACCTTGCGTCTGACCTTGTGAACGGATCATTCATTCACGAGGTTCAGCCCATGTCCCGTCCGCTGCTTTTCCTGCGCCCTGCTGCCCACGGCTTTACCGTTACGTTGCTGGTCGCGTTGGCCGGTTGTGGGTTGTCTTCTTCGCGTGATGCCGCCAAGCCTGAGCACGCTGCACCTGTCGCCGAACTGCAACGCGCGCCGGTACAGGGTGCGCTGAGCAAACGCATGCCGATGCCGGCGCCAATGGCCATGCGCATGGTCAGTCAGGATTCAGCGGCGATGGCCTACCGCAGCGAACCCCGCGAGCGCTACGCAAACCTGCCGGACAACCCGGTGCACCGCGTGGCCGAAACCCCCGTCTCGACCTTCAGTGTCGATGTCGACACCGGCAGCTATGCCAACGTAAGACGCTTCCTCAACCAAGGCCGTCTACCGCCTGAAGGTGCTGTGCGATTGGAGGAAATGGTTAATTACTTCCCCTACGACTACGCACGCCCCACCGACGGCTCGCCGTTTGGCGTGACCACAGAGATCGCCGCCACACCGTGGAACCCGCACACTCAGCTGCTGCGCATCGGCATCAAGGCGTCCGACCGCACCGTCGCGGAGTTGGCGCCGGCCAACCTGGTTTTTTTGGTGGATGTGTCCGGTTCCATGGACCGCCGCGAAGGCTTGCCCCTGGTGAAAAGCACCCTGAAGTTACTGGTGGACCAGCTCCGCGACCAAGACCGCGTGTCGCTGGTGGTGTATGCCGGTGAGTCCCGCGTAGTGCTCGAACCCACGTCTGGCCGCGAAAAAGCCAAGTTGCGCAATGCCATCGACCAACTGACGGCGGGCGGCTCCACGGCCGGCGCATCCGGCATCGAACTGGCCTACCAGATGGCCCGCGCAGGCTTTATCGACAACGGCATCAACCGCATCCTGCTGGCCACTGACGGTGACTTCAACGTGGGCATCAGCGATTTCGACAGCCTCAAGCAGATGGCGGCCGAGCAGCGTAAAAGCGGCGTGTCGCTGACCACCCTGGGCTTTGGTGTGGATAACTATAACGAACACCTGATGGAGCAATTGGCCGACGCGGGCGATGGTAACTACGCCTACATCGACAACCTGCGCGAAGCGCGAAAAGTACTCGTCGACCAGCTCAGTTCAACCCTGGCCGTCGTGGCGCGGGATGTGAAATTGCAGGTGGAATTCAACCCGGCCCAGGTCAGCGAGTACCGACTGCTGGGCTATGAAAACCGCGCCTTGAAACGTGAGGATTTCAACAACGACAAGGTGGATGCCGGCGAGATCGGCGCAGGGCATACCGTGACGGCGTTGTACGAAATTGTCCCGACGGGCCAGAAAGGCTGGCTAGAACCGTTGCGCTACGCCGCTGCGCCAGTGGCTGAAAACAAACCGGCTGAGTTGGCGATGCTGCGCGTGCGCTACAAGCCTGCGGCGGGCGGTGACAGCCAATTAATTGAGCGGCCCATCGGCAACCAAGCTACCAAGGCCAGCGACGACCTACGCTTCTCGGCAGCTGTGGCTGCCTTCGCCCAACAGCTCAAGGGCGATGGCCGCTACACTGGCAGCATGAGTTTGCAGGACACCGCCGCACTGGCCCGCTCGGCCCGAGGCGATGACCCGTTCGGGCTGCGCAACGAGTTCGTGCAACTGGTAGAGCTGGCGCAGAGTCTTAAGCATTAACGACACTCAATGTGGGAGCGGGCTTGCTCGCGAAAGCGGTGGATCAGTCGGTATAACTGTTAACTGACACTGCGCATTCGCGAGCAAGCCCGCTCCCACATTTAGAACGATTTCGACTGTAAGAAAGGAGTTCGCCCACTACATGGCCGTACCCGATGATTCACCCAGCGACGAAGCGCTGCTGGCCCGCTACCGAGTCGGTGACGGCGCCGCGTTCGAGCTTTTGTACGCGCGCCATCGCCAAGGTTTGTACCGGTTCCTGGTGTCCCTGAGCAACAAGGTCGAACTGGCCGAAGAGGTGTACCAGGAAACCTGGCTCAGCCTGATCCGCAGCACCACTCAGCCACAAGGTCGGGCGAGCTTTCGTACGTGGTTATTCCAGATTGCCCGCAACCGCTTGATCGATCACTGGCGCAAGCACGGTATCCACAACCCGCTGCACGACAGCTACGATGAACAACTGCACGCCCAGCCCGACGACAGCGCCGGCCCCGAGCAGCAACTGAGCCTGAGCCGCGACCAGGCGCGCCTCGACGCGGCGTTGCAAGACTTGCCCGAAGACCAGCGCGAAGTCTTCCTGCTGCGCCTGCACGGCGACCTCGAAGTGCCGCAAATCGCCGCCCTCACCGGTGCCCCGCTGGAAACCGTCAAAAGCCGCCTGCGCTACGCCCAGCAGAAACTGCGCCGCCTGCTGGCCGAGGAGATACCCGCATGACCGACCCACGACAGACGCCCGACGACGCGCTGCTCCAGCATTTTCGTCAACACAGCCTGGGCGAGCCGCCCGCGTCCCTCGACGCCTTTATCCTCGCCACCGCCCGCCGCGAAGCTCCGACGCCGCCGCCGAGCCTGTGGCAACGCTGGCTGAACGCCTGCCGCCAGCCGCGCTGGCAGATGGCTTTCGCCACCGTCGCCGGCGTGGCGCTGATGATCGGCGTGGTGATGCGCTCACCCGTGCCACAGCCGGAGATATCCACCGCGACCTTCTCCGCGCCCCACCCGCAAGCAGCGCGCCCAGTGGTCCAAGCGTATTCGGCGCCCGCGCCCATGACCCGCATGGCTGCCGCACCGCCCGTTCAGGCTGAGGCGGCCGGCGCAATGGCGGATGAGCCGGCCGCGAAACTCAGCAAGCGTGCGTCGGTTGCGCTGCCATCGTTGGAGCAGGGGCTGCAGGAGATTGTGGATCTGCGCCTGGCGGGGGAGAGCAAAGCGGCGGATGTGAAGCTGCTGGAGCTGCATAAGCGCTTTCCCAAGGAAGACCTGCCGGCGCGGTTGGAGGCGTTGCAGAAGCGTTAATCGACACCCACAAAAAAGCCCCAGGTCTTTCGACCTGGGGCTTTTTCGTCTGTGTCTGGTGCACCCGGCGGGATTCGAACCCACGACCCCTGCCTTCGGAGGGCAGTACTCTATCCAGCTGAGCTACGGATGCTTGTGCGGGCGACATCATACCCATGTCGTCCTTGGGCGTCCATGCCGGTCTTTGGCCGTTTGTGGGTAGGAATTGGCTGCACAGAGGCCCTGCGCCGGGCGCCGGTGGTCGATGCGGTGGAACGCGGCCGAATCACGCTGATCAGAAAGATTCGGCAAATGCGCTGTTTTCGTTCTTTTTTTCGAACAGACTATTGCCCTGTACCCCCATTGACCCTAGGATTCGTTTGAGATTTCAAACGCTCTGTCTCCCGTGCGCTCTTTCACTCTTGCCGCGCGCTGGGGCTGATTTCCCTGACGGCAGCCCACAAGGCGCCTTTCAACAACTCTAATTCGCTCCGCGTGCGCGCGGTGCTGTTAAGGAAAGCCGACATGCAGCTCAAAGATACCCAGTTGTTCCGCCAACAAGCCTTTATTGATGGCGCTTGGGTCGATGCGGACAACGGTCAAACCATCAAGGTCAACAACCCGGCCACGGGCGAAATTCTCGGCACCGTGCCGAAGATGGGCGCCGCCGAAACCCGCCGCGCTATCGAAGCCGCCGACAAGGCGCTGCCGGCCTGGCGTGCGCTGACCGCCAAGGAGCGCGCCAACAAGCTGCGCCGTTGGTTCGAGCTGCTGATCGAAAACCAGGACGATCTCGGTCGCCTGATGACCCTGGAACAAGGCAAGCCGCTGGCCGAAGCCAAGGGCGAAATCGTCTACGCCGCTTCCTTTATCGAGTGGTTCGCCGAAGAAGCCAAGCGCATCTACGGTGATGTGATTCCCGGCCACCAGCCCGACAAGCGCCTGATCGTGATCAAGCAGCCCATCGGCGTGACCGCTGCAATTACCCCGTGGAACTTCCCGGCCGCGATGATCACCCGTAAAGCCGGCCCGGCCCTGGCCGCCGGTTGCACCATGGTGATCAAGCCGGCTTCGCAAACGCCGTTCTCGGCCCTGGCTCTGGTTGAGCTGGCGCACCGCGCCGGTATCCCTAAAGGCGTGCTCAGCGTGGTCACCGGCAGTGCCGGCGACATCGGCGGCGAGCTGACCAGCAACCCGATCGTGCGTAAATTGTCCTTCACCGGCTCCACCGAAATCGGGCGCCAGCTGATGGCCGAATGCGCCAAGGACATCAAGAAGGTCTCGCTGGAACTGGGCGGCAACGCGCCGTTTATTGTGTTCGACGACGCGGACCTGGATAAGGCCGTCGAAGGCGCGATCATTTCCAAATACCGCAACAACGGCCAGACCTGCGTCTGCGCCAACCGCCTGTACATCCAGGATTCGGTGTACGACGCGTTTGCCGAGAAACTCAAAGTGGCCGTGGCCAAACTCAAGATCGGCAACGGTCTTGAAGAAGGCACCACCACCGGCCCGCTGATCGATGAAAAAGCCGTGGCCAAGGTTCAGGAGCACATCGCTGATGCCCTGAGCAAAGGCGCCAAGCTGTTGGCCGGTGGCAAGGTGATGGAAGGCAACTTCTTCGAGCCGACCATTCTGGTTGACGTGCCGAAAAATGCTGCCGTGGCGAAGGAAGAAACCTTCGGCCCGCTGGCGCCGTTGTTCCGCTTCAAAGACGAAGCCGAAGTGATCGCGATGTCCAACGACACCGAGTTTGGCCTGGCTTCCTATTTCTACGCCCGCGACCTGGGCCGTGTGTTCCGTGTGGCTGAAGCCCTGGAATACGGCATGGTCGGCGTCAACACCGGGTTGATCTCCAACGAAGTGGCGCCGTTCGGCGGCATCAAGGCGTCGGGCCTGGGCCGTGAAGGCTCCAAGTACGGGATCGAGGATTACCTGGAAATCAAATACCTCTGCCTGGGCATCTGACCGGCAAGAGCTTGCGGCAGACGCAGAGGGCACGAGAGCGCTGACCCTTTGCGTGTTTCACACCGTTATTCGTAGTGGCCGGGAAAGCTGTGGCAGTCGATCATCGCATGCTGCCGTAGTTGCCTCCCCGCCACGTATTCCTTGGACCACGCCACCCGATGAGTGGCGAATGAGGACTTTATGAGCAAGACCAACGCATCCCTGATGAAACGCCGCGAAGCCGCTGTACCGCGCGGTGTTGGCCAGATTCACCCGATCTTCGCCGAATCCGCGAAGAACGCCACCGTGACCGACGTTGAAGGTCGTGAGTTCATCGACTTCGCCGGCGGCATCGCTGTGCTGAACACCGGCCACGTGCACCCGAAAATCATCGCCGCCGTGACCGAGCAACTGAACAAGCTGACCCACACCTGCTTCCAGGTTCTGGCCTACGAGCCTTACGTGGAACTGTGCGAAAAAATCAACGCCAAGGTACCAGGCGACTTCGCCAAGAAAACCCTGCTGGTCACCACCGGTTCCGAAGCGGTTGAAAACGCCGTGAAGATCGCGCGTGCCGCCACGGGCCGCGCCGGCGTGATCGCCTTCACCGGCGCTTACCACGGCCGCACCATGATGACTCTGGGCCTCACCGGCAAAGTCGTGCCTTACTCGGCCGGCATGGGCCTGATGCCAGGCGGCGTGTTCCGCGCGCTGTTCCCGAACGAACTGCACGGTGTGAGCGATGACGACGCCATCGCCAGCATCGAACGCATCTTCAAAAACGATGCCGAGCCGCGTGATATCGCTGCCATCATCATCGAGCCGGTGCAGGGCGAAGGCGGTTTCTACGTCGCGCCTAAATCCTTCATGAAACGCCTGCGCGAACTGTGCGACAAGCACGGCATCCTGCTGATCGCCGACGAAGTGCAAACCGGTGCCGGCCGTACCGGTACGTTCTTCGCCATGGAGCAGATGGGCGTCGCCGCCGACCTGACCACCTTCGCCAAATCCATCGCTGGCGGCTTCCCGTTGGCCGGTGTGTGCGGCAAGGCGGAATACATGGACGCCATCGCCCCAGGCGGCCTGGGCGGCACCTATGCCGGTAGCCCGATCGCGTGCGCCGCTGCGTTGGCGGTGATGGAAGTGTTTGAAGAAGAGCACCTGCTGGACCGCTGCAAGGCTGTCGGCGAGCGTCTGGTGACTGGCCTCAAAGCCATTCAAGCCAAATACCCGGTAATCGGTGAAGTGCGTGCCCTGGGCGCGATGATTGCGGTCGAGCTGTTCGAAGGTGGCGACAGCCACAAGCCGAACGCTGCAGCCGTCGCCTCCGTGGTGGCCAAGGCGCGTGACAAGGGCCTGATCCTGCTGTCTTGCGGCACCTACGGTAACGTATTGCGCGTACTGGTCCCGCTGACCTCGCCGGACGAGCAGTTGGACAAAGGCTTGGCGATCATCGAAGAATGTTTCTCCGAGCTGTAAGCGGAACCTGATTTGATCGACAGAAAAAACCCGCCTCGGCGGGTTTTTTTGTGCCCGATGCAGCACATTCAGGCCTTGTTCATTGTACGTGGGCAGCGTGATTGTCTAAGGTTGCAGCATTGCCGATGGAGCGTGCTGGATGACTGCTGTTGATTTACCGGCTGTACCCCGAGTGTTGATTGCCGAGGCGGACCCTTGGTCGCGGGATCTGCTCAAGCAAGTGCTGTTGAATGTGCGCTGCGACGCACGGCTGGATGTGTGTGCTGATGGGCAGCAAGCAGCCACGCTGTTGCGAGAAAAAACCTACGACCTGATTCTCGCGGATTGGGAGCTGCCCGGCGTCGATGGCTTGAGCCTGCTGCGCAGCGTGCGCCAGAAGCGCCGTTCGCTGCCCTTCATTCTGTTGAGCAGTCGCAATGACAGCGCCAGCGTGCGCGAAGCCTTGCCCCTGGCGCCGACGGCGTACCTGACCAAACCACTGAACATGGAAGGCCTGACCCAGCGCCTGCAAGACCTGCTGCTCAACGAAGGCGAAAGCGTGTACTGCGAAATTGCGCCGCTGGCGCCGGGCATGACGTTGCCGGTGTTCCTGGAGCGCCGCCGCGAAGCCTCTGACGGCGCGCCGTTGCGGGTTGATGTAAAAAACGCCGTGGCGCACAGCCTCACTCCGGATGGCCTGGACCTCGAACGCCTGGAAGACCAGGTGCGCATGGACCCGCAAATAACGGCCGTATTAATCGCCGCCGCCAACAGCGCCGGTCATCACGGCACGCCGGTACAAACCCTGTCGGCCGCGCTGCACGCACTGGCGGCCGGGCAGAGCATGAACCTGATTCTGGGCCTGGCCCTCAAGCACAACGTGGTGCTGGGCGACCCGGCGCTGGTGGCCTATGCCGAGCGCCACTGGCAACTGTCCCAAGACACTGCCGACTATGCCCGCCGCCTGGCGCGCATGCTGGAGCTGGACCACGAGCGCTGCTACAGCGCCGGCATCCTGCACCGGTTGGGCGACTTGGCGTTATTGCGTTGCCTGGAAGACTGGCGCCAGGGCGGCGGGGCGTTGGATGACGAAGCCATTGGCGAGTCTCTGGATACCTACGGTGCGGCCTATGGTTCGGCGTTGCGCACACGTTGGCGCTTGCCGTTGGAGCTACGCCAGCTGATTGCGTCGATCTATTCACTCGAAGGCGGGGTGTATTCGCGAGAATCGCTGGTGATGAACCTGGCGGCGCAGATGGCGCGCTTGACCGAGCGTGAAGGGTTGGAAGAGCTGGCCAGCAGCAAAACGGCGCGCTTGCTGAGGGTCGGGTTGTCGGAGTTGACTCGGGTACGCAAGGCCTAGCCAGCAACGCGGTCGCGTGTGGGAGCCAGCCCGCTCCCATCGTTTGAGTGGCGTTAACTCGCTATGACGCGGTTCTTGCCTTGGCGTTTGGCCTCGTACATTGCCGCATCAGCGCGCGCAAACAGGCCGTCCAGAGATGAATCTTCTTCGCGCAGGGTGGCCAGGCCCTGGCTGACGGTGACGGTGAATTGCCGCCCTTCGTAGCTGAAACTCAGCGCCTGGATTTCCTTGCCCAACCGCTCGGCCACTTGTAACGCCATGTGCGGCGCACAACCGGGCAGCACGGCTGCGAATTCTTCGCCACCGATGCGCCCGAACAGGTCGCCACGGCGCAGTACGCTGCGACCGCTCTCGGCGATACGCCGCAACACCTGATCGCCCTCCAGGTGGCCGTAACTGTCGTTGACCTCTTTGAAGTCATCAATGTCCAGCAACAGGAACGCCAGGGGTGTGCCCTGAGCGCAAGCGCTGTCGAAGGCCAGGTTGGCGCATTCGAAAAAGTGCCTGCGATTGCTGCTCTGGGTCAGTACGTCGGTGGTGGCGAGTCGGTGCAGTTCCAACTCCATTTGTTTCTTTTCGGTGATGTCTTCGGCCATGCCGACCACGATCACCGGCTTGCCGGGCTCCACCTGCTGGTTGATATAGCATTTGTCGCTCAGCCAGCGAATCTGCCCGTCGGCGGTAATGATGCGGTACTCGCGGTCCTCCACGGCGCCTTGCTCCAGCACGCGGGCGAGGCTGTATTCAGCGTAATCGAGGTCTTCGGGGTGAATGCTGTTGCGCCATTCGCGGTGGTCGGCCAATAGCAGACCGGCCGAACGGCCAAACACTCGCTCGTAGGCCGGGCTCACGTACAGCACTTGGCGCGTTTCCCAGTCGATGGCCCACAGCACGGCATTCACGCTGACCAGCAGTGAGCTGAGCAGTTGCTCGCGCTCACTCAGCCGCTCGACTTCACCCTGGGCGTGCATGAGCGCCAACAAGGTTGCCGCCGCAGCCGGGCGGGCAGGCTCAGCTGTGGGGGCATCGGGCAAGTAAGGCTTTTCGTGGACCATCGGTACAACTCTCTCTGGGCGCGCCGCAGGATGGAGCAGCGGTCACTACAAGGGGTCACCATGATGGCGAAGTGTTCTTTGAGAGAGGGGAATTGCGGTGAAGTTCCGTGAACAGCCTGACTAAGAAATGACGTCAGAAACCGGTTGTAGGCCGATTTTCGTGGTGAATAGGTTGGTTTTAGTGATTAGTTTTACGGCGGCGAGGGTGCCCCTTGTGGCGAGGGGCTTGCTGTGGCGAGCAGGTTTGCCCCGCGTTGGGCTGCGAAGCGGCCCTGAAACCTGGCGCTGCGGTGTGTTGGGAGAAATGCAGTGGCTTTTATTGGGGCTGCTTCGCTGCCCAACGCGGGGCAAGCCCGCTCGCCACAGCAAGCCCGCCTGCCAGGGCCAACCTCGCCGCCTTCGGCCAGCCCACTCGTACGAGCGGGCTGTGAATGCCTGATCAGACCGTTGCAGGACGCAGCGAGTAGGTCTTCAATTGGTGGGCAAAATCGCGCAGGGACTGAATGCCGCTGGCCTCGGCCTCGTGCACCCATTCCTTGATCGCGGCCAGCATGTCGTGGCCATTGGAGCTGGTTTTCAGCCAGATCTGCTGCAGCGCCAGGCGCTTCTCGTAGATCACGGTGAGCGCATGGCTGTGTTCCAGCAGGCTCTGGATACGCACGTGGTGGCGGTCATCGAGCAAGCTGGTTTCACGCGACAGCAGGCGTTTGGCCCGGTGGAACTGGTGACGCACCGAGTGATCGACCTTTTCCAGCTCTTGCTTGACCAGCGGACCGATTACCAACTTGCGGTACTGGGCCATGATCTGGAAGCGGTTGTTGAGGATCGCCATGGCGGTGTCCATGTCCAGATGGCCTTTGCCTTCGACACGGTGGGCGATGGGGGCAACGCGCTGCACCTTGGCCAGGCGCAGGAAGCTGAAGACTTTGATCCACGCCCAACCCAGGTCGAACTCCCACTTCTTCACCGACAGCTTGGCTGAATTGGGGTAGGTGTGGTGATTGTTGTGCAGCTCTTCGCCGCCGACGATGATGCCCCACGGCACCAGGTTGGTCGCCGCGTCACGGCATTCGAAGTTGCGATAGCCCACGGCATGCCCCAGGCCGTTGATCACGCCGGCAGCCCAGAACGGAATCCACATCATCTGGATCGCCCAGATGGTGATGCCGATGGTGCCGAACAGCAGCAGGTCGATGACGCCCATGATCGCCACGCCCAGCAGCGGGTAAGGCGTATAGATTTTGCGCTCGATCCAGTCGTCCGGGCAGTTCTTGCCGTAGATGCGCAGGGTCTCCGGGTTTTCGGCTTCGGCGCGGTACAGCTCGGCGCCTTTGCGCAACACGGTGGACAGGCCTTTGACGACCGGGCTGTGCGGGTCGTCGACGGTTTCGCATTTGGCGTGGTGTTTGCGGTGGATGGCGGTCCACTCGCGGGTGTTCTGCGCCGTGGTCAGCCACAGCCAGAAGCGGAAGAAGTGTTTCAGGCCGGCATTGAGCTCCAGGGAGCGATGGGCTGAATAGCGGTGCAGATAAACCGTGACCCCAACGATGGTCACGTGGGTCATCAACAGAGTGACTGCCACCAGTTGCCAGGCTGACAAGTCAAGAAAACCGTTGTACCACATAGGCTGTATGGCCCTCAGATAAAGAAAAAAGCAGCTCACGCATTATCACTAAGCCTACAGAGAAAACCAGCCGCCCTTTCAGATAGAAGTGACTGGATGTTTCTTATTCTATAATCCGCAGCCTTTGTAGGGCGATTTTGTTTTTTGGTAAGGATTACTGACCATATGCTGTTTTCATACCGAGGTGCCCTGCGTGTGGGGCTGGTATACCTGCTGGTTTCCATTGCGTGGCTCCAGCTCAGCCATCATCTATTGATCGACTTTCTCGATGACCCTTGGGAATTGGAGCGCTGGCTGCAGGTGCGCGGCTATGTCTGGGTGGGGCTCAGCGCGCTGACCCTGTCGCTGATTTGCGCCCGTTTTGCCCGTGCTCACCAGCTGCAGCAGCCGCTGAAAGAAAACCGCGAGCGCCTGCGCCAGGCGGCTGCCGTGTTCGATTGCACCCGCGAAGGCGTGCTGGTCACCGACGCCCAGGGGCTGATCGTGCACGTCAATCGAGCGTTTATCGAGATCACCGGCTATCGCCGCGAAGATGTCATGGGCGAGCGACCAAGCTTGTTCAAGTCCGGGCGCCATTCGTCGAATTTTTATCAACAGATGTTCCAGACCCTGGAACGCACTGGCGAATGGAGCGGCGAAATCTGGAACCGGCGCAAAAGCGGCGAAATTTATCCACAGTGGCAAACCATCCGCGTCATCCAGGATGACCAAGGCAAGGTCAGCCATTACGTCGCGGTGTTTTCCGATATCAGCGCAATCAAGGATTCCGAGCACGAACTGGCGCACCTCGCCCATCACGACCCGCTCACCGACCTGCCCAACCGCCTGCTGTTCACCGACCGCGCCGAGCAGGCGCTGGCCTCGGCGCAAGTGCACAAACGCGGCTGTGCCTTGTTGTTGCTGGACCTGGACCACTTCAAGATCATCAACGACAGCCTCGGCCATAACGTCGGCGACCAGTTGCTCAAAGCGGTCGGCGAGCGGCTCAAGGGCCTGTTCGGCCCCGGCGTGACCCTGGCGCGCCTGGGCGGCGACGAGTTCGCCGTGCTCGCCGAAAGTTGTCCACAGGTGGTGCAGGCCGCCGCGCTGGCCCAGCGCATGCTCGATGCGATGAAGCAGCCGTTCATCTTTGACGGCCATCAACTGTTTATCAGCGCCAGCATCGGTATC
The DNA here is from genome assembly GCF_003852315.1 of Pseudomonas sp. LBUM920. Taxonomy (NCBI): domain Bacteria; kingdom Pseudomonadati; phylum Pseudomonadota; class Gammaproteobacteria; order Pseudomonadales; family Pseudomonadaceae; genus Pseudomonas; species Pseudomonas edsoni (SeqCode). The sequence goes on from NZ_CP027762.1 coordinate 231,417, forward strand.
AGCCTGTTCCCCAGCGATGCCCTGAGCGCCCAGCAGTTGCTGCGCAATGCCGATTCCGCGCTGTTCAAAGCCAAGAGTGCCGGGCGCGAAAGCTACGCGCTGTACACCGAAGAGCTGACCGCCCATGCACAGAACCGCGTGGAAATCGCCAGCGAACTGCGCCGCGCCCTCGACCAGCACGAGCTGCGCGTGTATTACCAGCCGGTGCACCACCTGCAGGGCAGCCGCCTGATCGGCGTCGAAGCGCTGGTGCGTTGGCAGCATCCGGAGCGCGGTCTGGTGCCACCCGGCGATTTCATCCCCATCGCCGAACGTACCGGGCTGATTGCCGACATCGACGCCTGGGTCATGGATCAGGCCTGCCGCCAGATGTGCCAGTGGCTGGCCGATGGCGCGCCGTTGAGTTTTATCGCGGTGAATGTCTCCAGCCGGCTGTTTGCCCGGCGCGAGCTGTACGAGCAAGTCGCCCAGGTGCTGCACGCCACCGGCCTCGATCCGGCGTTTCTTGAGTTGGAGGTCACCGAAAGCGCGGTAATGGATGATCCGGAAGTTGCCCTTGAGCAGCTGCATCGCCTGCGAGAGCTGGGCTTGCGCCTGGCCATCGACGATTTTGGCACCGGCTATTCGTCACTGCTGCGCCTCAAGCGGCTGCCGGTGCAGAAGCTCAAGATCGACCAGGGTTTTGTCGCCGGGCTGCCATGGGATGAGGACGATGCGGCGATTGTGCGCGTGGTGATCGCCCTGGCGAAAAGCATGGGCATGCAGGTGCACGCCGAAGGCATAGAGCAAGTGGAACAGGCGCGGTTCTTGTTGGAGCAGGCATGCGATATGGGGCAGGGGTACTGGTTTGGGCGGCCGATGCCGGCACAGGAGATTGATTGGCAGCGGGCACCTGCTATCCGATAGGCAAAACTCGGTCAATGTGGGAGCCGGGCTTGCCCGCGATGAGGGCCTTTCAGGCGAAATATTTCGTACCTGACACACCGCCATCGCGGGCAAGCCCGGCTCCCACAGGGTTAAGCAGCGCCGGGGTATCAGTATTTTCAGTACCAAAACCTTCGCAACCCCACGTCCTGCCAGAAAATTCTTTCTGGTTATATAAACATTCTTAAATAGTATTTTTAAGAATATCCGCGCTTATCTACTATCGCCCTCACGCCGCAAGCAGTGCCGCCACTGCCAGGCACTATTCATTTCAGGAGCGAGACCATGAGCGCATCTCTACGTAGCGTCGACGGCCAGGACGAAGCAGCCATTTTGCGTGAGATCCAGAGCGCCTTGCGCGACCTGCGGTTTGGCGCGGTGGAAATCACTGTGCATAACGCCCAAGTGGTCCAGATCGAACGCAAGGAAAAATTCCGTTTGCAGAACCCGGGTAACAAACCGAGCTGAGCAACAACGGCGATTCGCATGCTAGACCCGCAACTATAAGAAAAAGCCAACACCCCAGAATTTCAGGAGCCTTCTATGTCGTCGATTCGCCGTTACGCCCTGGCCGCACTGGCCAGTGCCGTGTTTGCCGGTTCCGCTGTTGCCAAAGACTACGAGTTGCTCAACGTCTCGTATGACCCGACCCGTGAGCTGTACCAGGACTATAACGCTGAGTTCACCACCTTCTGGAAACAGTCCCACCCCGGCGACAACGTCAAGATCCAGCAATCACACGGTGGTTCGGGCAAGCAAGGCCGTGCGGTGATCGACGGCCTGCGCGCCGACGTAGTGACCCTGGCCCTGGCCGGCGACATCGACGAAATCGCCAAATTGGGCAAGACCCTGCCGGAAAACTGGCAAACCCGCCTGCCGGACGCCAGCACGCCCTACACCTCGACCATCGTGTTCCTGGTTCGCAAAGGCAACCCTAAAGGCATCAAGGATTGGGGCGACCTGATCAAGAAAGACGTGTCTGTGATCACCCCGAACCCGAAAACCTCCGGCGGCGCCCGCTGGAACTTCCTCGCCGCCTGGGCCTATGGCCTGAAAGCCGGCGGCAGCGATGCCAAGGCCCAGGAATACGTGAAGGAGCTGTTCAAGCACGTGCCGATCCTCGACACCGGCGCTCGTGGTTCGACCATCACCTTCGTCAACAACGGTCAGGGTGATGTGTTGCTGGCCTGGGAAAACGAAGCGTTTCTGGCGCTGAAAGAAGACGGCGGCGCCGACAAGTTCGACATCGTTGTACCTTCGCTGTCGATCCTCGCCGAGCCGCCAGTGGCCGTGGTCGACAAGAACGCCGAGAAAAAGGGCAACACCGAAATCGCCACCGAATACCTCAAGCACCTGTACAGCCCCGCTGGCCAGGAGATTGCGGCGAAGAACTTCTACCGCCCACGCGATGAGAAAGTCGCCGCCAAATACGCCCAGCAGTTCCCGAAACTGGACCTGGTGACTATCGACAAAGACTTCGGCGGCTGGAAAACTGCCCAACCGAAATTCTTCAATGACGGTGGCGTGTTCGACCAGATCTACTCGGCGCAGTAAGCCAAATTAAACTGTAGGAGCCTGATTTTCTGTAGGCGCTGGGCTTCTGTGGGAGCTGGCTTGCCTGCGATAGCATCACCGCGGTGTGTCTGACACACCGAGGTGCCTGCATCGCGGGCAAGCCCGGCTCCCACAGAAAAGCCAAGTCCCGCAGAGAGTGCGCTCCTACAGTGGTTTCTACCCTTTAACCAAGGACTCTTATGTCGCGTCGTATTTCCCCCGTCATACCCGGCTTCGGGCTGACGCTGGGCTACACCGTGGTGTACCTCAGCCTGATCGTACTCATCCCCCTGGCGGCGATGTTTGTACATGCCGCTCAACTCACTTGGGATCAGTTCTGGAACATCATCTCGGCACCGCGTGTGCTGGCGGCGTTGAAATTGAGCTTCGGCACGGCGCTGTATGCCGCCATCATCAACGGCGTGATCGGTACGCTGCTGGCCTGGGTGTTGGTGCGCTACACCTTCCCCGGCCGCAAAATCATCGATGCGATGATCGACCTGCCTTTCGCCCTGCCCACCGCTGTCGCCGGTATTGCACTGACTGCGCTCTACACCCCCACCGGCCTGGTCGGCCAGTTCGCCGCGGACCTGGGCTTCAAAATCGCTTACACCCCGCTGGGCATCACCCTGGCGCTGACCTTCGTCACGCTGCCATTCGTGGTGCGCACGGTGCAGCCGGTATTGGCCGATATCCCCCGGGAAATCGAAGAAGCCGCCGCTTGCCTGGGCGCCAAGCCATTGCAGGTGTTCCGCTACATCCTCGTGCCTGCGTTGCTGCCCGCCTGGCTGACCGGCTTCGCACTGGCCTTCGCCCGTGGCGTTGGTGAATACGGCTCGGTGATTTTCATCGCGGGCAACATGCCGATGAAAACCGAAATCCTGCCGCTGCTGATCATGGTCAAGCTCGACCAGTACGACTACCACGGCGCCACCTCGATCGGTGTGCTGATGCTGGTGGTTTCCTTTGTTTTGCTGCTGCTGATCAACTTGCTGCAGCGGCGCATCGAACACCCATAAGGAGGCGCGGAACATGTCCCAATCGTCTATTTCCGCCGCGTCTTCGGCCAACGCCGCCCGTCGTGGCAGCGCAGTGTCGCGACGCATCCTGATCAGCCTCGGCTGGCTGGTGTTCTTCCTGTTCCTGCTGCTGCCGCTGTTTATCGTGGTGTCCCAGGGTTTGAAAAACGGCCTTGGCGCGTTCTTCACCGCGATCCTGGAACCCGATGCGCTGTCGGCACTGAAGCTGACGGTGATCGCCGTGGTGATTTCGGTGCCGCTCAACGTGGTGTTCGGCGTCAGCGCCGCCTGGTGCGTGAGCAAATACTCGTTCCGTGGCAAGAGCATCCTGGTCACGCTGATCGACCTGCCGTTCTCGGTGTCGCCGGTGATTGCCGGTCTGGTCTACGTGCTGATGTTCGGCGCCCAGGGTTTTTTCGGCCCGTGGTTGCAAGATCACGACATCCAGATCGTCTTCGCCTTGCCGGGCATTGTGCTGGCGACCATCTTCGTGACGGTGCCGTTCGTGGCCCGTGAACTGATCCCGCTGATGCAGGAGCAGGGCACCCAGGAAGAAGAGGCCGCGCGCCTGCTCGGTGCCAATGGCTGGCAGATGTTCTGGCACGTGACCGTGCCGAACATCAAGTGGGGCCTGATCTACGGCGTGGTGCTGTGTACCGCACGGGCGATGGGTGAGTTCGGCGCGGTGTCGGTGGTGTCCGGCCACATTCGCGGCGTGACCAACACCCTGCCGCTGCACGTCGAGATCCTCTACAACGAATACAACCACGTTGCCGCGTTTGCCGTCGCGAGCCTGTTGCTGATCCTGGCGCTCTTCATCCTGCTGCTCAAGCAGTGGAGCGAGAACCGTATCAACCGCCTGCGCAAAAGCGCCGGTGAGGAATAAGTCATGTCGATTGAAGTCCGTAATGTCAGCAAGAATTTCAACGCCTTCAAGGCCCTGAACAGCATCAATCTGGACATCCAGAGTGGCGAGCTGGTGGCGTTGCTGGGCCCGTCCGGCTGCGGCAAGACCACCTTGCTGCGCATCATTGCCGGCCTGGAAACTCCGGATGACGGCAGCATCGTGTTCCACGGTGAAGACGTGTCCGGCCACGACGTGCGTGATCGCAACGTGGGGTTTGTGTTCCAGCACTACGCATTGTTCCGCCACATGACCGTGTTCGACAACGTCGCTTTCGGCCTGCGCATGAAGCCGAAAAACCAGCGCCCGAACGAAAGCCAGATTGCGGTCAAGGTTCACGAGCTGCTGAACATGGTGCAGCTCGATTGGTTGTCTGATCGCTACCCGGAACAACTCTCCGGTGGCCAGCGCCAGCGTATTGCCCTGGCCCGCGCCCTGGCGGTCGAGCCCAAAGTGCTGCTGCTGGACGAACCGTTCGGCGCCCTCGACGCCAAGGTGCGTAAAGAGCTGCGCCGCTGGCTGGCGCGTCTGCACGAAGACATCAACCTGACCTCGGTGTTCGTGACCCACGACCAGGAAGAGGCCATGGAAGTCGCCGACCGCATTGTGGTGATGAACAAGGGCGTGATCGAACAGATCGGTTCACCGGGCGAAGTCTACGAAAACCCGGCCAGCGATTTTGTGTACCACTTCCTGGGTGATTCCAACCGCCTGCATTTGGGTGAAGACAAGCACGTGCTTTTCCGCCCGCATGAAGTGTCGTTGTCGCGCCATGAACTGGAAGATCACCACGCGGCTGAAGTGCGTGATATTCGGCCGTTGGGCGCTACCACTCGGGTAACGCTGAAGGTCGAAGGCCAGAGCGAACTGATCGAAGCTGAAGTGGTAAAGGACCACGACAGCCTGACGGGCCTGGCCCGTGGCGAGACCCTGTTCTTCAAGCCCAAGGTCTGGCAAAAAGCTTGAAGACACCGCAATACCCATGCGGGAGCGGGCTTGTGTGGGAGCTGGCTTGCCTGCGATAGCATCACTGCGGTGTGACTGACACACCGAGGTGCCTGCATCGCAGGCAAGCCAGCTCCCACATTCAGACCTTGCTCGGCTTTAGATCGCGGCGTTCTACCGGGCCGGACCGCGCCTCAATCTGCTCCTTGAGGTCATGCCGCAACCCCAGCAAAAACGCCAACTCCGCGACCACAAACAGTGGCCCGACGATCAGCCCCGACACGTCGTCCACAAACGCGGGCTTCCTGCCCTCGTAATAGTGGCCGATAAACTGAATCACCCAGCCCACCACAAACATCCCTATGCCGCTGCTGAGCCACACCAGCGTGCTCTGCGCCGCCAATACATGCCCGGCCCAGACTGACAAGCCCATCAGCAGCGTCATCAGCACGCCCAGCGCCAGTTCCAGGCGCAGGTAAAACCCGGCCGAGAACAACGCGAGGATCACCGCTGGAGATATCCACAAGCTGCCGACCGGCCATTCAGGACGTGAAAGCAGCACCGCCACGGCGACGACGATTAACGGGATGCCGACAAAGTGGCTGGCGATATTGCGCGGGTCGCGGTGGTAGGCGGCGTATTGACTGAGGTGCTCGACGAGGCTTTTCATTGTTGTTCCTCCTGTAGGATGCTTGATCATGCCTTGCCGGCCTGTGACTGACTGTCAGCTGGGCGACAATCTTCGGAGTTCGCATGGACACAGAGAAATGGCGCTCGCAGCTGGCCAGTGGTCATTGGTTCAGTCACTTGCCTGCCTCTTTTCAGCATAGCCTGCTGACCAGTGCCCGGCAGCGCCAGCTGGCGGCGGGGCAATACCTGTTCAAGCGCGGCGACCCGCCTTGTGGCCTGTATGCCGTGCTCGACGGCACGCTGCGCATCAGCGCGGTGAACGAACACGGCAAGGAAGCGCTGTTGAGCCTGGTAGAGCGGCCATATTGGTTCGGCGAAATCTGCCTGTTCGACGGCTTGCCGCGCACCCACGATGCCTGCGCGGTGGGGCCGTGCACGCTGTTGCAGGTGCCGCAGCAGGCGTTGCTGAACATCCTTGACGAGTCCCCGCCGTACTGGCGCGACCTGGCTTTGCTGATGAGCCAGAAACTGCGCCTGAGTTTTATCAATATCGAGCACCTGAGCCTGATGCCGGCCTCGGTGCGGCTGGCGCACCGTTTACTGATGATTGTTGAAGGTTACGGCGATACCGAGCAGTCAAAACGCGTGCTGCAACTGCCCCAGGAAGACCTGGCGGCGATGTTGAGCCTGTCACGCCAGACCACCAACGCCTTGCTCAAGGACTTGCAAGCCCAAGGCGTCGTGCGCCTGGGCTATGGGGAAATTGAAATCCTCGATGCTCATCGCTTGCGTGAGGCGGCGCACACCTGAGGGTGTTAGCCTGCAAGCCTGATCAATCGAGGTGTGTTATGCGCGTGCTGTTAGTGGAACATGAAACCGAAGAGGCACAGCGGATGGCCCGAGGTTTGAACGAGGCCGGCTACACCGTGGAGGTCGCAGCCAATGGCATGGCGGCCTTGCGCTTCGTGGAGAGTACCGAGTACGAGCTGGTGATTCTGGATGTGATGTTGCCGGGCTTGAACGCCTGGAAGTTGCAGCAGGCTATTCGGTTGAAGGGCGAGACGCCGGTGTTGTTCCTGACCACGCCGGGCGGGATTGAAGACCGGCTGCGCGGGTTGGAATTGCATGAAGATGATTATTTGCTCAAGCCGTTTGATGCCAAGGCGCTGGCGGCGCGGGCAAGAAAGTTACTGCGCCGCGATCGTGGGCGCTGATTGAGCCAGGATTGCATGGCCGGATCCACCGCCTTTGCGGGCAAGCCCGCTCCCACCCTTGCCTGCATTCACACATGAAAATGTGGGAGGGGGGCTTGCCCCCGAAGGCGCTGATTGAGCCAGGATTGCATGGCCTGATCCACCGCCTTCGCGGGCAAGCCCGCTCCCAGCTTTGCCTGCATTCACACATCAAAATGTGGGAGGGGGCTTGCCCCGGAAGGCGCTGATTGATCCAGGATGTGCATGGTCTGATCCACCGCCTTCGCGAGCAAGCCCGCTCCCACTTTTGCCTGCATTCACACATCAAAAATGTGGGAGGGGGCTTGCCCCCGAAGGTGCTTATTGATCCAGGATTTTCATTGCCTGATCCACCGCCTTCGCGGGCAAGCCCGCTCCCACTTTTGGCTGCATTCACATATCAAAATGTGGGAGGGGGCTTGCCCCCGAAGAGGCCCGACCTAGCGCAACCCATCCCGAAACTGCCCCGGTGTCATTCCCGTCCAGCGCTTGAACGCCCGATTGAAACTGCTGGTATCGGCAAACCCAAGCAAATGGCTGATTTCGGCCAATGAACACTGCGGATCCCGCAAGTGCAGCAGCGCGAGATTTTCCCGACACTCATTGAGCAACGCGTCAAACCGGCAGCCCTCATCGGCCAGATGCCGTTGCAAGCTGCGCAAACTCAAATGCAACGCCTGGGCGATCCGTTCGGCACTCGGCTCACCCTCCGGCAATTGCGCCTCGATGGCCGCGCGCACCTTGCGCTCCCAGGTCAGCGGTTGCAGCTGGGCGAGGGTGCGTTTGAGCACGGTTTCATTGTGTTCGGCCAACTCCGGGTTGGCGTCATCCAAGTGGCTGTCGAAGTCTCGCGCGGCAAACTCCAGGCGGTCTTCCTCGGCGCCAAAGAACACCGGTGCGCGAAACACCGTGTGCCACGGCGTGGGGTCGGCCGGCTCCGGGCGCTGCAGGTATACCGCCAGCGGCGCGTATTCACGGCCCAGCCGATTTCGGCAGGTGCGCACATAGATCGCTGCAAACGCATCAATCGCTTCCAGCGCCGGTGCCGGGCTGCCGGCGGGTTGCAGCAGGCGAAAGCAATAGCGCTCGCCCTCTCGACTAAGCTCCAGCGTCAGCGCATCGCTGACCACCTGGTGATAACGCACGATCCGCTCGAACACCTCGCGCAGGCTGCCGCTGGCCACCAACGCATAACCCAGCGCATGAAAGGTAGTCGGGCTGACAAACCGCGACACCCGCAAGCCGATGGCCGGGTCGCCGCTGGCCTGCACGGCCAGTGCCCATAACCGCGTGGTGGCCGACAACGGATAGCGGGCGTTGGGGTCGTCCATCTGCTGCGGGTCGAGCCCGGCTTGCGCACACAGCGCGGCGCTGTCGAGGTCCAGGGCGTCGAGCTGCTTGCGCAGGGCGCGGGTCCAGCTGGCGAGGGAAGTGGCTTCGGGCATGACGATTGGCGCTTGCGGTCAACAGGTTGGCGTGTGGGGCTGATGCCCTGGCGCACCGCTTGGGCCAGGATGCATCGATCAATAACCAAGAGGATGGAAGCATGGACGGTACTTCTGCAAGTCCCCAGCAGATGAACGCACAACAGCGTTCAGCGCATATCCGTGACGTGGTGCTCGCCGAAGGGGCCAGATTACGCCAGCAGCACCCGTGGCTGCGGCACCAGGACGCCCTGGGCGCGGGCATTCTGGCGTTTGCCTTGCTGGGCATGCTCGGCTCGGCGGCGCTCTACATCACCGGCCACATGGCGTGGTGGGTTTGCCTGCTGCTCAATGCCTTCCTCGCCTCGCTGACCCACGAGCTGGAACATGACCTGATCCACAGCATGTACTTTCGCAAGCAACGTCTGCCCCACAACCTGATGATGGGCCTGGTATGGCTGGCGCGGCCGAGCACCATCAACCCGTGGATACGCCGGCATTTGCACCTCAATCACCACAAGGTGTCCGGCACCGAGACCGATATGGAAGAACGCGCCATCACCAATGGCGAACCGTGGGGCCTCGCGCGGTTGTTGATGGTGGGTGACAACCTCATGTCGGCATTCATCCGCATGCTGCGCGCCCGGACCTGGAAGCACACATTCAACATCCTCAAGCGCTCGCTGTTGGTGTACGCGCCCTTGGCGCTGCTGCATTGGGGCGCGTGGTATGTGTTTTTGGGCTTTCATGCGGCCAATGGTGTCGCCAGCCTGACGGGCTCGCCGATCGCCTGGTCAGCCGGCACCTTGCAGGTGATGCAAGTGATCGACATCGCTGCTGTGGTGATCATCGGCCCCAACGTGCTGCGCACCTTCTGCCTGCACTTTGTCAGCTCCAACATGCACTACTACGGTGATGTGGAGCTGGGCAACGTGATCCAGCAAACCCAGGTGCTGAACCCTTGGTGGATGTGGCCGCTGCAGGCGTTTTGCTTCAACTTCGGCAGCACCCATGGCATCCACCATTTTGTGGTGAAAGAGCCGTTTTACATTCGCCAGATGACTGCCAGCGTGGCGCACAAGGTGATGCGCGAGATGGGCGTGCGCTTCAACGATTTCGGTACCTTCGCGCGGGCCAACCGCCTGGAACCGCAGGCCCGCACACAGGCCGGGCTCAATCCGGCTGAAACGGCGACGCGCTGAGCACCACGCCGGTTTCGTCCACGTACTGCTGCCAGTGGCCGATCAGGGTGTCGAGTTTGTCCGGGTGGCTTGAAGCCAGATCATGGATTTCTCCGGGGTCCTGGCCCAGGTCATACAGTTGCCACGTCGCCGGCCCTACCGGGCCTGGGATGTACACGGCTTTCCACTGGCCCTGGCGAATCGCGCGGCGGCCGAACAGCTCCCAGCCGGTGACGGTATGTTCGTCGTGCACCTGGGCGGTCTCGCCGGACAAAAAGCCCAGCCACGACTTGCCCCGCAACGGCGCCACCGGCTTGCCGCGCCAGTGCTTGCCGGGGTGGCGTACACCGGCAAGGTCCAGAATCGTCGGCGTAATATCCATCACCGTGCCAAACCCATGGCTGATGCGCCCGTTGAGCGCCAGTGGCGGGTAGTGCACCAGCGCCGGCACCCGAATGCCGCCCTCGGTGGTAAACGCCTTGAACAGCCGCGACGGCGCGGTCGCCACCTGCGCCCATGACGGCCCGTACCAGACGTAAGAGTTGGCGCGGCCGATGTTCTCCAGGCTGTTGTCGTAATGCTGGTTGAGATAGGTCAGCAGCTGCGGCCCGAACTTGGGGAAAGCTTCCAGCAGCGCGCCCTCGGCGCCGTTATCGGACATGAACACGATGAAGGTGTTGTCCAGTTGCCCCTGGCGGCGCAGGTACTCCACCACCCGGCCGATGTTCCAGTCCATGCGCTCCACCATCGCCGCATACACTTCCATCGCGCGGGCCGACAGCTGGCGCTGTTCATCGCTCAAGGCCGCCCATTGGGTGTTCAGCTCGATCAGCGGGTGGGGCTCGACATCGGCGTCGATCAACCCCAGCGCCTTGAGCTTTTCCAGGCGTTCCAGGCGCAGCGCTTCGGGACCGGCGTCGTAGCGGCCACGGTATTTTTCGACAATGTCTGCCGGCGCCTGCAACGGCCAATGTGGCGCCGAAAACGGCAGGTAAGCGAAGAACGGCCGCGCCTGGTCGCGCTCCTTGAGGTACTGCAGCAGCTTGTCGCCAAACGCATCGGAGGAATAGAACCCCTCGGGCAGTTGCTCGACGAAGGTGTCGTCCTCGATGTACAGCGCCGGGGTGGATTTGAGCAGGCCTGGCGTGTCGTCGTCGTAGGTTGGCTCGAAACCATAGTGGTTGGCCGCGCCGGGCAACAGTGAAAACGACCGCTCGAAACCCCGCGCATGCGGCGCCCGTTCGGCGGTGAGGCCCAGGTGCCATTTGCCGCTCATCAAGGTCTGGTAACCGGCCTCGCGCAGCAGCTCCGGCAGCGCCACGACGCTGTCGTTGAGGTAGCCCTCGTAACCCGGTTTACCGATCAGCTCCGGCGTAAGCGCCTCGGCCATGGTGCCGATGCCGGCGATGTGATGGTCGGTGCCGGTCAGCAGCATCGAACGCGTGGGGGAGCAGGTCGGCGCGGTGTGGAAGTCGGTCAGGCGCAGACCCTTGAGCGCCAGGGCATCCAGGTGCGGCGTAGAGATTTCCCCGCCGAACGCACCGAGGTCGGAAAAACCCATGTCATCGGCCAGGATCACGAGAAAATTGGGACGTTGCGGCATCACGGCACTCCTCTTCAGCAGGCAATAAAGGCCAGCGGCAGGTCGCGAATCTGTTCGCGCACGGGCGGCTGATAGTGGTCATCGCTGATCAGTTCATGCAGCAGTTCTTCGCGCAGCTGGTGGAACTCGAAGCTGCTGCGCTGGCGCGGATGGGGCAGGGCGATATCGACGATTTGCTTGATCCGCCCAGGCCTAGGCTCCATCACCACCACGCGGTCGGCGAGGAAAATCGCCTCTTCCACGTCGTGGGTCACCAACACCGTGGTGATCTTGGCGCGCGCGCGGATCGCCAACAGCTCGTCCTGCATTTGTTGGCGGGTCAGCGCGTCGAGGGCGCCGAACGGCTCGTCCAGCAGCAGGATGCGCGGGCTGGCGACCAGGCCACGGGCGATTGCCACCCGTTGGGCCATGCCGCCGGACAGCTGATGGGGATAGGCGCGGGTAAAGTCGCTCAGGCCCACCAGCTCGATAAAGTCGCTGATGCGCCGGTTGCGCTCGGCTTCGCTCAGCGGCTCGTTGACCAGGCCCAGGCCAATGTTTTGCGCCACGGTCAGCCAGGGGAACAGGCGGTGCTCCTGGAACACAATGCCGCGTTCGCCGCCGATGCCGTTTACGGCCTTGCCGTCGACCTGGATGTCGCCGCGAAACTGCGTGTCGAGCCCCACCAACAGGCGCAGCAGGGTGGATTTGCCGCAGCCGCTGGAGCCGACAATCGCGACAAATTCGCCCTCGGCAATCTCCAGGTTGAATTCGCGAATAGCCTCCAGCTCGAAGCCGTCGACGTCGAAGGACTTGCCCACATGGTTGAAGCGGACGATAGGTGCGTTCATGCGTGTCTCCAGCGGGTGGCGCGGGTTTCGATGCGTTGGCCGATAAAATTGAGCGTGGCGCCGGTAAGGCCGACCAGCAGCATGCCGCCCATGATCACGTCCATGCGCAGCAGCTGTTGGGCGCCGATCATCAGGCTGCCGATGCCGCCATTGGACGGCATGAAGTATTCCGCGCCGATGGTGCCGAGCCAGGCGTAGATCAGGCTCAGGCGCAGGCCGGCGAAAATCCCCGCCGCCGCGCCCGGCAACACCAGACGGCGCAGGCGCTGGAACAGGTTCAGGCGCAGCACTTGCGCCGCTTCGCGCAGTTGCGGCGACAGGTTGAGCACGCTGCGTTGGGTGGCGATAAACAGCGGGAAAAACGCGGCGAGTGCGATAAATACTGACTTGGCCAACTCGCCCAGGCCAAACCACGCGGTGAGCAATGGCACCCAGGCAAAAATCGCGATCTGGCGCAGCGCGGCCAAGGTCGGGCCGAGTACGCGCTCACTGCGCCGCGACAGCCCCAGCCACAGGCCCATGGCAAAGCCCAGGCCGCCGCCCAGCAGCAGGCCGCCCAGTGTGCGGCCCAGGCTTTTGACCAGGGCACCGGACAGGCTGCCATCCAGCACGCCGGCGCCAGTGGTTTGCAGCACCGCCCATGGGCTGACCAGAATATTGGCGTCCACCCAGCCATGCTGCGTCGCCATCTGCCACAACGCGACCAACAGCAGCGGCAGTAACCACGGTTGCAGGCGCTGCCAGCCTTGATAGCGCGGCCCGCGACGAATCTGCGCGGTGGCCGGGTGCGGCCAGTGCACCCATTTGCGATCCAGCCAGCCGATGCCACGGTCCATCACCACGCCCAGCACGCCGATGACCACGATGCACACGAACACGATGTCGAGCATGAACAACTGGCGCGCCCAGACCATCAGGTAGCCGATGCCTTCACTGGACGCCAACAACTCCACCGCCAGCAACGACGTCCAGCCCGCCGCCAGGGCCAGGCGTACACCGGCCATGAATGCCGGCAGCGCGGCGGGCAGGATCAGGCGGCGGATCAACAGGTGCGGGGGCAGGCGCAGCACGCGAGCGGCTTCGCGCAGGTTTGGCTGGGCATCACGCACGCCGACCAGGGTATGCAGGGTGACGGGCACGACGATTGCCTTGACCAGCACCACCAGTTTCAGCGTTTCGCCAATGCCGAAAAACACCATGAACAGGGGAATCCATGCCAGGGTCGGCACTTGCGACAACGCGCTGAAGGTTGGAAATATCAGGCGCTCCGCCCGGGCGCTGAACCCCAACAGCGCGCCCAGCAGCGCGCCTGCGCCGACACCGGCCAGCAGCCCCCAGAACAAACGCTGCACGCTGATCGCCAGATGGCTCCACAACTCGCCGCCGGCCAGTTCTACTGCGCTGCTCCAGACCAGCGAGGGCGGCGGCAGAATCTGCTGGCTCATCCAGTGATTGCGGCTGGCCAGCCACCACAGCGCAAACAGTGCCAGCGGCAGCAGCCAAGGTATGAGGCGGTCGCTCAGCTTCGGCCAACGCAGCGCGGCGTCTTTGCCGGGGGCCGCCAGAGGTAGGCTCAGAAGTGAAATTCGGGCCATGGAGGACCTCCGTTGTCGCCGTGGGCGTTATGTGATTTCGATCTTAGAAAAATGCAAACAAGATGATTGTGAGATAAGAAAAATCATTTAAAGCCTCTGTCCGACACGCATCCAATGCATTCGAAGAATATTTTCGATGCTGTTTATGCATATCCCTCTGGAGCCTGCGTTTTAGCTCGCATAGTCCCAAAAGCTATTAAATTGTGAATTTATAGTATTTAAAGTTTTGATCGGCCTGTGCCTACTTTCTGCTCCCCAGGCGACCGTCGCCCACCAGGAGCTGCGCTTATGAAACTGCCCTTCAAACGTCTGATCAGCCTGTTCGCCGGCACTGCCCTGGCCGGGTTGGTGCAGGCTGCCGATCTCACGGAAATTCGCATCGCCGTGCCCGACCTCAGTGCGGGCAGCCAGCACAGCGGCGGCGGGGTAACCGATGTACTGCAAAGCCAGCAAATCTTTGAAAAGGCCTTTGCCGACCAGGGCATCAAGATTCAATGGAATTATTTCAAGGGCGCAGGCCCGGTGATTAATGAGGCCTTTGCCAATGGCCAGGTGGACCTGGCTTACCTGGGCGACCTGGCGGCGATCATCGGCCGCTCCAATGGTCTGGACACGCGCTTGCTCAGTGCCTCGGCGCGCGGCGTCAAGCATTACCTCGCCGTGGTGCCAGGCTCCGGCATCAAGACCTTGCAAGACCTCAAGGGCAAGCGCGTCGCCGTGTTCCGCGGCACGGCCAGCCAGTTGTCATTCGACACCGCGCTGGCCAGCCAGGGTTTGAGTGAGAAGGACCTGAAAGTCATCAACCTGGACTTCAGCGCCGCCATTGCCGCCCTGGCCGCCAAACAGATTGACGCCACCTGGGGCGGTTCAGGCCTCACGGCGCTGCAAGCCAAGGGCCTGGCCGAGATACCGCTGACCACCAAGGACATCGGTGGCGCCGGCAGCGTGCAGGCGGTGCTGGTGGGCAGTGCCAAGTTTGTGGATGAACACCCGCAAGCCGTGGCCACCTTGCTCAAGGCCCAGCAGCAGGCGGTGCAGTGGTTGACCGATGACAACAACAAGCAGGCTTACATCGACCTGGTGTCGAGGCTGGCCAGTTACCCGCCGGTGATCCTGACCAACGATCTGAAAGACCAGAAACTCAGCGAGATTTTCCCCTCGACCCTGGACCCGGTGTTCCTCGGCAAATTGCAGGACGCGGTGGACTTGGCGTCCAAAGAGCGGCTGATCCGCAAGCCGTTTCAGGTGGGCGATTGGGTGGCGCCGAATCTGGCGGCGGCGGGGCGCTGAGCCTGGTGGTGGCTGGGTTATCGCTATCGCGGACCAGCCCGCTCCCACAGGGGAACGCCTTCCAACTGGGCGAGCGGGCTTGCCCGCGATGAGGCCTTCAAACCGCCACACTCACCTGCTGCCTGTCGACCTCCACCAGCGTCTCGATCATCGCCTTCGCCGCCGGCGACAACCGCGACCCGGTGCGGCTGACAATCCCGCAGCGCGCGCTCATGGTCTCCAGGTTCTGCGGCAGGTTGCGCCAGTGCAGCAGCACCAGCGAGCCCTGGGCGATGTCTTCGGCAAACGCCTCTTCCGTGCCCACCCCAATCGCATCGGACTGCAGCACGATCTTCACCAGCGCCGGGAAATGCTCGGTCTGAATGCTCGGTGAAAAGTCCATGCGCCCACTCAGGTTCGCCAGCAATTTTCGGATGCCCTGGGAGATCAACGGTGAGGCCAGCGGGTAGTCGAACATGTCGTTGGTCGACAAGCTGTCCTTGGCCAATAACGGATGCCCCGGTCGGCAAAAAAACACCCCGCGCTTGGGCGTCAGTGCGCGTGTCTGGAAGTTCGGGTCGGCTTCGAACTGGCGAATGTCGGCGATAAAGAATTCGATCTCTTCACGGCTCAGGGCGCGGCTGAGTTTCTCCCAGTTGTCCACCTGGAAGCTGGTGCGGATTTTCGGGTGCGCACCGATAAACCGCGCCACCGCATCCGGCACCAGTTTCACGGCCGGCGCCGGCCCGGTGCCAAAGCGCAGGTCACCGGCGTCGAGTTTGGTCATGCGCGTCACTTCACTGCTCAGCAGGGCGGCGCCATGCACCAGGCTCAAGGCGTGTTGCAGCACCACCTGGCCCTCGGGCGTGGGGCGCAGATCCTTGTTGCCGCGATCGACCAGCACACAGCCGAACTCTTGCTCCAGCCCTTGAATGCTGCGGCTGAAGGCGGGCTGGGTGATGCCCATGGCGTCCGCTGCACGCACGAAACTGCGGTGTTCGTTGAGGGCGATGAAGTAGCGCAGTTGGCGAAGATCCATATGCTTTCCCGGCATCTGAAAAATAGGTCGAAGGCATTTGCGACCGAGGGAGCTGAGGTTTTAAATGCAAGCTCTTATTCCGTCAACGAAGCATTGATTGATTTGCTAGATCTAAAATGCATATCAATAGAGCGTTGCCGGAAGGCATCCCCACCATCAGCAGGCACATGAGGGTCTTCACCATGAGCAACGCCGCATTAGCTGTTCAACCCGTCGCCCAGGCGCTGGACATCCACCCGGTCGCTGGCCGCATCGGCGCCGAGATCCGTGGCATCAAACTGTCCGGTGACCTGGATGCCGCCACCGTCGACGCGATCCAGCAAGCGCTGGTGCAGTACAAAGTGATCTTCTTTCGTGAGCAGACCCACCTCGACGACCAGAGCCAGGAAGCCTTCGCTCACCTGCTCGGTGAGCCGATTGCCCACCCCACCGTGCCGGTGCGCGACGGCACGCGGTTCCTGCTGGAACTGGATGGCACGCGCGGCCAGCGCGCCAACTCCTGGCACACTGACGTGACCTTCGTTGACGCCTACCCGAAAGCCTCGATCCTGCGGTCGGTGCTGGCGCCAAAATCCGGCGGCGACACCGTGTGGGCCAATACGTCCAGCGCCTACAACGACCTCAGCGTCGAGCTGCGCGCCCTCGCCGACACCCTGTGGGCGATTCACAGCAACGAGTACGACTACGCCGGGCGCAAGCCGGATGTATCGGTCGAAAAGCTTGAGGAGTACCGCAAGGTGTTCACCTCCACGGTGTACGAGACCGAACACCCGGTGGTGCGCGTGCACCCGGTCAGCGGCGAGAAAACCTTGCTGCTGGGGCACTTCGTCAAGCGCCTCAAAGGCTATTCCCAGGCGGACTCGACGCAGCTGTTCAATCTGCTGCAAAGCCACGTCACCCGCCTGGAAAACACCGTGCGCTGGCGCTGGAACGCCGGCGACGTGGCGATCTGGGACAACCGCGCCACCCAGCATTACGCGGTGGATGACTACGGCACTCAGGAACGCATCGTGCGCCGGGTAACGCTCAAGGGCGACGTGCCGGTGGGTGTGCAGGGGCAGCGTAGCCAGACAACAAAGGGGCTCTAGGCTAAGTTTGGCGATCAAAAATGTGGGAGCGGGCTTGCTCGCGAATGCGCAGTGTCAGTCGATGTATGTATCAACTGACAGGCTGCATTCGCGAGCAAGCCCGCTCCCACATTGGTGTGTGGTGTTTACCAGACGCCTATCTGCACCACTTTTTCCGCCTCCGGCTCACCATACCGAAACCCTTGGCCACGCTGATCAATCTCCGCGTGGCTGATGGTGGTGCGCCGCTTTAACCCGCGCAGCCACTCGAACAGATAGCCCAGGTGCGTTTCGCGCACCGCCGCATAGGCCGGATCGGCACCCAGGTCGTGTAATTCCTGCGGGTCATTGTGAAGATCAAACAGCTGTGGGCGAAAGCCGTCATACGCCAGGTACTTCCAGCGCTCGCTGCGCACCATGGTCATGCGGCAACGGTCGATGGGCTGTTCCAGACGCTCGCGGGCCGGGGCCTGGAACGCATAGTCGTATTCGGCGATGGCGTAGTTGCGCCAAGTGATGTCTTTGCCGTGCAGCAGCGGGATCAGCGAACGGCCCTCCAGGCGGTGGTCAGCCGCCGGCAAACCCAGGGCGTCGAGGAAGGTCGGCAGGGCGTCGATGGTTTCCACCAGGCGTGCGTCCACTGAACCACGGCTGATGTCGGCGCTGGCGCGCGGGTCGCGCACGATCAGCGGGACGCCCACCGCAGGCTCCAGCAAGAACTCCTTTTCACCGAGGAAGTGGTCGCCGAGGAAGTCGCCGTGGTCGCTGGTGAACACGATCAGCGTGTCGTTCCAACGGCCGTTGCTTTGCAGAAAATCGAACAGCCGCCCGAGTTGATCGTCGACCTGTTTGATCAGCCCCATGTAGGTCGGAATCACCGTCAGCCGCACCTCATCACGGGAGAAATTCAGGCTCTCCTGGTGCTGGCGGAAGGCGTGGTAAACCGGGTGATCGCTGGTGTGTTCAGGTTGAATGGGCGCCTGGACATGCTCGGCGCCATACAGCGCGTGGTACGGCGCCGCAGCGATATAGGGCCAGTGCGGCTTGATGTAGGACAGGTGCAGGCACCACGGCTGCTCGCCTTGTTCGGCGATAAAGTCGATGGCGCGGTCGGTGGTGTAGACCGTTTCCGAATGCTCCTGCGCCACGCGCGCAGGCTTGCCTGAGTGACGCATGTGCCAGCCGCTGAGGATTTCACCGTTTTCACCGGCGGCGGCATTGGCCCATTCATGCCACGGGTTGCTGCCGTCGTAGCCTTGTTCACGCAGGTAATGGGTGTACGGGGCGGACTCGCGTTTGTCCTCGAACAGTGGGCTGTCAGGGTAAATGCCGTCGTGGCGCATGTACGCGTCAAACCCGACCTCATTCAGCGGCTCGGCCTGCGCGCTGTCGGGGTCGATATTCAGACGTTGCAGGGCGTCCAGATTCGGCGTGGCGTGGGTCTTGCCGACCAGGGCGGTGCGGATGCCATGGGGGCGCAGGTAATCGCCAATCGTCAGCTCTTCCAGCGGCAGCGGCACCGCGTTCCACGCCACCTGATGGCTGCTGACATAGCGTCCGGTGTAGGCCGACATTCGCGACGGCCCACAAATGGTGCCCTGGGTGTAGGCCCGGCTGAAGCGCACGCCGGCAGCGGCGAGGCGGTCGATATTCGGCGTGTGCAAATGCGCATGGCCGTAGCACGACAGGTAATCGCGGCGCAGTTGGTCGCACATGATGTAGAGCACGTTGCGCACGGGGTTGGGTTGGGACATGGGGCTTCACCGAACAGAACAAAGGTGACGGTTTTCGCTGTTCGCAGGGGCACTGGCAAGTGCATTTGAGGACTGGGTTTTATGCAGCGAATGCATGGGTGCTACTGCTGACGCCTTCGCGAGCAAGCCCGCTCCCACATTTGGAATGCGTTCAACTGTGGGAGCGGGCTCGCTCGCGAAGGCGTTTACTCAAACAGCGACATTCTCCAATGCACACACATCCTCATCCAACTCATCAATCTGCTTGATCTGCTCGATCATCGCTTCGGCCAGCGGCGACAATCGATACCCCGCGCGGCTGACAATGCCATAGCGGGTGTATCGCTCCTCCAGGTCTTCCGCCAGCCCATCAATCGTCAAACACACCAACTCGCCCCGCGCCATGTGCAGCACATCGCTGTTGGCGCTGACGATGCCGATAGCGTCCGAACGCAGCACCACGCCCATCAGGCTGTAGCCGTTTTCGCATTCCACATTGGGCAGGTAATCCGGCCGGCCGCTGAGGTCGACAATGACCTTGCGCAGGTTCGGCGGGCGGAGGGTCACGGCCAGTGGATAGCTCATCAGCTCGGCGGCGCTCACGCTGCTGCGCGTGGCCAACGGGTGCCCGGCGCGGCAGCAGAAATACCAGCGCCGCGCGCGCAGGCGGTGGGTGTGATAGTCCGGGTTGGCTTCGAAGTGGCGGGTATCGGCGACGAAAAATTCGAACTCTTCGCTGAGCAGGCGCTTGCTCAGGCTTTGCCAGTCATCCACCTGGAACTGCACGCGCGCCTTGGGGTAACGCCCGATAAAACTGCCGATGGCGCGCGGGATCAACCCGGCCGCCGGTGCCGGGCCGCAGCCGAAGCGCAATTCACCGGCCTCAAGGCCATTGAACTGGCTGATCTCGTTGGCCAGTTGCTGCGCGCCGCTGACCAGCCGACGCGCATGTTCGAGCAGCACCTGGCCTTGCTTGGTGGGCGCCAGGTCCTTGCGGCCACGGTCCACAAGTTGGCACCCAGCGCTGTGTTCCAGCGCCTGGATGCTGCGGCTGAAGGCCGACTGCGAGAGGTTCACGGCCAACGCTGCCGCGACAAAACTGCGCTGTTCAGCGAGGGCGATGAAGTGGCGAAGTTGGCGCAGATCGATATGCATTTTTCACATCAAAAATATCCGGGAAATGCATTGGCTATGCATTAGGTCGACTCCTTATAAAGGCTATCTCTTATGCAGTAAATGTTCGTAAAAACATAAATAAATAACCTAATGGAATATTCGATAAGGGATATTTCCGGGGTCCGGAGCCGCTTATGAGTCTGTTGAAGTCCTTGCCGATGGCCATGTTACTGGCCGGCAGCACCAGTTGGTCGCCGACCCAGGCCGCCGAAACGCCCGCGCCGGAAAGCAAGGGCGAAAACGCCAGCGGCCAGCTTGAGACGGTCACGGTGACCGCGCGTCGGCGCACCGAAAGCGCCCAGGAAGTGCCCACGCCCATGAGCGTGATTGGCGGCCAGGCGCTGGAGAGTCAGCGGGTCTATCGGATTCAGGATTTGCAGCAACTGGTGCCCAGCGTCAACGTTGCCTACATGCATGCGCGCCAGTCCAGCGTGTCGATTCGCGGCTTGGGCAACAACCCGGCCAGCGACGGCCTGGAAGGCAGCGTGGGGCTGTACATCGACAACGTGTACCTCGGCCGACCGGGCATGGCGGTGTTCGATTTGATGGACATCGAACAGCTTGAAGTGTTGCGTGGCCCGCAAGGCACGCTGTTCGGCAAAAACACCACCGCAGGCGTGATCAACATCAGCACCCGCGCGCCAAGTTTTACCCCGGAACGCAGCATCGAAACCTCGTTGGGCGAGGACGGTTATTTCCAGACCAAGGGCACTATTTCCGGCCCGCTCACCGATAACCTCGCCGGGCGTTTTTCGGCTTATCGCACGCGCAGCGACGGCGACATCAAGAACGAATACAACGGCCACGACCTCAACGGCGGCTCACGCCAGGGCTTTCGCGGGCAGCTGCTGTACAAGCCCAGCGAGACATTCAACCTGCGCTGGATCGGCGACTACAACGAAGAAGATTCCAGCGCCGGCACCCGCGTGCTGTACAGCACCGGGCCGACCATCAATGGCACCAACCTGTATCAATCGCGGGCAACGGCGGCGGGAGCGACACTGGTGGATGGCACTCACCGCAAGGTCAATCTGGACAACGACCAGCACGTTACCGTGTTCCAGGGCGGCACGTCTGCGGAGGCCAACTGGACCCTGCCCAGCGACTTCACCCTGACCTCGGTCAGCTCGTATCGCTGGTGGAATTTCACCCCGCGCAACGATGACGGCCTCAATGTCCCGGCGGCGTATAACGCCGGGGTGTCGGTGGAAGATAAACAGTGGTCCCAGGAATTCCGCCTGGCCTCGCCTACCGGTGGCTTCTTCGACTACGTGCTGGGCGCTTATTACTTCGGCAATTCGCTGGATAATAAATCCTTTGCCTACTACGGGCCCAAGGCGGATATCTGGAACGGCACGCCAACCGGCGCGTTGAACAATGTGAGCAGCGTCGGCAACGGGCATATCCGCACCGACAGTTTTGCCCTGTTCGCCCAAGGCACCTGGCACCTCACCGAGCGCCTGGATTTCACGGCCGGCCTGCGCGGCACCTATGAAGAGAAAAGGGCCTGGGTCACGCGCAATGCGCCAGTGGGGGGCGCGGCGGTGACCGGCGCCGCAGCCACGGCGCGGCGCGGGCGTGCCGGGGTGTACGACTCGGGCGACCTCAGCCAGTACAGCGCAACGCCGTCCGGGCTGCTGAACCTCAGCTATCACTTCAATGAGAACCTGCTGGGCTACGCGACCTTGTCTCATGGCGAGAAGTCCGGTGGGGTCAACCTGGCTGTGGGCTCCGCGCCGACCGCCGGGGCCGACTCACTGTTGATCGGCACCGAGCGCGCCAACAACGCCGAGCTGGGCTTCAAGAGCACGCTGTGGGACCGCCGCCTGCAGCTCAATGCCAACCTGTTCTGGACTCAGGTCAACGGCTACCAGACTAACGCCTACGACCAGGACAACCGCGTGCAGTACCTCACCAACGCTGGCTCCGTGCGCTCGCGCGGGGTTGAAGTGGAAAGCACGCTGGTGCCGCTCAAGGGCCTGACGCTGAACCTCAACGGCTCGTTCAACGATGTGAGTTACCTGTCTTACAAGGATGCGCCGTGCCCACCGGAAGTCAGCCTGCGCCCCGGTGCGCCGGCGTCCTGCGACCTGACGGGCCACCAGGTGGTCGGCGCGTCCAAGTGGATCGCCAACGCCAACGGTGAGTACAAGTGGAACCTGGATAACGGCTTCGAACCCTACGTGACTGCCAGCTACGCATTCCGCTCCAAAGCAGTGGGCACCGTCGAGGATTCCGACTACGGGCAAATCCCCGCCTATGCCGTGGTGAACCTCTCCACCGGCCTGCGCGGCAACTATCAGCAAGGGCAGTGGGACGTGTCGTTGTGGCTGAAAAACGCCTTCGACAAAACCTACTACACCACCCTGTGGACCGGCGGCAACGGCGGCTACGAAGGCCTGCTGGGCACACCGCGCACGTTAGGCGTGACTGGGCGCTACGACTTCTGATGCGCCGCGATAGGTGGCCGGGCTGAACACCCGTGTCACCAGCAGCATCGCCACCGCGGTCACCGTCAGCACCACCCAGGCGCTGACAAAGCCGCCGGTGAGTTGGCGCAGCCAGCCGGTCAGCCATGGTGAAATCGCGTTGATCAGAAAGCCCACGCCTTGCACGAAGGCGGCCAGTTGCCCGGCTTGGCGTGGGTCGCGGTGATGGTCGAGGGTCAGCAGCAGGCTCAGGGCGAAACACGCGCCCAGGCCGAAGCCGCACAGCGCCACCCACAGGTGCGGATAGTCCAGCGGCGCGATGATCAGGCCGAGGTAGCCGATGGTTTGCGCCAACAGGCTGATGCCCAGCAGCGGACGACGGTCGACTCCGCGTTGCGCCAGCACCGGCATCAACAGCGCGGCGATCACCTGGAAGATGGTCATGAAGGCCAGCAGCGAACCGCTCGGCAACACGCCCCAGCCCAGTTGCTGATAGTACGCAGGCAGCCACGCCACCATGCTCATGTAGCCGCAGTTCACCAAACCGAAATACAGCGCCAGCAGCCACGCGCGACGATTGCG
Source organism: Pseudomonas sp. LBUM920 (assembly GCF_003852315.1). Taxonomy (NCBI): domain Bacteria; kingdom Pseudomonadati; phylum Pseudomonadota; class Gammaproteobacteria; order Pseudomonadales; family Pseudomonadaceae; genus Pseudomonas; species Pseudomonas edsoni (SeqCode). The sequence goes on from NZ_CP027762.1 coordinate 254,553, forward strand.
CAGGCCTTTGAACGTGGGGGCCATGTGAGGATTGCGCGGCGCACCCAACGGCAAACACGCCCACAACAGCAACGCCCCCAGCGCCGGCAGCAGCCACACGCCCAACCCCGCCTGCCATTGCTGGAAGTGCGTGGCTACCACCGGGCTAAGCAGCGCGGCCAGCCCGCCACCGGCCATCAACGAGGCCGAATACACGCCCATCGCCACCGGCACACGGTGATGGAATTCACGCTTGATCATCGCCGGTACCAACGCCTGGATCAGCGCCACACCGGCGCCGCCGAGCAAGGCCGTGACCAGTAACGCCGACGCCTGGCCCATCAACCAGCGCGCCAGGCACGCCAGCAGAATCATCATCAAGCCCAGGGCAATACCGCGCCGCTCGCCCAGTCGCGCCTCGACGCGCACGCCGACCAGCGCCACCAGGCCCATGCACACCACCGGCAGGCTGGTGAGCAGGGCGCTGCTCTGGAAACTCAGGCCCGTGGCCTGGCGAATCTCGCCAAGCAACGGGCTGATGGAACTGAGGATCGACCGTAGGTTCAGGCCAAGCACTACCAGCAGGCCCCAACCGGCGAGTCTGCTCATGAATGAAGGGTTGAGCGGCATGCAGGACCTTTCCGGTGTGCAAAAGAGGCAGGAAGTATGGGCAGCTCGCGAGGTATTCTGAAATTAAATATAACCATGCCAATCAGTGGCAAACGCAATGGTGAAGCGCCATGTTCGACCCCGTGTTGTTACGCAGTTTTGTCGCCGTGGTGGATTGCGGCAATTTCACCCGCGCCGCCGAGCGCCTGCACGTGACCCAGTCCACCGTGAGCCAGCAGATCCGCCGCCTGGAAGAGGCCGTGGCGTGCCAGTTACTCGACCGCGATCAGCGCCGCGTGGTGGCCACCGCCGAGGGTGAGCGCTTGCTGGCGTACGCGCGGCGCATCCTCGCGCTGCATGAGGAGGCTGCCGACGTGCTGATCACTCAGCAAAGCGACGGCGTGCTGCGCCTGGGGGTGCCAGAGGACTTTGCCGCTGAACGGCTGATGCCGTTGCTGTCGTCGTTTGTGGTGGCCTATCCGCGCGTGCGCCTGGAAGTCACCAGCGGCCTCGGCCCGGAGCTGCAGCGTCAATACCGTGCAGGTGAGTTCGACGTGTTGCTGGTCAAGCAAATGGGTGCCAGCGACGACTGCCTGGCGTCGTGGCCGGAGCCCCTGTGCTGGGTCGACAGCCGCAGCATGCCGTCGCTGGGCCGCGACCCGTTGCCCTTGGTGGCGTTTCCGGTGGGTGGGTTGTACCGCAATGAAATGCTGCATCACCTGGAAGTGGGCGGCTGGCGCTGGCGCATCGGCTATTCCAGCGCCGGCCTGGCCAGTGTGTGTTCGGCAGTGGCGGCGGGGCTCGGTATCAGCCTGTTACCACGCCGGGTAGTGCAACCGGGGCACGTGGTGCTCGGCGAGGACAGTGGTTTGCCCGCGGTGCAAGGCGTGCGCCTGGCGTTATATGGCCGCAGCGGGTTGGGCGCAGCCGGGCAGACGTTGCAACGTCAATTGCTCGCGTTATGCGCCAACAGCCCAGCGTAAAGCAGTCGCTGAGCGCCATGTTCGTGGCGAGCGGCCTTGCCCCGCGTTGGGCTGTGTAGCCGCCTCAAAACCTGCCCAACCGGTCTACCTGACACCGCGTTGTTTCCCGGCGGGTCTGCTGCGCAACCCCGCGCGGGGCAAGCCCACCCGCCGCGTTCGATGCCTTTACTGAATATTTTTTATGCCTGAAATGCATCGAAAAACCGCGCCTTCGCCACAGGCCGCGCAGGCCGTGGCTTTGGCGTTTCAGGATGTTTCTCATATTCAATTTAGATCTATGTATAACTTTAAAGATTACTTTAAGAGATAAGCGTCTGGCCCCGATGATTCAGCCCTCGACGGCCGCCAAGGCAGGCCTGTCGGTTTTTTTGTGTGAAAACCGTAGGGAGTGAATCAATGGGCAATGTCCAGACCGCCGCCAGTGCACCCGAGGCGCAATGGCGCCAGGCACCGGGTGGTGAGTTGGTCGACCTTGGCCGGCCGCATCGCGCGCCGTTGGGGCAATTGCGTTTGCAGAAAACCCCGAAGCGCTTCTCGAGCCGTCGCGAAGGGCTTCTGCTCGGCTTACTGGTGTTGGCGCTGCACGGCGCGGTGATCTATTGGGTGAGCCAGAAGCCGACGCCGGTGTTGCCGATTGTGCCGCCGGAAATCCCGCCGATGACGATCGAATTTTCCCAGCCGGCGCCGCCGGTGGTTGAACCACCACCGCCCGTGCCGCCACCGCCACCGCCGCCTGTGGTCGAGCCACCGCCGCCGGTTGTGGATGAATTGGCCGCCAAGCCGGCGCCGCCAAAACCGATTCCCAAGCCTAAACCCAAGCCGGTGCCCAAGCCCGAGCCCAAGCCTGCACCGAAACCGGTCGAGCAGCCGCCCGCGCCACCGACGCCGGCGCCACCTGCACCGCCCACGCCAGCCGCGCCACCGTCGCCGGCACCGGTGACACCCGCTTCGGCAAACGCCGCGTACCTGAAGAACCCGGCGCCGGAGTACCCGTCACTGGCCCAGCGTCGCGGTTGGGAAGGCACGGTGTTGCTCAGGGTGCATGTGTTGGCCAGCGGCAAGCCGGGCGAGATCCAGATCCAGAAAAGCAGCGGCCGTCAGCAGCTCGATGACGCCGCACTGACCGCGGTGAAGCGTTGGAGCTTCGTGCCGGCCAAGCAGGGCGATGTGGCCCAGGACGGCTGGGTCAGCGTACCGATCGATTTCAAGATTCACTAACTATTCGGCAGCGGTGTGTTGGACACGTCGCGACCTGCACAGAGGGAAAACATCATGGCATTAGCATCTCCACTTGAATCCATCGAAAGCGCGGTGATCTGGCTGCTGGTGGCCTTTTCAGTCGCCACCTGGGGTTTCGCCTTGCTCAAGGGCGTGCAGTTCGGTCGCCTCAAGGCCCAGGATCGCAAATTCCACAAACAGTTCTGGGCGGCGTCGAGTCTCGACTCGGCCGCCGAACTGGCCGACACCCAGCCCGGCGCCGCAGCGCGTGTGGCCCAGGCCGGTTATGCCGCGATCCAGGTGGGTGACGCGCCGCACGCTGCGGACCTGAGCCAGGCCATCAACCATCAGGACCGCCTCGAACGCGCCCTGCGTCAGCAGATCGTGCGTGAGCGTCGCTCGCTGGAAACCGGCCTGGCCGTGGTCGCCAGTATCGGCAGCACCTCGCCGTTTATCGGCCTGTTCGGCACCGTGTGGGGGATCATGGAAGCGTTGAAAGGCATCAGCGCCGCCGGCTCCGCCAGCCTGGAAACCGTGGCCGGCCCGATTGGTGCGGCGCTGGTGGCCACCGGTGTCGGTATCGCCGTCGCGGTGCCGGCGGTGCTGGTCTACAACTATTTCCTGCGTCGTTTGAAGCTGACGGCTGCTGACCTTGACGACTTTGCCCACGACTTCTACAGCCTGGCGCAGAAGAACTCTTTCCGCGTGCTGTTGCACCCTGCGCTGACCAAGAACGCAGCCGGTAACCCGCAGAAAGTGAAGGAGGCGTCCTGAGATGGCCTTTTCCACGCAAGACAGTGACGAGGTGCTGAGCGAGATCAACGTGACGCCGCTGGTGGACGTGATGCTGGTGTTGCTGGTGGTGTTTATCGTCACTGCGCCGCTGTTGACCAACGCGATCCCGATCAACCTGCCCAAGACCGAAGCCGTGGCGCCGGTTGAGCAGAAAGACCCGCTGGTGGTGAGTATCGACGGCGCCGGCAAACTGTTTATCAACAAGGACGAAGTCCAGCCGGACCTGCTGGAGTTCAACCTGCAGGCGGCCAAGGCCAAGGACCCCGATGTGCGGGTGCAACTGCAGGCTGACAATGGCGTGAACTACGGCGAAGTGGCGCGAGCCATGGCGTCTATCGAACGCGCGGGGATTACCAAGTTGTCGGTGATTACTGCACGTTAGTTTCAAATGCCTCGACAATTTTTTGGCCGTCTCCTTGGCAGGGTGCGGCCTTTTTTTTGCCTGAAATTCCGCTGAAGCTCGATGCGAAATGAGGTCTATGTGGGAGCGGGCTTGCTCGCGAATACGGTGGGTCAGTAGCAGATGCGCTGATTGATATACCGCCTTCGCGAGCAAGCCCGCTCCCACCTTTTGATCTTCTGCGTCTTTGAGTTTTTGGTTATTAATAAATAGCTTCTTATTCCTTAACGAATATAACCCCCGTCCCTATACTGGTCAGCAACGTTAAACGCTGCAGGAGGGCACACCCATGCACAGCGAGTCGATTCGTTATCTGATCGTGCCGGGCTGGCAAGGATCGCCAGAAGATCATTGGCAAACCCATTGGCAGAACAGCCTGCCCAACAGCGCGCGGGTGGAGCAGGCCGATTGGCTGACGCCGCGTCGCGAAGACTGGGTGGCCGCACTCGCCGAGGCCATCGCCGCCGACAGCACGCCGGTGATTCTGATCGCCCATAGCCTGGGTTGCATCACCGTCGCGCATTGGGCCGCCACTGCGCCGGTGCACTTTCTGCGTCAGGTTCGCGGCGCTTTGCTGGTGGCTCCGGCGGATGTCGAACGCCCGGCCTGCTCACCGGCCTTGCGCAACTTCGCACCGATCCCGAGCGACCTGCTGCCGTTTCCCAGCCAAGTGGTCAGCTCCGACAACGACAGCGCCGTCAGCGCCCCGCGGGCCCTGGAACTGGCGCGCAATTGGGGCGCCGAGGCCGGGATTCTGTCCGGCGCCGGCCATATCAATGTGAAGTCCGGCCACCAGCGCTGGGAGCAGGGCTTCGCCTACCTCTATCGCCTGCAAAATCGCCTTGAGCACCACGCCCGGCGTACTGCCTGAACATTTTTCAACGCCCCGTCCCTGAGTGGATTTGGGGCGGGAGCCTGCCATGAGTCTGCATGAAACCTACGGCCAGCCCTTGCTGACCTTCCCCGACGCCGAAAAAAGCCCGCTGAGCATCCGTGCCAAGGCCCTGGTGTTTGTCGACCCGCGCTCGCGCCAATTGCGTGAAGACCTGGAAAGCCTGGCGCCGCGCGCCTTGCCGGTGTTGATTCGCGGTGAGACCGGCAGCGGCAAGGAACTGCTGGCGCGGCATATCCACCGTGGCAGCGACCGCACCGGGTTGTTTGTCTCGGTCAACTGCGGCGCGATCAGCCCCACTTACGCCGATGCCGAACTGTTTGGCTACGCGGCCGGCAGCCACAGCGGCGCGGCGAGCAGCCGGGCCGGGTGGTTCGGGTCGGCCAACGGCGGCACCTTGTACCTGGATGAGATCGGCGACTTGCCGTTGCCGATCCAGGTGAAATTGCTCGCCGCCCTGGAGAATCACGAAGTCACCCGCGTCGGAGCCCACCAGCCCAGCCCGGTGGATGTGCGCCTGGTGGCGGCGACCAGCATCGACCTGGCCCAGGCGGTGGCGGCGGGCAAGTTTCATGAGCGCCTGTTCCATTACTTGAGTGAAGGCCGGCTCGACCTGCCGGCTTTGCGTGAGCGGGTCGGCGACATCCTGTCCCTGGCCGAGTATTTTCTCGGCATCTACAGCCAGCGCCTGGACCTGCCGGTGCCGCTGATCAGTGATGCCGCCCAGCGTGTGTTGGAACTCCACAGCTGGCCGGGCAATACCCGCGAACTGGAAAACGTTATTCACTTTGCGCTGCTGGTGAGCAGTGGTGATGAGATTTTGCCCGAACATCTCAACCTGCCGGTGGCGGGCTCGCCACTGGAACAGGTGCAGCGGATCTTCGCGAGTGCCAGCGCTGCCGAGCGGCAAGCCTTGCTCGGCTTTCTAAATGAACAGCAGCTACATGAGCAAAATGGAATATCAAAGTGAATAAAAGATATTGTTCGGGAATAAAAAATCTAGGTATTGTCCACTCCACGCCGCGATAGCACTTCGCTGGCACACCATAAAAACGGTCGTCAGAGACGCCCCGGAATTTCGATAAGGACACTGCATGAAAAAGGTTCTGTTGTTTACCGCACTGGCGGCTGCCCTGACTGCAAGCTTCGCCCAGGCGAACGAGAAACTGGTGGTTGCCGCCACGCCGATCCCGCACGCCGAGATCCTTGAGCTGGTCAAACCGACCCTGGCCAAAGAAGGCGTGGACCTGGAGATCAAAGTATTCACCGACTACGTGCAACCTAACGTGCAAGTGGCCGAGAAGCGTCTGGACGCCAACTACTTCCAGACCCTGCCGTACCTGGAAAACTTCAACAAGGGCAAGGGCACCAACCTGGTCACTGTGATCGGTGTGCACGTTGAGCCTTTCGGCGGTTACTCGAAAAAGATCAAGAACATTTCTGAGTTGAAGGACGGCGCCACCGTGGCCATCCCGAACGAAGGCTCCAACAGCGGCCGCGCCCTGTTGCTGCTGCAGAAAGCCGGTGTGATCACCCTCAAAGACCCAAGCAACGCCCTGGCCACGCCGAAAGACATCGCCAGCAACCCGAAACACCTGAAATTCAAAGAGCTGGAATCGGCGCTGCTGCCACGCGTGCTGGACCAGGTTGACCTGGACTTGATCAACACCAACTACGCGCTGGAAGCTGGCCTGAACCCAGCCAAAGACGCACTGATCATCGAAGACGCCAAGTCGCCGTACGTGAACTTCCTGGTGGCACGCCCGGACAACAAGGACAGTGACGCTATCCAGAAGCTGGCCAAGGCCCTGACCAGCCCTGAAGTCAAAGCGTTCATCGATTCCAAGTACAAAGGCGCGGTAGTGCCTGCGTTCTGATGTAAACAAAACCCCCTTCAAGGTTTGAACGCCGACGGCTCACATAGCGTCGGCGTTTTTTTATGCCTGGAGTTTGGAATGCAATAAAAATGTGGGGGGCTTGCCCCCGATATCAGGGGTTCAGTCAATGCATCTGTGGCTGACATACCGCTATCGGGGGCAAGCCCCCTCCCACATCTGATTGACGCAGGCTTACCTGTTTTGTGTGTTGATCGCCCGGCGCAACGCCATCAACCACTTCACCAGCTCCTGCGGATCAATCGGTTTCGCTTCGTTCATGGTTCAATCCCTCGAATCTCAGACCCCCCAACCATAGCCGTCACCCGGACAACCCGCGAATCCGGCGGTTATCTTTTTGGGTGATATCAATATGCTATTTGGGTATTTAAATTTTGCTTTTTATACCTTTAGAGTTCGCGCTACCCGGCGTTACCCACGCCGGACCGGACTGCGCCCGCTGCATTACCCTTGCGGCGTCATGGACTCAAGATGACCTTCGATTTCGCTTTTATCCTCAGCACCTTGCCGGCGTTTCTCAGCGCCGTTGGGGTGACGCTGCAAGTGGGCCTGATCGCCATTGCCACCTCGTTGCTGGTGGCACTGATCAACGCCGCGCTGCTGGTGTTTCGCACGCCGTACCTGTCGCGCCTGGTGGCGCTGTATGTGGAGCTGGCGCGCAACACGCCGCTGCTGATCCAACTGTTCTTTGTGTACTTCGCCTTGCCGGCGCTGGGGTTCAATATCTCCGGGTTCTGGGCCGCGATCATCACCATGACCTTCCTCGGCGGCGCCTACCTCACCGAAGTGCTGCGCGCCGGTGTGGAGGCGGTGCCGCTGGCGCAGATCGAGTCGGGCAAGTCCATCGGCCTGTCCGACTGGCAGCTGCTGCGCCATGTGATCCTGCCTCAAGCCGGCATCCTCAGCCTGCCGGCGCTTTTCGCCAATTTCATCTTTCTGCTCAAGGAGACCACGGTGGTGTCGGCCGTGGCGGTGCCGGAGATTCTCTACACCACCAAGAGCTACATCGCGCTCTACTACAAAACCTACGAAATGCTCGCCGTGCTGACGCTGATCTGCGTGCTGTTGTTTTTGCCGCTGTCGCTGCTGCTCAGCCGCCTGGAAAGGAGGCTCCAGCATGGCCAGTTCGGGTCTTGAGTTGTTGTGGGTGTCGTTGCCGCAACTGGGCAAGGGCGCTGCGCAAACGCTGTCGATTTCATTTTTGAGCATTGCCTTCAGCACCGTCGGCGGCGTGCTGTACGGCGTGCTGCGCACGCTCAATAACACGCTGATCAACGCGGTGCTGCGGGTGTACCTGGAGCTGTTTCGCGCGATCCCGGTGTTGGTGTGGTTGTACCTGCTGTTTTTCGGCCTGCCGATTTTCTTCGGCCTGAGCATTCCGAGCTTCTGGTGCGCGGTGCTGGTGCTGTCATTGTGGGGCGCCAGCGAGGTCGGTGAAGTGGTCCGTGGCGCGCTGCATTCGCTGCCGCGTGGCCAGCGCGAGGCCGGGTTGTCGATTGGCCTGTCCGACCCGCAGCTGTACGGCTACGTGCTGCTGCCCCAGGCCCTCAAGCGCATGACGCCGCCAACCATCAACGTCTACACGCGCATCATCAAGACCAGCTCACTGGCGGTGCTGATCGGCGTGGTGGACGTGATCAAGGTTGGCCAGCAAATCATCGAACGCACCTATGAGTCAGTATTGATCTACGGCGTGCTGTTCCTGTTTTTCTTCTTTATCTGCTACCCGTTGTCAGCCGCCTCCAAGGTGCTGGAACGGCGCTGGGCCCAAGCATGAGCGCATTGATCGAGTTCCAGGCTTTCAACAAATTCTTCGGCGAGCAGCAGGTGCTCAAGGGCATCGACCTGAGCGTGCAAAGCGGCGAGGTGGTGGTGATCCTCGGCCCCAGCGGCTGCGGCAAAAGCACCTTGCTGCGCTGCCTCAACGGCCTGGAAGTGGCGCACAGCGGCAGCCTGCGTTTTGCCGGCAAAGAGCTGCTGGACAAAAATACCGATTGGCGCCAGGTGCGTCAGGACGTGGGCATGGTGTTCCAGAGTTACCACCTGTTCCCACACATGAGCGTGCTCGACAACATCCTGCTCGGCCCACTGAAAGTGCAAAAACGCGCGCCTCGCGAAGCCCGTGCCCAAGCGGAAAAATTACTCGAACGTGTTGGCCTGGCCGACAAGCGCGACGCCTTCCCACGCCAGCTGTCAGGTGGTCAGCAGCAACGCATCGCCATCGTCCGTTCGCTGTGCATGAACCCGCAAGTGATGCTGTTTGACGAAGTCACCGCCGCCCTCGACCCGGAAATGGTCAAGGAAGTGCTGGAAGTGATTCAAGGTCTGGCCCGCGACGGCATGACCTTGTTGATCGTCACCCATGAAATGGCCTTCGCCCGCGCCGTCGCCGACCGCGTGGTGTTCATGGAGGCCGGTCGCATCCTTGAGCACGACACCCCCGAAGAATTCTTTACGAACCCGCAAACCGCACGCGCGCAGCAGTTCCTGGAGAAGTTCTCCTTTGTTTCAACACTGCCCAAGAAAACCAAGGAATTGGAGCTGATATGAAAAAACTACTGCTGCCACTGTTTGCCGTCGCCTTACTGGCCGGCTGCGAAAAAAAGGCCGAAGAGCCTGCCAAACCCGTCGCTGCTGCCAGCTACATCGACAAGATCAAAGCGCGGGACAAGCTGATCGTCGGTGTATTCACCGACAAGCCGCCATTCGGTTTTGTGAACGAAGCCGGTCGTTACGTCGGCTTTGATACCGACATCGGCCGCCAATTCGCCAAGGACCTGTTGGGCGATGAAAACAAGGTCGAGTTTGTCGCCGTCGAACCGGCCAGCCGTATTCCGTTCCTGCAGAGCGACAAGGTCGACCTGATCCTTGCCAACATGACCGTAACGCCGGAGCGCAAGGAAGCGGTGGACTTCACCAATCCCAACCTGAAAGTGGCGGTACAGGCTTTGGTGCCGCAGGACAGCTCGGTGAAAAGCCTGGATGACCTGGCAACCCGCACCACCATCGTCACCACCGGCACCACCGCCGATATCTGGCTGACCAAAAACCACCCGGACTGGAAACTGCTCAAGTTCGAGAAAAACTCCGAGTCGCTGCAGGCGCTGTCGGCCGGGCGTGGCGATGCGTACGCGCAAGACAACCTGGTGCTGTTCAGCTGGGCCAAGCAGAACCCGGGCTACCGCGTGCTGGAAGAGAAACTCGGTGATGAAGCACCGATTGCGCCAGCCGTGAAGAAGGGCAACATCGAACTGCGCGACTGGGTGAATACCGAGTTGGCGAAGTTGGGTGAGGAGAAGTTCCTGCTCAAGCTGTACGACCAATATGTGCGTAAAGAGCTGAGCGATGACACCAAGCCTGAGAGCGTGATTGTTGAGGGCGGTAAGTGGCAGGGTTGATCCCGCGCTGACTGTCACACCGCTATCGCAGGCAAGCCAGCTCCCACCTTTGACCGAGTTCCCACCTTGGAATGCAGGCTAATGTGGGAGCGGGCTTGCCCGCGAAGAGGCCGGTGCAGTCACTGCACCTACGCCGGCCAATGCCAACTTCTACCGCTATCGCAGGCAAGCCAGCTCCCACCTTTGACCGAGTTCCAACCCTGGAATGCAGGCTAATGTGGGAGCGGGCTTGCCCGCGAAGAGGCCAGTGCAGTCACCGCACCTACTCCGGCCAATGCCACCTTCTACCCCTATCGCAGGCAAGCCCGCTGCCACCTATGACCGAGTTCCAACCCTGGAATGCAGGCTAATGTGGGAGCGGGCTTGCCCGCGAAGAGGCCAGTGCAGTCACTGCACCTACTCCGGCCAATGCCACCTTCTACCCCTATCGCAGGCAAGCCAGCTCCCACCTTTGACCGAGTTCCAACCCTGGAATACAGGCTAATGTGGGAGCGGGCTTGCCCGCGAAAAGGCCGGTGCAGTCACTGCACCTACTCCGGCCAATGCCACGTTCTACCGCTATCGCAGGCAAGCCAGCTCCCACCTTTGACCGAGTTCCAACCTTGGAATTGCAGGCTAATGTGGGAGCGGGCTTGCCCGCGAAGAGGCCGGTGCAATCACCGCTTATTCCGGCCAATGCCACGTTCTACCCCTATCGCAGGCAAGCCAGCTCCCACCTTTGACCGAGTTCCAACCTTGGAATACAGGCTAATGTGGGAGCGGGCTTGCCCGCGAAGAGGCCAGTGCAGTCACCACACCTACTCCGGCCAATGCCACCTTCTACCCCTATCGCAGGCAAGCCCGCTCCCACCTTTGACCGAGTTCCAACCGTGGAATACAGGCTAATGTGGGAGCGGGCTTGCCCGCGAAGAGGCCAGTGCAGTCACTGCACCTATTCCGGCCAACGCCACCTTCTACCCCTATCGCAGGCAAGCCCGCCGCCACCTTTGACCGAGTTCCAACCGTGGAATACAGGCTAATGTGGGAGCGGGCTTGCCCGCGAAGAGGCCGGTGCAATCACCACTTATTCCGGCCAATGCCACGCCGGCGCATCCAACATCCCTTGCCCCACAATCCGTGTCTCGCCCATCACCTTCTCCAACACAATCGAATTACACCCTTCATCCTGCTGCAACGCTGCAATCAACCGGCTGGCATGCGACACCACCCACACTTGGCAATGCTGGGATGCCTGGATAATCAAACGCGCCAGCGCCGGCAGCAAATCCGGGTGCAGGCTGGTTTCCGGCTCGTTCAGTACCATCATGGTCGGCGGCCGTGGCGTGAGCAGCGCCGCGATCAACAGCAGATAACGCAAGGTGCCGTCCGACAGCTCGGCCGCCGACAATGGCCGCAGCAAGCCTTCCTGATAAAACTCAATCGCAAAGCGCCCGCCCTGCAGTGGCTGGATATTCAGGCGCGCGCCGGGGAATGCATCGCTGACCGCGCGCTGCAATGCCTCGGGGTCGCCGATCTCGCGGATGGTCTGCAATGCCGCCGCCAAATCGCGCCCGTCGTGATGCAACACCGGGGTACGCGTGCCCAGTTGCGGTTGGCGAACGGGCGCGTCCACGTCGCTGCGAAAGTGATCATAAAAGCGCCAGCCACGAATGCTTTCGCGCAGCAGCAACACCTCCGGCGAGCCGCGCAGGCTGCCCACCTGATCGAACAGGCTGTGGTAATTGGGCGTGTGCTGGGCCACGACATCCCAGGTGCGCCCGTCTCGGGCCCGAACCATCGGTCCGCAGCGTTGCACCAAAAGGCTGGCGGGGCGGTAAATGTGGCCGGCCCAGATGCATTCCTTTTTCACTTCTGGGTCGAGTGAAAAGTACGACGAGGTCGTTTCCGGCAGCCCAAGGGAAATTGCATAACTGAAATCTTCCCCGGCGAACCCAAGGCGCAAGCGTTTCACGCGTTGGCGTACGGTAGGCTCCACCGGCACCTCGCCGTTGCGCATGCGCCGGCTGATGGTTTCCGGCCCGGCCCAGAAGGTTGAATCCAGCCCGCCTTCACGGGCCAGCGCATTGATGACGCCGCCTTGGGCGGTTTCCGCCAGCAGGCGTAAGGCGCGATACAGGTTGGACTTGCCGCTGCCATTGGGGCCGGTGACCAGGTTCAGCCGGTCCAGGGGCACCACCAATTTATTGATCGAGCGGTAATTGGCCACCGCCAGGGTTTTCAACATAGGTATTCAGTCGACGTGGGAACCATTGGAGTATGGGATCCTCCATGCAGATAAGGAACCCTGATCTAAGCTCACAGTCGCATACACACTGGCAAGTCGGCATCACGCAAAAGGAGCCTGCATGGGCGGTCGCACTTCGATAGTTTTACTCAGCCTTGGCCTCTTGGCGCTGCTGAGCGGCTGTGGTCAGGAAAAGGCCGAGCCCAAGGCGCATTCGCGGGTTTTTGTGCAGACTGTGCAGCCGGCGGATTTTGCCGCGGCAGTCACCCTGACCGGCGATATCCAGGCCCGTGTGCAAACCGATTTGTCCTTTCGCGTGGGTGGGAAAATCATCCAGCGCATGGTCGACGTGGGTGACCGTGTGACCGCCAAGCAAGTGCTGGCCAAGCTTGATCCCAAGGACCTGCAGACCAACGTCGATTCCGCGCAGGCCCAGGTCGTGGCCGAGCAGGCACGCGTCAAGCAAACTGCCGCCGCCTTCGTTCGCCAGGAAAAACTGCTGCCCAAGGGCTACACCAGCCGCAGCGAATACGACGCCGCCCAGGCCGCGCTGCGCAGCAGCCAAAGCGCCCTGGCCGCCGCGCAAGCCCAGCTCGCCAACGCCCGTGAACAACTCGGCTATACCTCGCTGATCGCCGATGCGCCCGGTGTGATTACCGCGCGCCAGGCGGAAGTCGGCCAGGTTGTGCGGGCCACCGTGCCGATTTTCAGCCTGGCCACCGATGGCGATCGTGATGCGGTGTTCAATGTCTATGAATCGCTGCTGGTAGAGCCGCCGCCGGATGCACCGATCACGGTCAGCCTGCTGGACAACCCGAACATCAAGGCCGTGGGCAAGGTTCGCGAGGTCACGCCGGCGGTGGCGGCCAATACCGGCACCGTGCAAGTCAAAATCGCCCTGCAATCGCTGCCCAAGGGCATGCAGTTGGGCTCGGTGGTCAGCGCCACCGCCAATGGCCCGGCCAAGGCCAGCATCGAGCTGCCGTGGTCGGCCTTGACCAAAGACCTCAACGAACCCGCCGTGTGGCTGATCGACGGTGACGGCAAGGCGCAATTGCACAAGGTCAGCGTGGCGCGTTACCTCACCGGCAAAGTCATTATTGGCGAGGGGCTTAAAGGCGGCGAAAAAGTCGTGGTGGCCGGCGGGCAATTGTTGCACCCCGGCATGCTGGTCGAGATCGCCCAGCAAGGAGCCCAGCCATGAAGCGCCTGACGGCTCTGCTCGCCGCCAGCCTGTTGTTGGCCGCCTGCTCCAAGAAAGAACCGCCGCCCGAGCCCGTGCGCCCGGTGTTGTCGATGGAAGTCAAAGCCGAAGACCAGGAAAACCTCGGCCGCTTCGCCGGCACCATCCAGGCCCGCTATGAAAGTAACCTGGGCTTTCGCGTACCCGGCCGTATCGCGCGACGCGCAGTGGACGTGGGTGCTGAAGTGGAGAAGGGCGCCTTGCTTGCCGTGCTCGATCCCACCGATCAGCAAAACCAATTGCGCGCCGCCCAAGGCGACCTCGCCCGCGTGCAGGCGCAGTTCATCAACGCCCAGGCCAACGCCCGCCGCCAGCAGGAATTGTTCAACCGTGGTGTCGGCGCCCAGGCTCAACTGGACGTGGCCCAGACCGACCTGAAAACCACCCAGGCCACCCTCGACCAGGCCAAGGCTTCGGTCAACCAGGCCAAGGACCAGCTCAACTACTCCGAACTGCGCACCGACCACGCCGGTATCGTCACCGCCTGGAACGCCGAGGCTGGCCAGGTCGTCAGCGCCGGCCAGCAAGTGGTGACCCTCGCGCGCCCGGACATCAAGGAAGCGGTAATCGACCTGCCGGCCGGTCTGGCTGAGCGCCTACCTACCGATGTGGTGTTTGTGGTTGCCGGCCAACTCGACCCGAGCGTCAACACCACCGCCATCGTGCGTGAGATCGAACCCCAGGCCCAAAGCGCCACGCGCACCCGGCGTGCGCGATTGACCCTGGCCGAAACACCGCCAGCCTTCCGCCTGGGCACCGCTATCAGCGTGACCTTGAGCACCGCCATCGCACCCCGCATCCAACTGCCGGTGAGCGCCTTGCAGGAAGTTGACGGCAAGACCCGCATCTGGCTGCTCGACACCCACAGCCAGACCGTGCAGCCGCGTGACGTCACGGTGGTCAGCCGCGACGCCGACAGCGCCGTGCTCAATGGCGGCGTCAACCCCGGCGAACGCATTGTCACCGCTGGCGTGAACAGCCTGAAGCCTGGGCAAAAAGTCAAAATCGACGAGGACAGCCCGCGATGAAAGGGAGCTTCAACTTATCCGACTGGGCCCTCAAGCATCAGTCCTTCGTCTGGTACCTGATGTTCGTCGCGCTGCTGATGGGCGTGTTCTCCTACATGAACCTTGGCCGCGAGGAAGACCCTTCGTTCACCATCAAAACCATGGTGATCCAGACCCGCTGGCCGGGTGCGACCCAGGAGGAAACCCTCAAGCAGGTTACCGACCGCATCGAGAAAAAACTCGAAGAACTCGACTCCCTCGACTACGTGAAAAGCTACACGCGGCCGGGCGAGTCCACGGTGTTCGTGTTCCTCAAAGACACCACCAGTGCCAAGGCGATCCCGGATATCTGGTATCAGGTGCGCAAGAAGATCGATGACATTCGCGGCACCTTCCCCCAGGGCTTGCAGGGGCCGTCGTTCAACGATGAGTTCGGTGACGTGTTCGGTTCGGTCTACGCGTTTACCGGCGACGGTTTGTCGATGCGCCAACTGCGTGATTACGTCGAGCAAGTGCGCGCCGAAATCCGCTCGGTGCCGGGCCTGGGCAAGGTCGAGATGATCGGCCAGCAGGACGAAGTGATCTACCTGAACTTCTCTACGCGCAAACTGGCAGCATTGGGGATTGACCAGCGCCAGGTCGTACAAAGCCTGCAGTCGCAGAACGCGGTGACCCCGGCCGGGGTAATCGAGGCCGGGCCGGAGCGGATTTCGGTGCGCACCTCGGGGCAGTTTGCCTCCGAAAAGGACCTGGCCAACGTCAACCTGCGCCTCAATGACCGTTTTTACCGTTTGGCCGACATTGCCGACATCAGCCGTGGCTACGTCGATCCGGCGCGGCCGATGTTCCGTTTCAATGGCAAGCCGGCGATTGGCTTGGCGATTGCCATGCAGAAGGGCGGCAATATCCAGTCATTCGGCAAGGCCTTGCACACACGCATGGATGAGTTGACGGCTGACCTGCCGGTGGGCGTGGGCGTGCACAAAGTCTCCGACCAGGCAGAAGTGGTGGAGGAGGCTGTCGGCGGCTTTACCAGCGCGCTGTTTGAAGCCGTCATCATCGTGCTGGTGGTGAGCTTTATCAGCCTCGGCATGCGTGCCGGGTTGGTGGTGGCGTGCTCGATCCCGTTGGTGCTGGCGCTGGTGTTCGTGTTCATGGAATACAGCGGCATCACCATGCAGCGCGTGTCGCTGGGCGCGTTGATCATCGCCCTCGGCCTGTTGGTGGATGACGCGATGATCACCGTGGAGATGATGATCACGCGCCTGGAAAAAGGCGAAACCAAGGAACAGGCGGCGACCTACGCCTATACCTCGACCGCGTTCCCGATGCTCACCGGCACGCTGGTGACCGTCGCCGGCTTTGTGCCTATCGGCCTCAACGCCAGCTCGGCGGGCGAGTACACCTTCACGCTGTTTGCGGTGATTGCCGTGGCGATGCTGGTGTCGTGGGTGGTGGCGGTGCTGTTTGCGCCGGTGATTGGCGTGCATATCCTCAGCGCCAACGTTAAGCCTGAAAACAAAGAGCCTGGGCGCATCGGTCGCGCATTCAATGGCGGCATGCTCTGGGCCATGCGCAACCGCTGGTGGGCCATCGGCATCACCGTGGGGCTGTTTGCGGCGTCGGTGTTCTCCATGCAGTTTGTGCAGAACCAGTTTTTCCCGTCATCGGACCGCCCGGAAATTCTCGTCGACCTCAACTTGCCGCAAAACGCCTCGATCAACGAAACGCGCAAGGCGGTCGACCGCCTTGAGGCGATCATCAAGGATGATCCGGATATTGCGCGCTGGAGCACCTATATCGGCCAGGGTGCGATTCGTTTCTACCTGCCCCTCGACCAGCAATTGGAAAACCCCTACTACGCGCAGTTGGTGATCGTCAGCAAAGGCCTGGAAGAGCGCGGCGCGTTGATTGCGCGCCTGCAAAAACGCCTGCGCGATGACTTTGTCGGCATCGGCAGTTATGTGCAGCCCCTGGAAATGGGCCCGCCGGTCGGGCGGCCGATCCAGTATCGCGTGTCTGGCAAGGACACCGATCAGGTGCGCAAGCACGCCATTGAACTGGCGACCTTGCTGGATAAAAACACCCACCTGGGCGAGATCATTTACGACTGGAACGAGCCGGGCAAAGTGCTGCGCGTGGACATCGCCCAAGACAAGGCGCGGCAATTGGGGCTGTCGTCGGAAGACGTGGCGCAGTTGATGAACAGCGTGGTCAGCGGTGCATCGGTGACCCAAGTGCACGACGATATCTACCTGATCAACGTGGTCGGCCGCGCCGAAGACGCCGAGCGCGGCACCCCGGAAACCTTGCAGAACCTGCAGATTGTCACGCCCAATGGCACCTCGATTCCGCTGCTGGCCTTCGCCACCGTGCGGTATGAGTTGGAGCAGCCGCTGGTGTGGCGTCGCGACCGCAAGCCAACCATCACCGTCAAGGCTTCGGTGCGTGATGAGATGCAACCGACCGACCTGGTCAAGCAACTCAAGCCCGAAATCGACACGTTCAGCGCCGGCCTGCCGGTGGGCTATAAAGTCGCCACCGGCGGCACCGTCGAAGAAAGCGGCAAGGCCCAAGGCCCCATCGCCAAAGTGGTGCCGTTGATGCTGTTCCTGATGGCCACGTTCCTGATGATCCAGCTGCACAGCGTGCAGAAGATGTTCCTGGTCGCCAGTGTCGCGCCGCTCGGGCTGATCGGCGTGGTGCTGGCGCTGATCCCCACGGGCACGCCCATGGGCTTCGTGGCGATCCTCGGCATTCTGGCGCTGATCGGCATCATCATCCGCAACTCGGTGATTCTGGTGACGCAGATCGATGCCTACGAGCGCGACGGCTACACGCCTTGGGATGCCGTGGTGGAAGCCACCGAGCACCGGCGCCGTCCTATCCTGCTGACCGCTGCGGCAGCCAGCCTGGGCATGATCCCGATTGCGCGGGAAGTGTTCTGGGGACCGATGGCCTACGCGATGATTGGCGGGATCATCATCGCCACCTTGCTGACGCTGTTGTTCCTGCCAGCGCTTTATGTGGCCTGGTACAAGATTCGCGAGCCGAAAAAAGAACAGGCCTGACACTCGGCGCCTTCCTGCAAGGATGTGGGAAGGCTCCTGGAAACACTTTCCCTACAGTTGTCTGGCATTAAGTGCTTTACCCTCCGGGCCTGTTTCCGTTTTGGAAGGCCCGTGTCATGCGCCGTTTAGTGCTGATTTTTTGCCTGTTGCTGTCTCCCCGACTCTTCGCTGGCACCGTGCTGGAAAACGCCCTCTGGCGGGTCGAACTCGACCCCGCCACGCTGGCGCTGCAAGTTACCCCGGCGGGCGAGGCCGCAGTGCACGCTTCCAGCGGTGTGGCGGCGCACGCGGTCACCGGTGTGCAGGCCGATGCCGGGCAAGCCACTTGGCAGTGGGACAGCGGCGCCTACCAGCTGACCGCGCGCCTTGAGGAGCGCGACCTTGCCCTGACCATCAACGCGCGCGAGCCGGGCCATTTGGCGCTGCTGCGCCAACCCGCCGAGGCGATGGGCAAAGGCTTGATCTGGCCCTTGGCCGAAGGGCATTACGTGCCCGCCGGCAACGCCGTGTGGAACTCGTTTTTGCTGGATCAAGGCGAGGTTAATACCACGCAGGATCTCAGCCTGCCGTTATGGGGCGTGGATCATGGCCGTTTCACGCTTAACTGGTTGCTCACCAACCCCTATAACAACCATCTGCAATGGCAGGCAGACGGTGGCGGGCTGGCGCTTTCAATGGCGCATGAATTCACCCGCCTTAAGCCCGCCGCGCCGATGACCCTGCGCCTGCACCTGGGCGATGCCGACCCGTTGGCCGGGGCCAAGCGCTACCGGCAGTGGCTGGTGGCGCAGGGGCGTTATGAACCGCTGGCGGACAAGCTGCGCCAGACCCCCGAGGCTGAAAAGCTGCTGGGTGCCAGCCACGTCTATCTGTGGGGCAATGACCTATTAGGGCCGGAGGATGTGCGCGACTGGCCGCTGCTGGTGAAGGTGCTGCGCGGCCACGAACTCAAGGGCTTGCTGGACAAAGAGGCCACGCAGGTGCTGACGCAGGCCGGCACGTTGGATCGCTACCAAAAGACGGTTTTGCTGCGTGGGCTCAACGCGGCGATCAACAAAAAGGCCCGGCAAACCTGGCAGGCCACCGACGAGCCGGACATGCTCAAGCTGGCTGACGGTTATGGCGTACTGCGCCGTGAACTGGCCACAGCGTTTGCCGGCGCCTTGAGCCACAGCCCCGAGACCTGGGGCAGCACGCTGTCGGCCCAGACCGTCAAGGCGCTGCAAGATGCTGGGTTGAAGCGCCTGCTGCTGACCCTGGGTGAAGGCTGGGAAGGCGGCCTCTGGCACCCCGAAGCGATTCAGGCGGGCGTCAAGGCGGGTTACCTGATGGCGCCGTACGATTCCTATGAAACGGCCTTGTCCACCACCGAAAACCCCGACTGGACCACCGCCCACCTGGGCAGCAAGGCCTATCGCGACTGCGCCATCATCTTGGAAGACGGCAAACTCAAGACCGGCTTTCAACAATCCGGTCACTACACCGACCCGCGCTGCGTGCGGCCGTTACTGGAAGCGCGGGTGAAAGCGGTGCAAGCCAAGGCCGGTTTCAACGCCTGGTTCCTGGATGCCTATGCGACCAGCATGGTCTTTGACAGCTACCGCAATGGCGCCGAAATGACCCAGGCGCAAAACGCCCAAGGAAATATCGACGCGTCACGCTGGCTCAACACGGTGCTCAAACTGCCCGCCGGTTCCGAAGACGGCAATGCGGTCACTGCCCAAGGCATTCTGTTTGCCCACGGCATGCAGACGCCCGTGCTCGGCTGGGGTGATCGCGCGATGACCAAGGATAAACAATCGCCTTATTACGTCGGCAACTGGTATCCGCCGGAGCAACCGGCGGTGTTCTTCAAAACGGTGCCGTTGAATGAGCCATTTCGCACCGTGTATTTCGACCCGTCCATGCGCTTGCCGTTGTATCAGGCGGTGTTTCACGGCTCGGTCATCACCACTCACCATTGGCTGTTCGACAGCCTGAAGCTGAGCAACGTGCGGGCTGAGAACGAGCTGGCCCAACTGCTGTACAACGTGCCGCCGCTGTATCACCTGAGTGCCGCGACCCTGAAGCAGCGCATTCCGTTGATACAGCGCCAGGACCGGTTTTTTCGGCCGTTGCATGAGCGCTTGGCGACACAGGCAATGACCGATTTTCGTTGGCTGACGGCCGATCGGCAGGTGCAGCAGACCACGTTTGCCGATGGCACGCGGTTGGTGGCGAATTTTGCTGCGGGGGACAAAGAAGGGTATGCGGGAAAGAGTGTGACGGCGTTGGTAGAGGGTGAAAAACCTAGGGTGTATCAGGTGGATTAGCGGGGCCGCTGACGCCTTCGCGAGCAAGCCCGCTCCCACATGGAAATGCATTCCAAATGGGGGAGCTGGCTTGCCTGCGATAGGGCCGGGCCAGATGACGAAAATCTACAGTTTGCGCCACACACTCGCCAACCAAGGCTGCTGTTCCCTCGGCAACCCGGCTGGCCGGTAATAATGCTCCAGCTCCACAAACCCGGCCGCCGCCAGCAGACCCTGCCAGGTTTCAAGGTCGTGATAAGACCCATAGCGAGGCCCGTTCCAGCCTTCCAGGTTTTCACCGCGCGGGTTGGAACTGAACAGCACGCCGCCAGGCTTCAGCGCACCCCGCAACTGCTTGAGCACCCGTGGCAGCTCCTGCTTGGGAATATGGAACAACACCGCGTTGGCAAACACCCCGTCGAAACGTTCGGTCGGCAGGTCCAACTTGAGAAAGTCCTGCAGCAGCACTTCACAGCCACTGTCCTCGCGGGCCATTTGCGCAAACCGTTCGGAGCCATCGAGCCCCACGGCAATATGGCCCATGCGCGTAAACGTCTGCAGATCACGCCCCGGCCCGCAGCCGAAATCCAGCACGGTAAACGGCGCTGTGCCCTGGATATGGCGCAGCAGCGCGTCGATGTTCTGGCTGACATCGTGATCGCGAGTGCCGTCACGGAAGTCCTCGGCCACCTTGTTGTAGTGGCCGAGGGTGATGGAAGTGATCTGGTTGAGGTCGTCGGGCTTGAGGGTCATGGTGGGACATACCGGGCGCTGAGATCGCCCGACTATACCTCACCGCTTGTTCAGCACCCGAGCCAGGCGATCGCCGCCCAACTGAATCACCGCGACGAGAACCACCAGCAACACAATCACGGTGAGCATGATCTGCGTATCGAAACGCTGATAGCCGTAGCGGTAGGCAATGTCACCCAAGCCGCCTGCGCCGATGGCGCCCGCCATGGCTGACGAGTTGATCATGGTCACCAGCGTGATCGTGAACCCGCCCACAATCCCCGGCAGCGCTTCCGGCAACAGCACGTGCCAGATGATGTGCCAGCGGCGGCAGCCCATGGCCTGCGCGGCTTCGATCAAACCGTGGTCCACTTCGCGCAGGCTCACCTCGGCGATCCGCGCGAAAAACGGCGTGGCGGCGATGGTCAGCGGCACAACGGCCGCCCACACGCCGTAGGTGGTGCCGACGATCAGCCGGGTAAACGGGATCAGCGCCACCATCAGGATCAGAAACGGAATGGAGCGGAACAGATTGACGAACGCGCCGAGCACGCGGTTCAGCGCCGGTGCCTGGTAGATGCCGCCCTTGTCGCTGGTGACCAGAAACACCGCCAGCGGAATACCCACCAACAGCGCGATCAACGACGACACGCCAACCATCAATAGGGTGTCGATGGCGCCCTGCAATAAACGATCAAACCACATAGCCCAGCACCTCCACCTGTTGCGCCCAACGCCCGGCCAGGGTGCGCAGTGCTTGTGCGTTGTGTGGCGAGCCATTGACCGCCAGCAGTAATTGCCCCAAGGCGTGGCCCTGGATCCGTTCCACGCCGCCTTGCAGCAAGCGCACGCGTCCGCCAAGGGCGCCGAACAGCGCGGCCAGGTCGGGTTCGTCGGTGGCGCTGCCGGTGAACTGCAAACGCAGCACCAACGCGGCGTCGGCCGATGTCTGGGTGGGTTGCAGGCGGTTTTGCAGTTCTTCCGGCAGCCCGTGTTGCAGCGGCGCCAGCAGGGTTCTGCTGACCTCATGCTGCGGGTTGCCGAATACTTGCCACACCGGGCCTTGCTCCACGATTCGACCGTGCTCAAGCACCACCACGCGGTCGCAGATTTCGCGGATCACCGCCATCTCGTGGGTGATCAACACGATGGTCAGGCCCAGGCGTTTGTTGATGTCGCGCAGCAGGCCGAGAATCGACTGGGTGGTTTCCGGGTCGAGGGCCGAGGTGGCTTCGTCGCACAGCAGAATCTGTGGGTCGTGCACCAGCGAACGGGCAATGCCGACGCGCTGTTTCTGCCCGCCGGACAGCTGCGCGGGATAAGCCTTGTGCTTGTCCTGCAAACCCACCAGTTCAAGCAGCTCACGCACCTTTTGCTCGCGCTGCAGCTTGGGCACGCCGGCGACCTTCAACGGCAGCTCGACGTTCTGCCACACCGTTTTGGCCGACATCAGGTTGAAGTGCTGGAAGATCATGCCGATGCGCCGACGCAACGTGACCAGACGGTCTTCGTCGTACTCGCCGATGTCCACCTGATCGATCAGCACGCGCCCGCTGCTGGGTTGCTCCAGGCGGTTGATGGTGCGGATCAGCGAGGATTTGCCAGCGCCGCTGCGGCCGATGATGCCGAACACCTCACCGCGCTGGATCGCAAGGTCAATGCCTTGCAAGGCATGCACGCTGCCGTCATAGGTTTTGCCCAGGTTGATGAACCGCACATGGGCACGGTTCAGGTCCGGGTGCAGCGCTGTCTGCTTGGCGTCCCTGGGCGCGGTGCCCACGTCGCGCAGTTGGGCGTTGGCGGCGGTCATTTTTTATCTTCCCAGCCGACTTGGTAGAGCTTGCCGAGGGATTTATCCAGCGCGGCGCGTACCACCGGCGAATGCTGGTAGATGTCGACGAACTTGATCACGCGCGGGTCGGTTTTGCTTTTGGGCTGGATCACAAACTGGATCACGTATTCCGGGTGATCGAGGCCGTCGAACAGCAACGCCGACTCGGCATCGAAGGTCTTGGACAGGCGGATGTAGGCCGGGTAGCCCTGCACCAGATCGGCGTCGTCATAGGCGCGCACCAGTTGCACGGCTTCCACTTGCAGGATCTTGATCTTCTTCGGGTTGGCGATGATGTCTTCTTCGGTCGCCTTGTAACCCACGCCCGGCTTGAGTGTGATCAAACCGGCCTTGGCCAGCAGTTGCAGGCCGCGACCGCTGTTGATCGGGTCGTTGGCGATCGCCACGCTGGCGCCCTGAGGCAGGTCGTTGAAGCTTTGGTACTTCTTGGAATACAGACCAACGTTATTGATGATGCCCGGCGCATACGGCACCAGGTCGAACCCGGCGGCAGCCTTGGCGTTTTCCAGGAACGGGATGTGCTGGAAGTAGTTCACGTCGATATCGCCGGCGGCGAGGCTGACGTTGGGCGCGATCCAGTCGGTGAACTCCACCAGTTCGACCTTCAAGCCTTGCTTGTCGGCTTCGGCGACGGCGGCTTCCAGGGGAATCGCGAAGGCGGCGGTGGTGCCGACTTTCAGCGGTGCATCGGCGGCGAATACCGCCGAGCTGAATAAACCAAAGGCCAGGGCCAGTGCTTTGACTGGGTGGGTGAGCAGTGTCTTTTTCATGATCGGTTTCCAGTCATAAGGTGTCTGTAAGAACAATGTGGTCAACTGTGGGAGCTGGCTTGCCTGCGATAGCGGTCTGTCAGGGATATTTTCTTTGCTGGCCCACCGCTATCGCAGGCAAGCCAGCTCCCACACTTCTAATTCAGTGTCGGTAGGTGGAACCGGTGTGTTGTTCGGGTAACCGTGCAGTGCCCTGGAAGACTTTTTCGCGCAGCGTTCCCCGCTCATAAGCGGTCTTGTACGACCCACGCTTCTGCAGTTCCGGCACCACCAGGTCGATGAAATCGACATAGCTTTCCGGCGTGACAATGCGCGTCAGGTTGAAGCCATCCAGCCCGGTTTCGCTGATCCACGATTCCAGCTCGTCAGCCACTTGCTCGGGCGAGCCGACCAAGGTGATGTAGCGCCCGCCCAGGGCGTGCTGCTCAAGCAATTTGCGCCGCGTCCAATCGTTGTTTTGCAGGTTCTTGGTGGCCGACTGAATCGCGTTGCTTTTCACGTACTGGATCGGCTCATCGATTTCGTATTGAGCAAAGTCGATGGCCGTAGAGGCCGAGAAGTGCGCCACTCCGGCTTCGGGGCTGGCATAGCTCACGTACTCGGCGTGCTTGGCCCAGGCCAGTTCTTCGGTGGCGCCCACAATCACGTTGAGGCCCATGAACACCTTGATGTCATCCGGGTTGCGCCCCGCCTGCGCCGCACTGGCGCGCACCTTGTCCACCTGGACTTTGGTGGCGGCCTTGTTCTGCCCGCTGATGAATACGCACTCGGCATGGCGCCCGGCGAACAGCAAGCCACGCTCCGAGCTGCCGGCCTGGAACAGCACCGGCGTGCGTTGCGGCGACGGCTCGCAAAGGTGGTAACCCTCGACCTGATAGAACTCGCCGTGGTGCTCAACCTTGTGCACCTTGCCGGGCTGCGCATAGACCCGTTGCTGTGGGTCGTTGATGACCGCGTCGTCTTCCCAGCTGCCTTCCCAGAGTTTGTACAGCACTTGCAGGTATTCATCGGCCTGGTCGTAGCGCCGGTCATGCTCGACCTGTTCGGTCAGGCCCATGGCCTTGGCGGCGCTGTCGAGGTAGCCGGTGACGATGTTCCAGCCGACCCGGCCACGGCTCAGGTGGTCGAGGGTGGACATGCGTCGGGCGAACAGATACGGCGGCTCGTAGGTGAGGTTGGCGGTGAGGCCGAAGCCGAGGTTTTGGGTGACGGCCGCCATGGCCGAGACCAGCAGCAACGGGTCGTTGACCGGCAGCTGGATCGACTCTTTGAGCGGCACGTCGATGGCGTTCTGGTAAACGTCGTACACGCCGACGATGTCGGCGATGAACAAGCCGTCGAACAGCCCGCGCTCCAGGGTCTGCGCCAGGTCGGTCCAGTATTGGAGGGTCTTGTACTGCGTCGAGGTGTCCCGTGGATGCGTCCACAGGCCATGGTTGATGTGCCCGATGCAATTCATGTTGAAGGCATTGAGCAGGATTTTTTTCTTCGCCATTAAATGGTCCCCCGCAGTGGCGGGTTTTCATCGTTGAGGTAGTAATTGCCCACAGCAAAGTACTTCCAGCGCACCGGGTCGTGCAGGGTGTGTACGCGGGCGTTGCGCCAGTGGCGGTCAAGGCCATGTTCGGCCAGGGTCGCCTGGCTGCCGGCCAGTTCGAACAAGGTGCTGCCGGCGGCCAGGGAAATTTCAGTGCTCAAGGCGCGCACTTCGGCGACGGCGATGGAGGCTGCCGCGACGGTTTCGGCAGTGCTGTCGGCCTGGGCGCGGTCGAGGAACTCACCGGAGCGTTCCAGCAATGCCTCGGCGGCGTGCAGGCGGATGCTCAGGTGGCCGAAGCTTTTCAAGGTGAGCGGGTCTTCAGTGGCCTTGTCGTTGCCGGAGTCGATCCACGGCCGGGTCTTGGTGCGCACAAAATGCAGCGCATCCTCGAAGGCGGCGCGGGCGATGCCGGTGTCGATGGCAGCGTGAAGGATCTGCGCCAGCGGGCCGACCGTGGTCGGGCGCTCGAAAGCGCTCTGGAACGGGACCACGTCCTGGGCGGCGACCCACACGTTGTCAAACACCACGGAGCCGCTGCCGGTGGTGCGCTGGCCGAATCCGCTCCAGTCGTCGATGACCGTCAGGCCTTCGCTGTCGCGCGGCACAAATGCCAGTTGCTGCACGCCGTGTTCATCCACCACCGAGGTGGGGATGCGTTGGGCGTAGATGGCGCCGGTGGAGTAGAACTTGCGGCCGGTGATACGAAAACCGTCGCCGTCGCGGGTGATTTTGGTCACCCGGTCATGGGCAGTTTTGGTACCCAGCTCCGCCAAGGCGTTGCCGAAACGTTGGCCTGCGAGCACTTCGGCGTACAGGCGTTTCTGCTGGGCCGGGCTGCCATTCACGCGCAGCACTTCCAGGGCATAGAAATGGTTTTGCGGGATCTGGCCCAGCGAGGCGTCCGCCTGGGCAATCAGCGCAATGACCTTGGCCAGGGTGACGTTGGACACACCCGCGCCACCGTGTTCCTTCGGCACGCTGATGCCCCACAGGCCGGAGCGCGAAAACACCTCCAGCTCGGGCAGGGGCAGGCGGCGTTCACGGTCGCGCTGAGCGCTGTCGCGACCCAAGTCTTCGGCCAGGTCGCTGGCGACAATAAGGGCTTGTTCGTCGCTGGTGATAACCGCGACGTTTGTAGAGAAAGTCATGATGTTCTCCAGATGTCTGGTCGGTCAGATCCAGGAATGACGAGCCGGCAACGTGCCGTTCAGGCGATAGGCGCCGATGGCGTGATACTTCCAGCGCACCGGGTCGTGCAGGGTGTGCACGCGGGCGTTGCGCCAGTGGCGGTCGAGGTTGAATTCGGCGAGGGTGGCGCGACTGCCGGCCAGTTCGAAGAGCTTTTCGCTGACCAGCAGCGACACTTCGGTGGTCAGCACTTTCGCTTCGGCCACGGCAATTGACGCGCGCGCGGCGGATTGCGCGGTGATCGGCGCAGCGCTGACCTCGTCCAGCACCTTGCCGGCCTTGCGCAACAGGGCTTGGGCGGCATGCAGTTCGATGTTCAGCTTGCCGATATCGGCGATCACATACAGGTCATCGCTGGCGCGTTCGACCCTGGCGTCGATCCATGGGCGCGAGCGTTCACGCACGAAGGCGATGGTGTCATCGAGGGCGCCGCGGGCGATGCCGGCGTCGATGGCCGCCTGGATCAATTGCGAGATGGCGCCCTGGATGTTCGGGCTTTCGCCGATGCGCCAGTTCTCTATCACCAGTTCGGCGTCCACCGGTACCCGGTCAAGCAGCACGGTGCCGCTGGCGGTGGTGCGTTGGCCGAAGCCCGACCAATCGTCAACGATGCGCAGCCCTTGCGTGCCACGGCGCACAAAGGCCATGACTTGTTTGCCGTCATCGTTCAACGCCTTCACCGCCACCCAATGGGCAAACAGCGCGCCGGTGGAGTAAAACTTCTGGCCGCTGACCACATAGCCGTCACCTTCGGCGGTGAGCCGCGCTTTGAGTTCCAGGGTGTTTTTGGTGCCGCGTTCCGGGCCGCCATTACCGATGCGCCAGCCGTCGAGGACGCTCTGGAACAGCTGCTTTTTCTGGCGTTCGGTGGCAGTGCCCTGCAGCAGATACAGGATGCCGAAGTGGTTTTGCGGGATCTGCCCGAGGGCCGGGTCCGCCGCGCTGATGATCGCGAACACCTCGGCCAGGGTCACGAACGATACCTGTGGGCCGCCGTATTCACGGGGAATGGAAATACTGCCCAGCCCGCTGCGGGTGAACTGCTCAAGCTGCGCCCAGGGCAGCTTGCGCTGCTGGTCGCGCTTGGCCGCTTGCAGGCGCGCGGCCTGAGCCAGTTCGTGTGCTGCGCTCAACGCTTGTGCGTCGTCGCGCAGCACAGCTGCCGGCAACAGCAGTGGGGCTACGTCCAGATCACTCTGGGGGGGTGTTAGAGCCAAGTTAGACATCAGCGCCGCTCCTTGGCTGCACGTAATGCCCTGGCGTTATGCACCGGGGTAATTCTGACCATACCGACCTCGCATTCAATGAAATAAAAACAGAAAAATCAGAGATGTCCGGTGGTCCGGTGCATATACCCTAAGCGTGTTAAATCTTTAAATAAACTAACTTCTAGGAATATGCATAGAAGGTCTGTTACCCAGGTTCGCAGGGAGAACCGGGCTGACGTGGTTGATAGGTCGACGCGGCCCCGGCCGGGCGGGGTGGCGCCTGCGAGGAACAGGCGGCGATGTTCAACGTGCGCGCGGGTGCCCAGCGCGAATTATTGCCAACACGATCCAGAATGCAGTACGTCACGTCCAGCCGGCAGTCGTCGCCCGCTTCGACAATCACCGCAGAGGGCACCCACACCTGCACTGTCAGACCGACGTCCTTGCGCTGGATCGTCGGCAGGTCCAGACGCACGTCGCCCCAACGCAGGGTAATGGCGTCGCCAGTGGTCATATGCGCGTACGGCTCGATGCTCAGCGGAATGCCGCGTCGCACCTGGCTACCGTTGATGCCGTAGCGGCGGATCATGTCGGGGAGGCTGACGGGCGCGAGGTTCTGGTTTTCGTCACTGAACCGAGGCGACGGCTGGCCGCCGGGTGGACAGGTCTTGACCCGCACGTGCGTGACTGCCGAACGGGCCGGGCCGTGGCCGATCTGCATGACCTGGTAGTGAATCTGCGCCGAGCCATCCTGCACAAAGCTGTGCGGGATGCGCAGGCGGGTGGGGGTGCCGATTTTGCACGCGCTCACGCGCCGGGAGTCGGCAAAGCAGTTGTTCCAGAACAGCTCGATCAGGTCGCCTTCCTCCATGCCGGGGTAGGGGGCGATATCCACCTGCAGTTGGGCGGCGGCGAGGGCGTTGATACCGTATCGATTAGCCTGGGGCAGCGTCGGGGCGGTGAGCATGGCCGAGGGTGCAGTGCGCGTCATAAGTAATCTCCTTGATGCAGCCAGCAGCAATCGTTCCGGTGCCCGTGGCGCGAGTGTGCGCAGGGTGCCGAAAGGAACGATTCAGTGAATAGCCGGGATAGGATCCAATCCTCTGGGCCCTAGATAAGAGGGTTGGCCGGCGGGCGTCAATGGCGGCAAAGGGCTAAACGGCGGGTTGGAGCAGATTCAGAAAGAGCTGACGAGGCGGGGGATTTTAAGGTGGGTGCGGCGGTGCGTTTTATTCGTTATCGCGAGGATTTTATGTAGGAACGCGCTTAGGTGAGAGCTGGCTTGCCTGCGATAGCATTGCTGCGGTGTGACTGACACACCGAGGTGCCTGCATCGCAGGCAAGCCAGCTCCCACCTAGGTTTTTCGGGGTGTCAGTGGGCTAAAAACTTGCTCAGGAACTGCTTGGTCCGTTCTTCCTTGGGGTTGGCAAACAGCGCCTTGGCTTCGCCCTGTTCGACGATCACGCCCTTGTCGAAGAAGATCACCCGGTTGGCCACATCCCGGGCGAAGCTCATCTCGTGGGTGACGATGACCATGGTGCGGTTTTCTTCGGCCAGGCTGCGGATGGTTGCCAGTACTTCACCGACCAACTCCGGGTCGAGTGCCGAGGTGGGTTCGTCAAACAGAATTACCTCCGGCTCCATGGCCAATGCACGGGCAATTGCCACGCGCTGTTGCTGGCCACCGGACAAGCGCCGCGGGTAAGCCCCTTCCTTGCCCGCCAGGCCGACCCTGGCCAGCAGCGTACGGCCCAGTTCGGTGGCTGCTTCGCGCGGCATCTTCTTGACCACCATGGGGCCTTCGATGACGTTTTCCAGCGCGGTGCGGTGCGGGAACAGGTTGAAGTTCTGGAACACAAAACCCACGTGCTGGCGCAGGCGCCGCACCAGGCCTTGTTGCTGGTTGAGCGGCTTGCTGCTGTCGATCTCGATGTCACCCACCTTGATGCGACCACTGGTGGGTTCTTCGAGGAAATTCAGGCAGCGCAGGAAGGTGGTCTTGCCGGAACCACTGGGGCCAATGATGGCGACAACTTCGCCTTCCTTGACCTCAAGGTCGATCCCGTTGAGTACCACCTGACCCTTGAATTGTTTGGTCAGTTTTTCAACCACGATCATGCTTCAAGACTCCAGGTCATGCCGGTTGACCCGGTCTTCCAGGCGGTTCTGAAAATGCGCCAGGATGCTCGCCAAAATCCAGTAGATCAGGGCAGCGGAGAGATACATGGTGAAGATTTCGAAGGTGCGCGCAGACACCAATTGGGCCTGGCGGAACAGCTCGGGCACCTGGATGGTAGCGGCCAGCGCCGTGTCTTTTACCAGCGAAATAAAGCTGTTGCCCAACGGCGGCAAGGCCGTGCGCATGGCCTGCGGCAGGATGGCCCGGCGCAGGGTCTGCGCGCGGGTCATGCCGATACTGGCTGCAGCTTCCCATTGGCCGCGCTCGATGGAGCTGATGGCGGCGCGCAGGATTTCACAGGCGTAAGCCGCCATGTTCAGCGAAAAGCCAATCATGGCGGCCGGGATCGGGTCCAGCTCGATGCCCACTTGCGGTAAGCCGTAGTAGATCAGGAACAGCTGCACCAGCAAGGGCGTGCCGCGAAAGAACGACACGTAGACGCGGGCGATCCAACTGACCAGTTTGAAGCGCGACAAACGCATCAAGGCCAGGCCGAAGCCCAGCAGCAAGCCGAAAAACATCCCGCCAAGGCTAAGAATCACCGTGTAGTACGCGCCCTTGAGCAGAAAGGGCGCGGAGTCCAGCGCGAGTTGGAAACCTGCTTCCATTATTGAGTGACGTCAGCGTTGAAGTATTTCTCGGACAGCTTCTTCAAGGTGCCGTCGGCACGCAGTTTGTCGAGGGCCTTGTTCACGGCGTCGAGCAGTTCAGGCTCGCCTTTGCGCAGGGCAATGCCGGCTTCCTGACGGGAGAAGGCATCGCCAGCGGCAGCAGTGTCCGGAGCTTTCTTGGCGTATTCCAGAGCGGCCAGACGGTCGATCAGGATGGCGTCGATGCGGCCGATGCGCAGGTCCTGGAACTTGGTAGGGTCATCGTTGTAGGTCTTGATGATGGCTTTGGGTTGGTTGTCCTTGAGCCATTGTTCGTAGTTGGTGCCCAGGCCTACGCCGACTTTCTTGCCGGCCAGGTCGTCGGCGGTCTTGATGGCGTCAACGTTTTTCTTCAGCACCAGCGCCTGGATACCGGAAACGGTGTAAGGCTTGGAGAAATCGTACTTCTTCTTGCGCTCCTCGGAGATGGTCACTTGGTTGACCACTGCGTCCAGGCGCTTGGATTCCAGGGCCGCGAGGATGCCGTCCCACGGTGTGGCTTGCAGCTTGACCTTGACGCCCAGCTCTTTGGCCAGCGCTTCGGATAGCTCGACTTCGAAACCGCTGAGCTTGCCGCTTTCATCGACGAAGCTGAACGGCGGGTAGGTGCCTTCCAGGCCGATCTTGATCTCGCCGGCCTTCTTGATGGTGTCCAGCTGTTCACCAGCGATGGCTTGGCCCATCAGACCAGCCCCAAGTGCCAAGCCCAATGTGCCAACCAGCAACGTGCGACGCAATACAGAAATAGTCATGAACAGCCCCTGTGTTTTTTATGTTGAGCGAAGCAGGTGACGCAGTAGTCGTATCCTGCCTTAAAGCGCGAAGCGCGTCTTCGCCTTCGGCGCGACTATAAAGCCAGTTTCTAAGACTTGAAAATAATATAAATTTAATTTGTTATTCGTTATTGGAATATGTAATCCATTTAGTGTGGGAGCCAGCTTGCTCGCGAATGCGCTGTATCAGCCGCCGAATGGATGGGCTGACACTCCGTATTCGCGAGCAAGCCCGCTCCCACCTTCTGATCTGCGTTTATTCAATTAAACGCGGTGTCATACGCAAACAACGCCGGCGCTCCGCCGGTGTGCAGGAAAATAATCGGCCCGTCCTCAAACCGCTGCCGCCCAATACCATCGAGCAGGCCGGCCATGGCCTTGCCCGTATACACCGGGTCCAGCAGCAGGCCTTCCTGGCTTGCCAGTAACTTGACCGCAGCCAGGGTGCCGGCGTTCGGTTCGCCGTAGCGCGGGCCGAAATATTCGTCCCACAGGATCACTTTGAACGCGTCCGGAACGCCCACGCCGAGCAACTCAGCGGTGCGTTCGGCCAGGCCTTGCACTTTGGGGAACTGAGCTTGCTCGGTGCGCGACACGGTGATGCCCACCACGGGCAATGTTGGCAGCACTTCGCTCAACGCCAGGGCGAGGCCACTGTGGGTGCCCGCACTGCCGGAGGCGAGTACCACGGCAGCGAACTCAATGCCGCTGGCTTCGATCTGCCCGGCTAACTCCAGCCCGGCGCGTACGTAACCCAGCGCCCCGAGTGCATTCGAACCGCCGATAGGCACCAGGTACGGCTTCTTGCCGTTGCTGCGCAGGCGATCGGCGAGGGCATTGAGTTGGTCGTCAACGTTGTCGAGGTTCTCGACCCGTTCTACTTTGGCGTCAAACAGCTCCAGCAACAGGCGATTGCCGTTGCCCAGGTAGTTCGGGTCTTCGGTGCCGGTCGGGTTCTCCAGCAGTGCAACGCAACCCAGGCCCAACTTGGCGGCCAGCGCAGCAGTTTGGCGCACATGGTTGGACTGGATCGCGCCAGCGGTCACCAGGGTGTCGGCACCCTGGGCGAGGGCGTCGGCTGCCAGGTATTCGAGTTTGCGCAGCTTGTTGCCGCCCATGGCCAGTGGCGTGGTGTCGTCGCGCTTGACGTAAATGTCCCTGCCCAGCCAGGCCGACAGCCGCTCAAGTTTTTCCAGGGCAGTGGCACCGCCCAGCAGGTCCAGGCGGTTAAAACGGTCGAGCTGTTGTTTGATCATGGCGACGCACAGTGGCTAAGTGATTGGGCGACTATAGGCAGGCACTTTTCATCGGGCAACCGCCAATCGCTTATGTCGGTTAGTTCTTAGCATCACACCATTGGTTCTTAAGGGCCGTCAGGGTGCATACCGTAAAGTGATGGGCAATTCGTCAGGAGTGAATACCGTGAGTGAGCGTTCCAGCCATTGGCAATTGCAGACCATCGTCAGCCAGCTGCGCAGCGCCCGGGATCAGTGGCGAACGCGCAATGGCCGCTTGAGTGGCGAGCACGGCGGCCGCGAATTGCCGTCGCGCGAAGCCGTGGCGCAGATTCTTGAATCGCTGTGCGGCGCGTTGTTTCCGATGCGCCTGGGGCCGGTGGACTTGCGTGAAGAGAGTGAAGACTTTTACGTCGGCCACACCCTCGACGTCGCCTTGAATGCCCTGCTCGGCCAGGCGCGCCTGGAGCTGCGCTACGCTGCACGCCAGGGCGGCCAGGACGACAGCGAGGTCGATGCCCTGGCGATCCGCCTGATCCAGGATTTTGCCCTGGCCCTGCCTTCGCTGCGCAGCCTGCTGGACACCGACGTGCTGGCCGCCTACCACGGCGACCCGGCCGCGCGCAGTGTGGATGAAGTGCTGTTGTGCTATCCAGGGATTCTGGCGGTGATTCACCATCGCCTGGCGCACCATCTGTACCGCGCCGGGCTGCCGCTGCTGGCGCGGATCAGCGCGGAGATCGCGCACTCGGCCACGGGTATCGACATTCACCCGGGCGCGCAGATCGGCCCGAGTTTCTTTATCGATCATGGGACGGGCGTGGTGATCGGCGAAACCGCGATCATCGGCGAGCGGGTGCGCATCTACCAGGCGGTGACGCTGGGCGCCAAGCGCTTCCCGGCAGATGAGGACGGGCAGCTGCAGAAGGGTCATCCACGCCATCCGATCGTTGAAGATGATGTGGTGATTTATGCCGGGGCGACGATTCTGGGGCGGATCACCATCGGCAAGGGCTCGACGATTGGCGGCAACGTGTGGCTGACCCGCAGTGTGCCGGCGGGGGCGAATATCACGCAGGCGAATTTGCAGCATGAGGATGGGGCGCAGAAATAGAGAATCAGTACAAAGCCCCTGTGGGAGCGGGCTTGCTCGCGAAGGCGGAGTGTCAGTTACTGGATATGTTGCTGACCCACTGCATTCGCGAGCAAGCACGCTGCCACATTTTTGACCGCATTCCATTTTTGAGCCGTACTTAACGTGGAAATCGCTGAACGATTTACCTCGCGCACTCGTCATACCAATCCCTGAGCTAGTGTAGGAATGACCTACCACTCAGCCCTGCGATTAGTCCAAAACCGCCTATTCATGTTTAACTTGAATGTTCGTTCAAGTTAAACCGGTGGTTCGCTGCCCGCTCACAACAGGAGGCTTACCTTTGCTGAGTCCGTTATTTACAGCCACATCCCACACCCTCGGGGTGCATCGTTCATGAGTGCATCGTCCACCCCATCCAGCGGCATGGTGCGCATGAATGCGCCCGTTTTCTACTTTGCCGCCAGTTTCATCCTGCTATTCGGCATCACGGTCATCGCTATCCCGCAACAGGCCGGTGCCTGGCTGCTGGCTGCGCAAAACTGGGCGGCCAACACGGTCGGCTGGTACTACATGCTCGCGATGACGCTGTATCTGGTCTTCGTGGTGGTCACCGCGCTATCGGGCTACGGCAAGATAAAACTCGGTGCCGACCACGACGAGCCCGAATTCAGCTACCTGTCCTGGGCCGGCATGCTGTTCGCCGCCGGGATCAGCATCACGCTGTTCTTCTTCTGCGTGTCCGAGCCGCTGACGCACCTGGTGCAGCCGCCCCAAGGCGCGCCGATGAACGCCGATGCCGCGCGCCAGGCCATGCAGATCCTGTTTCTGCACTGGGGCCTGCACGGCTGGGGCGTCTTCGCGTTTGTTGGCATGGCCCTGGCGTATTTCGCCTACCGGCATAACCTGCCGCTGGCGCTGCGCTCGGCGCTGTACCCGCTGATCGGCAAACGCATCAACGGCCCCATCGGCTACGCAGTGGATGGCTTTGGCATCATCGCCACCGTGTTCGGCCTGGGCGCCGACATGGGCTTTGGCGTGTTGCACCTCAATTCCGGGCTGGATTACCTGTTCGGCATTGCCCACACCCAATGGATTCAGGTTGGCCTGATCACGCTGATGATGGGCGCCGCGATCCTCGTCGCCGTCTCCGGTGTCGACAAGGGCGTGCGGGTGATGTCCGACATCAACATGCTGCTGGCCTGCGCGCTGCTGCTGTTTGTGTTGTTCGCCGGGCCCACCCAGCACTTGCTCAACACCCTGATCCAGAACATCGGCGACTACCTCGGCGCCTTGCCGACCAAGAGTTTCGATGTGTACGCCTACGACAAACCCAGCGACTGGCTGGGCGGTTGGACGGTGTTCTACTGGGCCTGGTGGATTGCATGGTCGCCGTTCGTGGGCCTGTTCATCGCGCGTATTTCCCGTGGCCGTACCATCCGCGAGTTCGTGTTCGGCGTGCTGCTGATCCCGCTGGGCTTTACCCTGGCGTGGATGTCGATCTTCGGCAACAGCGCCATCGACCAAGTGCTCAACCACGGCTTGACCGCCCTCGGCCAGTCGGCCATCGATGACCCGTCGATGAGCCTTTACTTGCTGCTGGAAACCTACCCATGGAGCAAGACGGTCATCGCGGTCACGGTGTTCATCAGCTTCGTGTTCTTCGTCACCTCGGCCGACTCCGGCACCGTGGTGCTGTCGACCTTGTCGTCCAAAGGCGGTAACGCCGATGAAGACGGGCCTAAATGGCTGCGCGTGTTCTGGGGCGCAATGACTGCGTTGGTCACCAGTGCCTTGCTGTTTGCCGGCAGCATCGATTCGCTGAAATCGGCGGTGGTGCTGACCTCGTTGCCGTTCTCGCTGATCCTGCTGCTGATGATGTGGGGGCTGCACAAGGCGTTCTACCTCGAATCGCAAAAGCAGATTGCCCAGTTGCATTCGCTGGCGCCGGTATCGGGCTCACGCAAGGGCACCGGCGGTTGGCGCCAGCGCTTGAGCCAGGCGGTGCATTTCCCGTCGCGCGATGAGGTGTACCGGTTCCTTGAGACCACGGTGCGCCCGGCGATCGAAGAAGTGACGGCGGTGTTTGTCGAGAAAGGCCTCAGCGTCGTCACCCAGCCCGACCCGTCGAACGACAGCGTCAGCCTGGAAATCGGCCACGGTGAAGAGCACCCGTTCGTGTATCAAGTGCAGATGCGTGGCTATTTCACGCCGTCGTTTGCGCGCGGCGGCATGGGCTCCAAGCAGCTCAATAACCGTCGCTATTACCGCGCGGAAGTGCACCTGAGCGAGGGCAGCCAGGACTACGATTTGGTGGGCTACACCAAGGAGCAGATCATCAACGACATCCTCGACCAGTACGAGCGTCACCTGCAGTTCCTGCACTTGGTGCGCTAGTCCCCTGTGCTTGCCCGCGATCACATCAGCTCGGTGTTGAGATACACCGAGCTGGCTGCATCGTGGGCAAGCCCGCTCCCACATAAAACCCCGCAAAGCCCCGTTCTACGGGGCTTTCTTAAATTTAATTTCATTCGTTCAAGCCCCGGTTTGACGCGTAACTGTCATCTGGCCACTGCGTAATTGTGTGAAGCGTTTGACGCTTTCATTTCAGAACAGTGACGGAGACCGGTAACAATGAAGACGTTAATAAGCCCCGTGGTGGGTGTCGCCATGGCGAGCTTTATGCTGTCCGCCCACGCCGATTTTATCGACGACAGCCACGCCGATGTGACCTTGCTCAACCGCTACCTCAACCAGCAAGGGCGTGATGTGGTGAACAGCAACGCCAAGGCCCACAGCATTCGTGATTGGGGCCAGGGTTTCGAGTTCAACTTCAAGTCGGGCTACACCGATGGGCTGGTTGGTTTTGGCCTCGATCTGCAGGCCTTCTATGGCTTGAAACTGGACTCTGGTGGTGACCTCAATGACAAGGACCACCAAGGTCGCTACCCCGGCAGCATGTTCCCGTTGGACAACGGCAAATCCGCCGACCAGTTTGGTGTACTGAGCCCCACATTCAAGATGCGCTTTGCCAAGGATGAGCTGCGCGTGGGCACGCTGTACGGCAACAACCCGGTGCTGGCCAACACCGACGGGCGCCTGTACCAGCAGACCAACACCGGTGTGCAGCTGGTGTCCAAGGACCTTACCGATTTCACCTTCACCGGCGGCGATATCTTCAAGACCAAGATCCGCAACGAAACCGGCGACCAAGGCATGATCACCGCCGGTGGCACCAAAGAGAGTGACCGCTTCCTGTTCGGCGGTGCGGACTACACCGGCATTCAGAACACCACCGTCAGCCTGTGGTATTCCAACCTTGAGGATTACTACCAGCAGTTCTTCCTCGGCGCCAAACGGCATGATGCGTTGTCTGTGGGCGCCATCGACACCGACGTGCGCGTGTTCCGCAGCCTGGGTGTGGGCGCCAACGCCGATGGCGACAAAGACTTCGCCGGGGCCGGCCTCTACGGTGACGGCACCAGCAAAGGCCGCATCAACCAGACCACCGCCAGCTTGCTGGAGAGCTACAGCCTGGACGGCCATACGGTCGGCCTCGGTATCCAGAAAAACAGCGGTGACAGCGACTTCCCGTACCTGGATTCGGGCTTGAACAGTGGTGACGCACGCCAAGGCCCAGGTTCAGGTGCGGACACGCCGGCGCTGACCAACATGCAGCTGAACAAATTCCAGCACGCCGGCGAGCGTACCTGGCTGGCGCAATACAAATATGACTTCGGCAAGCTGGGCCTCACCGGCCTGACATTCTCGGCCGCGTATGCCCACGGCGATGACATCCGCACAGCGCAGGGCGACACCAGCGAATGGGAACGCAACATCGCGGTGGCCTACCAAGTACCCACCGGCACTCTCAAGGGCCTGGGCGTAACCTGGAAAAATGCCCACGCCAGCCCGGACATTACCGGCGCCACTGTGCAAGATGAAAACCGCTTCTATGTGAGCTACGTCGTTCCACTTTGGTAGGAAATTGCTGTAAAAGAGACGGGCATAGTTAAGCGATTCAGCGGCTTAAAAGGCCTGGGAATAACCTTATTCCCAGGCCTTATTTGCCCCTAAGCCCAGAGAGGATTCGATGACGTACATTGCTGCCGAAAACCGCTATGAATCTATCCCTTATCGCCGCGTAGGCCGCAGTGGATTGGTGCTGCCCGCACTGTCCCTGGGGCTGTGGCACAACTTTGGCGACAGCACCCCGATCGACACCCAGCGCGCGTTGCTGCGCACCGCGTTCGACCTGGGGATCAACCACTTCGACCTGGCCAACAACTACGGCCCGCCCTATGGCAGCGCCGAGATCAACTTCGGCCGTTTGCTGCGCGAAGACTTCAAGCACTATCGCGACGAACTGATCATCTCCAGCAAGGCCGGCTGGGACATGTGGCCCGGCCCTTACGGTCAGGGCGGCGGTTCGCGCAAATACGTATTGGCGAGCCTGGACCAGAGCCTGCAACGCCTGGGCGTCGACTACGTGGATATTTTCTACTCCCACCGTTTTGATGCCGACACCCCGCTGGAAGAAACCGCCAGCGCCCTCGCCACCGCCGTGCAACAGGGCAAGGCGTTGTACATCGGTATCTCGTCGTATTCCGGCGTGAAAACCCGCGAGATGGCCGCGCTGCTCCAGGAATGGAAAGTGCCGCTGCTGATCCACCAACCGGCCTACAACCTGCTCAACCGCTGGGTGGAAAAAGACCTGCTGGACACCACCGAAGAACTCGGTACCGGCGTGATTGCCTTCACGCCGCTGGCCCAGGGTTTGCTCACCGACAAGTACCTCAATGGCGTGCCGGCGGATGCGCGGGTTAATCGTCCAGGGGGTGGTTCGCTGCAGGCCAAGCACTTGTCCGAAACCAACATCGCCCACGTGCGTGCGCTGAACGAAATTGCCAAGCGTCGTGGCCAGAGCCTGGCGCAACTGGCGCTGGCCTGGACCCTGCGTGACCCACGGGTGACCAGTGCGCTGATCGGTGCAAGCCGGCCGGAGCAGATTATTGAAAACGTCGGGGCGCTGCAGAACTTGAGTTTCAGTGCTGAGGAACTGGCGGAAATCGATCGGTTTGCCCAGGAAGGCGGGATCAACCTGTGGGAAAAACCATCGACCGCTGAATAACCTGATAGCACCGGGTCAATGTGGGAGGGGGGCTTGCCCCCGATGGCGGTGTCAGTCGCGTAACCCGTTGACTGACCCAGAGCTATCGGGGGCTTGCCCCCGATGGCGGTGTCAGTCACGTGACCCGTTGACTGACCCAGAGCTATCGGGGGCAAGCCCCCTCCCACATTTTATGTGCAGTGTGGCGAGAACGGCACGTCCCCTAGAATCGTCGCGCGGTGCATCACTCGCCGTTGTGGCCGGTAGTCATCGACCGCTGAATAACTTGATAGCACCGGGTCAATGTGGGAGGGGGCTTGCCCCCGATGGCGGTGGCAGTCACGTGACCCGTTGACTGGCCCAGAGCTATCGGGGGCAAGCCCCCTCCCACATTTTATGTGCAGTGTGGCGACTAGAACGGCACGTCCCCAAGAATCGTCGCGCGGTGCATCACTCGCCGTTGTGGCCGGTAGTGATCGACCGCTGAATAACTTGATAGCACCGGGCCAATGTGGGAGGGGGCTTGCCCCCGATGGCGGTGGCAGTCACGTAACCCGTTGACTGACCCAGAGCTATCGGGGGCAAGCCCCCTCCCACATTTTATGTGCAGTGTGGCGACTAGAACGGCACGTCCCCAAGAATCGTCGCGCGGTACATCACTCGCCGCTGCGGCCGGTAGTCATCGACCGCTGAATAACCTGATAGCACCGGGTCAATGTGGGAGGGGGCTTGCCCCGATGGCGGTGGCAGTCACGTGACCCGTTGACTGACCCAAAGCTATCGGGGGCAAGCCCCCTCCCACATGTTATGTGCAGTGTGGCGACTAGAACGGCACATCCCCAAGAATCGTCGCGCGGTACATCACTCGCCATTGTGGCCGGTAGTGATCGACCGCTGAATAACTTGATAGCAGCGGGTCAATGTGGGAGGGGGCTTGCCCCCGATGGCGGTGGCAGTCACGTGACCCGTTGACTGACCCAAAGCTATCGGGGGCAAGCCACCTCCCACATTTTATGTTCAGTGTGGCGACTAGAACGGCACGTCCCCAAGAATCGTCGCGCGGTACATCACTCGCCGTTGTGGCCGGTAGTGATCGACCGCTGAATAACCTGATAGCACCGGGTCAATGTGGGAGGGGGCTTGCCCCCGATGGCGGTGGCAGTCACGTGACCCGTTGACTGCCCCAGAGCTATCGGGGGCAAGCCCCCTCCCACATTTTATGTGCAGTGTGGCGACCAGAACGGCACATCCCCAAGAATTGTCGCGCGGTACATCACTCGCCGTTGTGGCCGGTAGTCATCTACCCCTGAATAACCTGATAGCACCGGGTCGATGTGGGAGGGGGCTTGCCCCCGATGGCGGTGTCAGTCACGTGACCCGTTGACTGACCCAGAGCTATCGGGGGCAAGCCTCCTCCCACATTTATGTGAAGTGTGGCGACTAGAACGGCACGTCCCCAAGAATCGTCGCGCGGTGCATCAGTCGCCGCTGTGGCCGGTAGTCACCGACCGCTGAATAACCTGATAGCACCGGGTCAATGTGGGAGGGGGCTTGCCCCCGATGGCGGTGGCAGTCACGTGACCCGTTGACTGACCCAGAGCTATCGGGGGCAAGCCCCCTTCCACATTTTATGTGCAGTGTGGCGACTAGAACGGCACGTCCCCAAGAATCGTCGCGCGGTGCATCAGTCGCCGCTGTGGCTGTAATGATTGACCGCTGAATAATCTGATAGCACCGGGTCAATGTGGGAGGGGGCTTGCCCCCGATGGCGGTGTCAGTCACGTGACCCGTTGACTGACCCAGAGCTATCGGGGGCAAGCCTCCTCCCACATTTATGTGAAGTGTGGCGACTAGAACGGCACATCCCCAAGAGTCATCGCGCGGCACATCACTCGCCGTTGTGGCCGGTAGTCACCGACCGCTGAATAACCTGATAGCGCCGGGTCAATGTGGGAGGGGGCTTGCCCCCGATGGCGGTGTCAGTCACGTAACCCGTTGACTGACCCAGAGCTATCGGGGGCAAGCCCCCTCCCACATTTTATGTGCAGTGTGGCGACTAGAACGGCACATCCCCAAGAATCGTCGCGCGGTGCATCACTCGCCGTTGTGGCCGGTAGTCATCGACCGCGTAATGCTGGGTCACGCGGTTGTCCCAGAACGCTACGTCGTTCTCCTGCCAGCGCCAGCGGATGGTGAACTCTGGCCGTGTCGCATGAGCAAACAACAGCTTGAGAATGGCTTCGCTTTCAGCCGGCTCCAGCTCATTGATCCTGGTGGTAAACCCATCGCTGACAAACAGCGACTTGCGCTCACTCACCGGGTGCGTGCGCACTACCGGGTGCGACAGCGGCGGGTTTTTCTTGCGGGTTTCTTCCCAGCGCGCCAGGTCTTCGGCGGTGTTGCCAAAGCGCTCCAGCGGGAAGGACTTGGTGAAGTCATGAGTCGCCGTCAGGCCATCGAGCAGGCGCTTGAATGGCTCAGACAGCGCTTCATACGCCGCAATGCCACTGGCCCACAACGTGTCGCCACCAAACGCCGGCAGCAGCTTGGCGCTGAGCACCGCGCCGAGGGCCGGAGTGGGCAGGAAGGTCACGTCGGTGTGCCACACGGCGTTGTCACGCACGTCGGTCACGGCGGTATCCAGGATCAGCACTTCGGGCTGCTCCGGCACGTTGGGGTAAATCGGGTGAATGTGCAGGTCGCCAAAATTTGCCGCGAACCGCGCCTGTTGCTGCGGGGTAACGGCTTGGCCACGGAAAAACAGCACCGAGTGGGTGAGCAACGCCTGCTCAATGGCGTCGCGCTGTTCCAGGTTCAGCGGCTGGGTGATATCGACGCCACTGATCTGGGCGCCCAGGGCGGTGCTTAAAGGCGTAACGGTCAGGCTGCTCATGCTCTTCTCACTCAATGTGCCTGGCCATGCCAGGGCACCCATTTACGCTGCAGGGCACGCAGGCCCATTTCCATGGCGAAAGCGATCAGGGCGATCACCAGAATCCCCAGCACCACCACATCGGTGACCAGGAACTGCGCCGCCGACTGCACCATAAAACCCAGGCCGCTGGTGGCGGCGATCAACTCGGCCGCAACCAAGGTCGACCAGCCTACGCCCAGGCCGATGCGCACACCGGTGAGGATGTCGGGCAGGGCGCTGGGCAGGATCACGTGGCGAATCAATTGGGCACGGGTGGCGCCCAACGATTGCGCGGCCCGCAGCTTGGCCGGGTCGACGGTGCGCACGCCGGTGGCAGTGGCGATGGCGATAGGCGCGAAGATCGCGAGATAAATCAGCAGCACCTTGGACAGCTCGCCGATGCCGCACCAGATCACGATCAGTGGCAGATAAGCCAGCGGTGGAATCGGCCGGTAGAACTCAATCAGCGGGTCGAGAATGCCGCGCGCGATACGGTTGGCACCGATGGCAATGCCCACCGGCACGGCGGTCAGCACCGCAAAACCCAGACCCAGGCCAATGCGCTGCAGGCTCGCGCCCAAGTGCTGCCACAAGGTGGAATCCATGTAGCCGGTGGTCGCCAGCAGCCAGCCTTTTTGCAGCACGGCGGACGGTGGCGGCAGGAACAGCGGTTCGATCAAACCGGTGGCAGTCACCGCCCACCAGAGTGCCAACAAGGCAACCAAAGTGAGCACGCTGATCCAGCGTGTGCTCAGGCTGCGACGCACTGGAATAACGGCGTGAGCCACCGGCTTGGCGGCGGTGGCGGGGAGTTCGTAACTGCTCATGCGGACACCTGCCGTTGCGAGAACACTTTGCCCAGCACGTGCTCGCGGGTTTCGATAAAGCGCGGGTCGGACTTGATCGCGCGCGCCGATTCACCGGCGGCGTAGCGCTGGCCGAAGTCCAGGTGCAGGCGCTCGACGATCTGGCCTGGGTTGGGCGCCAACAGGATCAAATCG
The DNA here is from genome assembly GCF_003852315.1 of Pseudomonas sp. LBUM920. NCBI lineage: Bacteria > Pseudomonadati > Pseudomonadota > Gammaproteobacteria > Pseudomonadales > Pseudomonadaceae > Pseudomonas > Pseudomonas edsoni (SeqCode). The sequence goes on from NZ_CP027762.1 coordinate 296,804, forward strand.
GTGGCGAGGAACACCGCCTCTTCGATGTCATGGGTGATCAGGAACACCGGCTTGGCCGTGCGCCGCCAGACTTGCAGCAGCAACTCCTGCATCTGTTCGCGGGTGAAGGCATCGAGGGCGCCAAAGGGTTCGTCCATCAGCAGCACACGCGGGTCGGCCGCCAGCGCGCGGGCCAGGCCCACGCGCTGTTTCTGGCCGCCGGAGAGTTGCCAGATACGGCGCCTGTCGAAGCCGGCGAGGTCGACCAGCGCAAGCATTTCCCGGGCGCGTACTTCGCGTTGTGCCTTGGGCACGCCAGCCAGTTCGAGGCCGAAGCCGACGTTGGCCAGCACGTCCTGCCAGGGCAGCAGGGCGTCGTCCTGGAACACTACGCCGCGCTCGGCGCTGGGGCCTTTGACCGGCACGCCATCGAGGGTGATGCGCCCGGCAGAGGGTTCGACGAAACCGGCAATCAGGTTCAACAGCGAGGTCTTGCCACTGCCGGACGGGCCGAGAGCTACCAGCAATTGCTGGGGCCCAAGGTCCAGTGAAATATCCGACAGTACCGGTTCTGTGGCGCCTGGGTACTGTGCGCTGATGCGCTCCAGTTGTAGCAAGGCCATCGCAATGAACTCCTTGAATCAGTTAGTGATGAACTTGGCGCTGACGTAAGGGGCGTAGTCCGGCAGCACGGCGTCGACCTTGCCTTGCTCCTTGAGAAACGCGGCGGTGTCGGTCACAGCCTTGGTGGTCGGGGCGCCCAGCAGGGTCACCTGATCAGCGGCCAGCGGGTAGACGTTACCTTGCAGCAGCAGCGGGATGTCACTGGCCTTGGCGCCGGAAAGCTTGACCAGCTTGTCGACGTTGCCTGTGTCGGCGAGCCACGCTTGTGGGTCTTTGCGGTACGCGGCGTAGGCGTCCAGCGTGACTTTGGCGAAGGCGGTGACGATTTCCGGGTGCTTCTCGGCGAAGTCTTTGCGCACGATCCACGCATCGAAGGTCGGCGCGCCGAACTTGGCCAGTTCGCCGGAGGTGATCAGCACCTTGCCGTTTTCCTTGGCCACGCCCAGGGCGGGGTCCCACACGTAGGTGGCGTCGATGTCACCGCGCTTCCAGGCGGCGATGATGGCCGGCGGCGCGAGGTTGAGGATGGTCACTTTCGAAGGGTCGATGTTCCAGTGCTTCAGCGCGGCCAACAGGCTGTAGTGGCCGGTGGACACGAACGGCACGGCGATCTTTTTGCCGATCAGGTCCTGCGGGCTGTTGATCCCTGAACCGTTGCGCGCCACCAAGGCTTCGGCGCCGCCGATCTGGGTGGCGACGAGGAAGGTTTCCACTGGGACTTTGCGGGTCACGGCAGCGGTCAGCGGGCTGGAACCGAGGTAGCCGATCTGCACGTCGCCGGAGGCGATGGCAGCGATGATGTCGGCGCCATTGTCGAATTTGCGCCAATCGATCTTGGCGTTAGTGGCTTTTTCGTACGCGCCGTCGGCCTGGGCGACTTTCGCCGGGTCCACGGTGGTTTGATAAGCGATGGTGACATCTGCCGCCTGGGCAAACAGGCTGGCACCGGCCAGGGACAATGCGGCCAAGAGGCGCAGAGGGGTAAGCAGTTTCAAGGGGAAGCTCCTCAATCAGGCGGCCGAGGGTCGGCGTGTGAGGAGACTAAATGATCTAAGAACCCGAAAATAAATAACGTTTTCGAATTAGCTTATGTGAAGAAAGGTTGAAGCAAATCTTGAGCTTGATGAGGGCAAAAATGTGGGAGGAGGCTTGCCCCCGATGGCGGTGGATCAGTCACTCATGGGTGACTGACACTCTGCTATCGGGGGCAGTCCCTCTCCCACATTTCGAGCCGGGTTCGGCTTCAGTTAGTTACTGATTGCCAGGATGCTCGCCTGGTACGACCCGACGAACACATCGAAGTCGCCGACCTCGTTTTGCTCCAGTTCCGCCTGTTGCGCCAGCGACGTGCGCGCCAGTTCTTCAAAGCGCGCCTGATCTTCGGCCGGCAGCGGCTCTTTACGGAAATGCTCGGCGTGCACCTCGCTCTGGTGCAGCGAGAACTGCGCAAAGCTCTCCTTGCGTTCGGCCATCGCCGCCAGCACTTGGGCCGATGGCGTCAGGGATGGATCCTTGACCTTCGCCAGTTGAGCATCCAGCGCCTCGCTGTGCTCGGTCATGCCATGGCTCTGATCCAGCAACGCTGCCAACGGCGCAATGTGCTCCAGCAGCTCGGTGGCCCATTCCTTCATGTCCACAGGCTGGCCCTGACGCTGCAACTGCAGGCCCGGACGGCGGCCTTCCTTGACCACGCTGAGGAAGTTGGAGGTGGCATTGCCGCACTCGTTGTTGGCGAACAGTGGGCTGTCGTTCAGTGCGCAATACAGCAGGAATGCGTCGAGGAAGCGCGACTCCGGCAAGTCAATGCCCAAGGGCAGGAACGGGTTGATGTCCAGGCAACGCACTTCGATGTACTGGATGCCACGGGCCATCAGCGCCTGGATGGGGCGCTCGCCGGTGTAGGTCACGCGCTTGGGGCGAATGTTGGAGTAGTACTCGTTTTCGATCTGCAGGATGTTGGTGTTGAGCTGAACCCACTCACCGTCCTTATGGGTGCCAACTTCGACATAAGGCGCGTAGGGCGTTGCCACCGCTTCGCGCAGGCTGTCGGTGTAGCTGGCCAGGTCGTTGTAGCACGGCGTGAGGCCGGCCTGGGCGTTGCTCTGGTAACCCAGGTCGCTCATGCGCAAGCTGGTGGCGTACGGCAGGTACAGCGTGTCGGCGTCCAGCACTTCCAACTGGTGCGAGCGACCGCGCAGGAAACCTGCGTCCAGGGCCGGCGAGGCGCCGAACAGGTACATCAGCAGCCAGCTGTAGCGGCGGAAGTTACGGATCAATGCAATGTAGGCCGTGGACTGGTAGTCGCGGTCGGTACCGACGAAACCTTCAGTCTCCTTGAGCAAGGGCCACAACTGCTCCGGCAGGGAAAAGTTGTAGTGAATGCCGGCGATGCACTGCATGGTCTTGCCGTAACGCAGGGCCAGGCCCTTGCGGTAAACGTACTTGAGCTGACCGATATTGGAGGTGCCGTAGTAGGCAATCGGAATATCTTCCTCAGCCGGCAGCGGGCACGGCATCGAAGGGCTCCACAGGTACTCGTTGCCGAGTTTGCTGTAGGCAAAGCGATGGATCTTGTCCAGGCTGCTCAGGGTATC